>MPMT01000013.1 GCA_002238645.1 Alphaproteobacteria bacterium bin52 | reverse complement strand
CGACGTGCCCGACCCGCGCGCGAGCGCGTTCGACCGTCGCATGGTGAAATATAGCGCAAAAAACACGAGATAGACATTATTCAACCCCTATTGATACGCACATGTTATTCAATTTCTGATATAAGGGGCGTTGGGCTTTCGGTGAGTATCGCGTACGCCGACCGCACCGTATGAAAACCTCGGTTCCCTTGTCGGCCGGTAACACCAAGCGCCGGCCAGCCGGCCTGAATGTGAGCTGCGGATACATCAGTACAGCTCGGGCTGAATGGTGTAGCCGTCGAAATCGCGTCTTTTCCGGATGCTACGGAGGATGCCATGACCATCAATCGACATCGGGCTGTCAAGCCCTCTTCTTCGTCGTGGAGCACCGCAGGGGGCTCCTCCACCCGCACGGACCCGCGCCGCCTGGCAGCGTTCGCAGCCGCACTGGCGGCGGTGCTGATGCTGAGCGGCACGCCGGCGGCGGCGGCGCCGACGTTCAATACGGAGTTTGCAAAAGTAGGCGCGTTTGCTGGCTGGTATATCACCGTAAATGCCGAAGATAATTTCGACAATCCGGGGACGAACGCGAAGTTCACCGATGTGGAGTTCTCTACCACGGAGTGGTACTCCGACAGCGGTATTACGAGCGGCGGCCTTATTTTTGTAACGGTCAAGACGGCAGATGACCTGAACGCCTTGTCTTCGCCTCCGCCCAACCCCTTTACGGTCACGGCCGCGGCGACGATGACCAACGACGAGGGCGAGACGGCCACGAACACGTTGACAATCCAAACGACGTACGACCCCAACTAGCACGGGGCCGGGCGGGAAACGGTTGCGACAGCGGCGCTGCGTCGCCGTCGCAACCGGCCCAGCTCGGCACGCAACGGATGAGATGCTTCGCCTGAGCGACGTCCGCAAGATCTGTGTGGTCGGTCCTGCGCCAGTGGAGGTGCTCCAGAGGCCCCACACGGGTCACAAGGGTGCGGCTGTAGTACCCGGAGGGATAGCCCACACGACGCTCCGTGCGCTCTCCCTTCGACGCTCCGAGAGCCGCCGTCATCTCGCTCTCCAGAACATCGTGCAGATAAGCCCGAAGGCCCTCGCGAATGAAGTCCTCGTCCTTGCCCAGGAGCTGCTTGAATCCAGCAACAGCGTCCTTAAGATGGTGACGGGTCATGGCGTGTCCTTTCCTCAAAGGAAGTGATTGTTCAAATCATCAGCATGCCATGACCTGCTCAACCTTCATTCCCTTTTTGCAGAACTCTCTGTACACAACCCTGACGAACGAGGACGCTACATGCCCGCCTGCGATTGCAACCGCTCGGCACCTGACACCAGCCTCGACGGCCGCAACGCATCCGGAACCCGAACAGAGACGGCCATGACGCGCTCGCTCATCCTCGCGACTGTCATGTCGGCCGCGGTGAGTGCGGCCGCGTGGGGACAAACGATTTGTGACGACATTCGGCAGCTCAGCATGGGCCCGGTGTGGGAGGAGGCAAGTGCCGCGTTCGACGCCGGCAAGGCAAAGGCGGACGAGGACTACAGGGAGGAGTTTCAGACGGCAGGTGTCATCTATGATCAGGCTCTTGCACGCGCGGAAGCCGCTTACGACGGCGCTCTTCACTGGATCATCAAGAATGCCGATCCGCTCGATCATTCTGCGATTGCGTACCCCATTGCCGATTCCGTTGCCAAGCGTGCGCACGATAGAAATGCGGCCCATCGGGAATGGGCCTCGTCGGTATCGAACATGATGTTCAGATGGAGCGCCTCGATGGAGGAAGCCGAAACCGATCGCTCCGTCTTCCTTGGGGAACATATCCTGCTCGTCGAAAAGCAGCTTTCGGACGTCTGCGCCGGGCTGCAGGACTAGGAGCTTGCGCCGTAGAAACAGGCGGTCGCAAGGGATTCCTTTCAAGCGAGTCGATGGTGTGATCTGATAAGGCACCGCCGATCGAGAATGTATTGGATGCCGACCACGTTTCGTCCCGATCACACGGACCAGTTGCTGCTGCTCTCGCCCCGACCTTCGCGAGTGGCTCCTTGCGGGGCATCTGGTCCATCACGTCAGCGACTTGGTCGATGAGCTGGAGCTGAGCGCGTTCTACGCGCCCTGCGAGGGGGACGGTCGCAACGCCCCCTACGAGTGCGGATTCCAGTGCATGGTGATCACGCATTCCACGGCAAAGTGATCACTGATTTGTATGGACGCCTCCCGGATGGCAGCCTGCAGCAGCGCGCCGTGGCCCACGGCACACCGTTGCCGCCAACCACCGTGCACCGGCCGTTCACAAACGTGGGCCGTTGCAGACGGCCCGGAGCGCACCGGTCGAACGCCGCCGCTTCAGCTGTGCGTGGACGGGTGAGCTGCGGATGAGCGACGTCCGGCATCGCCCGCGGATCCGTCGGCGGAGAACTCGGGAACGCAGTCGCCGAGACACGCGAGCGCGGCCTTGCTGTCGCGCGCGGCCACCCGGCGCTCGAGTTCGTCGAGCGCGGCGGCCAGTTCCTGGCGATCGGCGCTGCGCGACAGCGCCATCCTGATGGCCGGGACCTCGGTGGGCACCAGGGTCTCGTCGTCGTGCAACAGGACCTCGTGCAGCTTTTCTCCGGGCCGCGGCCCGATGAAGACGATCTCGATCCCGGTGTCCGGCGCATAGCCCGACAGGCGGATCATCTGCCGCGCCAGGTCGAGGATGCGCACGGGCTCGCCCATGTCGAGGACGAAGATGCCGCCGGCGGCGTTGGTGGAACTGCCGTCGGTGATGGCGGCCGCACGCAGGACCAGCGACACCGCCTCGCGCACGGTCATGAAGTACCGCGTCATTTCCGGATGGGTGACCGTCACCGGGCCCCCTGCCGCGATCTGCCGCTCGAACAACGGAATCACCGAGCCGGTCGAGCCGAGGACATTGCCGAAACGGACGGTGGCGAACCGGGTCCCGCCCGCCTGCGCTCCGGCCTGGTCAAGCGCCTGGCACCAGGACTCCGCCAGCCGTTTGGTCGCTCCCATGACGTTTCCCGGGTTGACCGCCTTGTCGGTCGAGATCAGGACCATGGTCTGCACGCCGGCCTCGCAGGCGGCGGCCGCGACGTTGCGGGTCCCGATCACGTTGGTCATGATCGCTTCCAGTGGATTGGCCTCGACCAGGGGCACGTGCTTGAGTGCCGCCGCGTGCAGCAGGATGTCGGGCCGGAATTCGCCCACGACCTCCGCGATCCGGTCCGGGTCGCGCACATCACCGATCAGGCTCTGCCGCTGGACATCCGGTGCCAGATCGGCAAGCTCCCGGTCGATGCGGTAGAGCAGGTACTCGGAGCAGTCGAACAGCGCCACCGCCCGCGGCAGCCAGGAGACCACCTGGCGCGCCAGCTCGCCGCCGATACTCCCGCCGGCCCCGGTGATCAGGATCCGGCGCCCGGCGATCAGGTCGCGGACCGGTGTGGTCTCGAACACCGCCTGAGTGCGCCCGAGCACGTCCTCGACGTCGACGGGCCGGGGAGCCAGCGCCGCCTGGCCCTGCCCGGCGCGGTCGAGCGCGGTCAGGCGCGGCAACCGCGAGACCTCGAGGCCCAGCGGTTCGGCGGCGCTGACAATGCTCCGCACCGTCGCGCCGTCCATGTCCTGGCGCGTGATGACGAGCTTGCGCGGAGCGGCACCGGACCGCTGCAGTGACCCGGTCACCTCGGCCAGGGTGTCGAGACCGCCGAGCACCGGAATTCCGCGTATACGCCGGCCCACCCGGTCTCCCCGGTCATCAACGACGCCGACCACCCGGTAAGGAGCCTCGTGCCCCCGGCTCATCTCGCGAATGAACAGGTCGGACCCGTCCCCGGCTCCGACCAGAAGCACAGGGACCCGGTCGCCGGCATCGCGTTCGAACAGGGTCCGGATCTCCCGGTCCCGGATCAGCCGGTAGAACAGACGGGGTGTCGCGAGCAGGCCGGTCAATACCAGGATCTCGATGACCAGGAACGAGCGCGGCAGGGCGTCGAGCCGGTTGTAAATGAACTGGCAGACCACGAAGACGAGCACGATGAGCAGGACCGCACGGACGATACGGCCGAGATCGCCGATCGACACGTACCTCCACACGATCCGGTGCACCTGCATCCAGACCAGAACCAGGGTCCCGACCACGACGAGAATCACCAGGCCGTGGATCACTGTCTCGCCGGGCAGGAGCAGCAGGTCCTCGCCGAGCCTGAGGTACAGGGCGGCGAAGAACGAGACGGCAAGCATCACCACGTCGTGGCAGAGCGTGATCGCCAGCCTGAGCCCGCTTGGCATCATGTCCCCCGGCACCGAAGCCGCATCACATCCGCGCCATCGTCACCGGCCATCTGACCTCCGGCCCCCGTTCCCGGGCACGATCATCCACCCGAGAGTGGCGGTGACGATCAGGGCCGCCATGGCAATCGCCACCTCGGGTCGCAGCACCGGAAGGCACCAGGACACCAGGACCAGCGCCGCGTTCGCCAGGATGACGCGGCGGCAGACCGTCGCGTGGCTGCGGCCGAGATCGAGTGCGCGCTGGTAGAAGTGCTCGCGGTGGGCCTGCATGACGTTGCGCCCGCGCAGGGCGCGGCGCACAAGGGTGATGGTGGCATCGGCAAGGAAGTACCCGGGCAGGATGAGCGCGGCGGCCCAGCCGGAGGACCCGGCGAAATCGTCACTGCCAAGCTGGATCAGCAGCCACCCGAGCAGGTAGCCGAGCGGAATGCTGCCGACATCGCCCAGGAAGATGCGGGCGGGTTGCCAGTTCAGCACCAGGAACCCGAGGGCGGCGGCTGCAAGCGCGACTGCCGGGTCAAGCACGCCGGGTACGACGAGTCCGAGGGCCGCCATGCCGGCAAGGCCAATACCGAGGCTCACGGTCTCGACCGCGGCGAGACCGTCGATTCCGTCCATGAAGTTGTACAGGTTGATGAACCAGAGCCACACCAGCGCGGTGAGTGCGAGATCGGCCTGCCAGCTGACCACACCCTCGAACAGGCCGCCCGAGACCTGCAGCAGCAGGATCCCGGGGACGACCGCGATCATCTGGGCGATCAGTCGGGGAAACGCCGGCAGGCCGAACACGTCGTCGAGCAGGCTGACCAGCACCAGCAGCAGCGTGCCGCCGAGGATCAGGGGATGGAACACCGTGTCCTCGCCGGTAATCGGGATTCCCGCCGTCCAGGCAATCAGGACGGCCCCGAGCACGGCCAGGCCGCCGCCGCGCGGCATCGACGCAACATGGCTGCTGCGGTCGTTCGGCACGTCCTCGACCCTGAAGAACCTGAGCACCCGGACCAGCATCCCGCTCCCGGCGAGCGAGACGACAAGCGCCACACCGGCAACCATGGCCAGCCGGATGGGTTCCACCATTTCCAAGGCTGTCGCCCCGTCGCTATCCGCGCCGGAACCCGACACCCCCGACCGCCCCGGGCCTCAGGTCATCCCGTGGCGCGAAGGTGTCCGGACCGGAGATCAGATCGCACACCGCCTGTGCCGCCGCGTCGAGCAGGCGTTCCCCCTTCTCCGGCGTGGCCGGGGACGGATCCCCGATCACGCCGTTGGCCGTGACCTCGTGCAGGGCCCGCCATCGGTAGGAATTGGTTCCGACATTCAGGAAGCGGGACTCGAGCGGACCTCGCGCCGCTTCCAGGTCGCCGGCGTCGACCAGGTCGGGCTCGAGTGCCATCATCATCGCGGTCTCGGCCTCGCAGGCATGCAGGACATTCTCCTGCACGTCGAGGATCTCGGCAAATCGCGGCGCGGCCTCCAGCCAGTAGGTTGTCGCCACCACCGGCAGGCCGAACTCGAGTGCGAGATCCTGGGCCGCAACCTGTATCGCCACGATATTGCCGCCGTGCCCGTTCAGGATCAGGATCCGGGAGAACCCCTGGCGCGCGACGCTGTCGACCACGCCGCGTAGCGTCAGCCAGAAGCTGCGGGTATCGAGTGTGACGGTGCCGCCAAAAGACATGTGGTGTTCGGACAGGCCATGCCAGATCACCGGCAGTACCAGGCTCGGAACGCCGGCCCTGGCGGCACGTTCGGCGGCCCTGCGCCCGACCTCTCCCGCCAGCCGGGTATCGACCATGACCGGCAGGTGCGGACCGTGCTGCTCGAGTGCCGCGACCGGCACGATCACCACAGCGTCGCGCCGCGCCATGTCGCGCAGTTCATGCGCCTTCAGTCGCGCCCATTCCACCTCAACCATGTCCGGGCCCCCCGTTGCCTGGCGGAAGTGCCGCGCCCTGGCGGCCCTCCCTCTCGCGCCAGCGCCGATCCTACAGTGATCCGGCCGATTTCGCGACAGCGCCCCGGCAGCGGTCTCAGCCGGTCCTGAGAGCCCGGATGCGCCCCGCGTACTCCCGCTCACCCCCACCGAACACCGCGGTGCCGGCAACCAGTATGTCCGCACCCGCGGCGACGGCGCGCGGCGCGGTTTCCGGCGTGATGCCGCCGTCGACCGAGATCTGGAGCGGCCAGCCCGACCTGTCGGCCAGTTCCCGGACGGCCGCGATCTTGCCGCACTGACTATCGAGGAAACCCTGACCGCCGAACCCCGGGTTGACCGACATCACCAGCACCAGGTCGAGCACGTCAGCGAGAGACGCGAGACACTCCGGGCCGGTGCCGGGATTGAGCGCAATTCCGGCCTTCAGCCCGGCAGCGCGGATCCGCTGCAGGCTGCGGTGCGCATGCGGCCCGGCCTCGGGATGAATCGTGATCATGTCGGCGCCCGCCTCGACGAAGTCGTCGATGTAGGGGTCGACCGGCGAGATCATGAGGTGAACGTCGAAGGGCAGCCCGGTATGCGGTCTGAGCGAGCGGATGACCGGGGCGCCGAAGGACAGGTTCGGTACGAAGTGGCCGTCCATCACGTCGAGATGGATGAAGTCGGCCCCGGCGGCAGCAACCGCACGCACCTCGTCGCCAAGTTGCGAAAAGTCGGCGGCCAGCAGCGAGGGCGCAATGAGAACATCCGGTGTCATTGCGCCTGCAGGTAGCAGCTTGCCCCCGCCCCCGCAAGCCTTCGCCTCAGCAGGGGGATCAGACTTCGCGTTCGAGCCTGGCGGCGAAAAACCCGTCTATTCCACCGTGTCCGGCAAGATGGAACGGCATGGTCTGCATGTCACCGGCCCCGGTCACCGCCGCGTCGAGGCCCCCGATCTCGCCGGCGCTCACCGGCACACGGCGAAGCCCCGGCGCCCGGCCGAGCAGCGCCTCGATCCGGTCCTCGCCCTCTTCGCTCTGTAGCGAACAGGTGCAGTAGACGATGCGCCCGCCGGGGCGCACCAGCTCTCCCGCCGCATCGAGCAACGCGTCCTGCAGCGCGATCAGCCCCTCCAGTTGGCCCGGGTGCCTGTTGTGCAGGCTGTCCGGGTTCCTGCGAATAGTCCCGGTCGCAAGGCACGGCGCATCCACCAGCACGCAGTCAAACAGGCGCCCGGTGCGCCACGTGGTCCCGTCCGCTACCAGGGTGCGCGCCTTCATGCCGAGTCGGGCCAGGTTGCGGCGCAGGCGGTCAAGCCGCGATTGTGCGCGGTCGACGGCCGTCACCGTGGCGCCGGCTGCCACCAGCTGGGCGGTCTTGCCCCCGGGTGCCGCGCACAGGTCCAGCGCACTCCTGCCATCGAGATCGCCGAACAGGCGCACCGGCAACGCCGCCGCCGCATCCTGCACCCACCACGCACCGTCGGCATACCCCGGCAGGTCGCTGACCGCTCCGCCGAACTTCCGGCGCAGGGTTCCCGTCGGCAGGACAGTCGCATCGAGTTCCCTGGCCCAGCGCTCCGCGTCGGTCCCGACCGATATGTCGAGCGGCGGGATCGCAAGGAACGGGGCCCCCGCCGGCTCGGCATCCTCGGTTCCGAACCTGTCGATCCAGCTCGCAAGCAGCCAGTCTGGCAGGTTTCGCGTTTCCGGAATCCGGGCCAGGGCCGCGCCGCCTTCCCGGGCGACACGGCGCAACACCGCGTTCACCAGCCCGCTGAACCGTTCGAGCCCGCGCGAGGTAGTCAACGAGACCGCGCTGTCGACACTGGCATGCGCACCCACGCCCAGAAACAGCATCTCGGCCGTGGCCAGCCGCAGGATGTCCTGGACCGCGGCGCCGCTGCGCGGCAGCGGCCGTTCGAGGAAGGCATCGAGTACAGCGTCGATCTGGCCGGTGCGCCGCAGCACCGTGGAGACGATGAGTCGCGCGAACGCCCGGTCCCTGGCCGGCAGTCGCCGGTAGCCGTTGTGGCTCGTCATCTCCCGGTCAAGGGTCCGGCGGCGTGCCAGCACACCGCGCAGCATGTCGAATGCCACACTACGGGTCGCGGAAACTTCCTGCGCGCGTGCCATGCCGCCTTTCCCCGGGGCCACGGAAAACGGCATACCCGCCCCGGGGCCTGCCTGCTTGCCAGGCTCGATCGTTGCCAGCATAGTGCCCGGCATGACCAGATCAAGCCGCCGCTTCACCGTCTCTCTGGTGCGTTCGAGTACCGGCCGGGTGCGGATCGCACAGCCTGATTCCGTATCCACGTCGGCGGCCGACGCGACACCTGCGCCCAGCGCGCAGGCACCCGAGATCGGCGGTGTCGACGGGCCGGAACCGACACGCTACGGGGATTGGGAACACCAGGGTCGGTGCACGGACTTCTGAGTCTCCGCCTCCCGGCCCCGACGGCCTGACACGGTGCTGCGGATTCAGCGACGGCTGGCGGACCGGTTGCCGTTCTATTACGGCTGGATCGTGCTCGCGTGCACATGCTGTGCCGGGTTCGCCCGCCAGGGTCCGGCGGTTGCCACGCTCACCATCTTCGTCGTGCCTATGTCCGAGGAGTTCGGCTGGACCGCGTCGGAAATGGCCGGAGCGGTATCGTTGGGCGGTGTGCTGGCGGCACTCTGCTCGCCGCTGCTCGGCCCCGTGGTCGACCGCCGTGGCGCCCGGGTGATGCTGTGCGCAGCGGTGCTGATGACGGGGATCGCGGCCCTGTTGCTGTCGCTCACCTCGTCGCTCTTCGTGTTCTACCTGCTGTTCTGCATCGCGCGTACCAACTTTGCCGGTCCCTTCGACCTCGGCATCTACGGCGCGGTGAACAGCTGGTTCGTTCAGCTGCGGCCGCTCGCGAACTCGATCGTGACGGTGGCCCTGATGGTCGGGCTGACCGCCATGCCCCTGATCGCCCATGCCGCGATCGAGGCCGGCAGCTGGCGCACCGGCTGGATCGCGGTCGGCCTGACCGTGCTGGTCACCGGCTTCGTGCCCACCTTCGTGCTGATGGCGCGCCAGCCCGAGGATCTCGGGCTCGTTCCCGACGGCCGGTCACCGGAGAGCTGGCTCGCGTCGGGAACCCGGCCCCACCGCGACCCCGAATACAGCCGGGCGGAGGCCATGCGAACCCCGGCGTTCTGGGTCCTGCTCGCCTTCATCATGTTCGCCTATCCCGTCCAGGCCGGAGTGAGCCTGCACCAGGCACCGCACCTGCTCGAACGCGGCCTCGATGCGACCTCGACCGCGCTGGTGGTGAGCCTGTTCTCCTTCGTCTCCGGCGTGACCGGGGTGATCTTCGGCCTTCTCGTCCGCCGGGTCGGCGTTCGCATCACCCTGTCGGTGACCGGGCTGTTGCTCGCCGGCGGGACCGTTCTGATGCCCGGCATCGAGACGGTGACCGATGCCGTGGTCTCCTCGATCCTGTTCGGCGCCGGCATCGGCGGGCTGCTGACCATCCCGCCGATCGCCTGGGCCGACTACTTCGGGCGCAGGAGCTTCGGTGCGATCCGCGGTGTCGTCCTCACGGTACAGGTGACCGCGCAGGCGGCCGGACCACTGGTGTCCGGAGCACTGCGCGATACCACCGGCAGCTACACGTTGTCGCTGTGGCTGTTCGCCGCCGTTTCCCTGCTTGCCGCCGCTCTGGTGCTTGCGGCACAGCCGCCGGTCAGAACAGTCCCTCGACCTGCCCCTCGTCGTTGAGCGTGATCTTCGTTGCTGCCGGGACCCGCGGCAGGCCGGGCATGGTCATGATGTCGCCCGCGATCGCGACCACGAACTCGGCGCCGTTCGACAGCCGGACCTCGCGGATAGGAAGTTCGTGCCCGGACGGGGCGCCCTTGGCCGCGGGATCAGTCGAGAAACTGTACTGGGTCTTGGCGATGCAGACCGGCAGGTGTCCGAGACCCATCGCCTCCCACTCCCGGAGCTGACCGGCAACCCGGGCCGGCGCCGAGACGTCGTTGGCATGGTAGATCGTGGTCGCGATGGCGCGGATCTTGTCCAGCAGCGGCATGTCGTCGGGATAGATCGGGCGGAAGTCGGCCTGTCCGCTCTCGGCCAACTCGACCACCGCGTGGGCCAGGTCCTCCGCGCCGCGGCCGCCATCGGTCCAGTGGGTGCACATCACCGCCTCGACCCCGTGGCTCCTGAGCACGTCCTGGACCGCGGCGATCTCGTCGTCGGTATCGCCCGAGAACCGGTTCAGCGCCACCACCACCGGCACCCCGAACTTCTGGGTGTTCAGCACGTGCCGCTCGATGTTCACCGCGCCGCGCCGCGCCGCCTCGACATTCTCGGCGCCAAGGTCGTCGCGTTCGACGCCGCCATGCATCTTCAGCGCCCGGATGGTTCCGACCACCACCGCCGCGTCGGGTCGAAGCCCCGCCTTGCGGCACTTGATGTCGAAGAACTTCTCGGCCCCGAGATCGGCTCCGAAACCGGCCTCGGTCACCACGTAGTCGGCGAGCTTCAGCCCGACCCGTGTCGCCATGACCGAGTTGCAGCCGTGCGCGATGTTGGCGAACGGCCCGCCGTGGATGAAGGCGGGGTTGTTCTCCAGCGTCTGAACCAGGTTGGGTGCCAGCGCATCTTTCAGCAGGACGGTCATGGCGCCATCGGCCTCGATGTCGCGTGCATGGACCGGCCTCCGGTCCCTGGTGTAGCCGACGATGATGTTGCCGAGCCGGCGGCGCATGTCGTGGAGATCGCCGGAGAGGCAGAAGATCGCCATCACCTCCGACGCGACGACGATGTCGAACCCGTCCTCGCGCGGAAAACCGTTCGCCACCCCGCCCAGCGATCCGACGATCGAGCGCAACGCGCGGTCGTTCATGTCGAGCGCCCGGCGCCAGCTGATCCGGCGTTCGTCGAGCTCGCAGGCGTTGCCCCAGTAGATGTGGTTGTCGACCATGGCCGCGAGCAGGTTGTTCGCGGCTCCGATCGCGTGAAAGTCGCCGGTAAAGTGGAGGTTGATGTCCTCCATGGGCACCACCTGGGCGTAGCCGCCGCCTGCCGCGCCGCCCTTGACACCGAAACACGGCCCGAGACTCGGCTCGCGCAGGCACATGATCGCCTTCTTGCCGATCCGGTTCAGCGCATCGCCGAGGCCGACCGAGGTGGTCGTCTTGCCCTCGCCCGCCGGCGTCGGATTGATGCCGGTGACCAGGATCAGCTTGCCGTCCGGGCGATCCTGCAGCGAACGGACGTAATCCATGGACACCTTGGCCTTGTAGTGGCCGTAGGGGTCGAGCGAGTCCGCCGGGATACCCAGGGTAGCCCCCACCTCGAGGATCGGCTTCATTCTCGCTTCGCGTGCAATCTCGATGTCGGACTTGACCATGTTCGATTTCTCCCCTGCGCAGGTGACGGTCCGGACGGCATGGACTAGCCGCATGCATATAGCACGCGGCTTCGGACAGTCACGGCGTTCAGACTGCTACCACAGCGCGCGCGTGAGTGCCGCGAGCGAGATGCGCTGGGTCCCGTCGGCCTCGAAATTCGAGGGATCGAGCCAGCGCTCGTGACACGCCCGGACCTCAGGCCACTCCTCCTCGGTCAGCGAGAACCACGCGGTGTCCCGGCTGCATCCCTTGACCACCATGTGGTTCAGGAAGATGCCCTCGTAGCGGAACCCGAGACGGAGCGCCGCGGTGCGCGACGGTGCGTTCAGCGCGTTGCATTTCCATTCAAGCCGCCGGTAGCGGCAGGTTCCGAGCACGTGCTCCATCATCAGGCACAGCGCCTCGGTGGCATGCCGGCTGCGTTGCCACCCCCGCCCGAACCAGATGTTGCCGATCTCCCCGACGCCGACCGCCGGGCGCAGTTCCATGAAGCTTCCCATGCCGCCCGGCTCGCCGCTGGCACGGTCGCGGTAGACCATGAACACCGGGTCCCGGGAGGCGGCGCAGCGGGCAAGCCAGTCCTCGACCGCGGTCACCTCCGCAAACGGTCCGAAGGCCATGTAGTCCCAGATCCGGTCGGGGTCCGTGCCCTCACGGCCGACCCTGAAGATCGCATCCGCATCACGTGCCGGGTCGATCGGCTCGACGCTCGCGCAGTGTCCGTGCAGGACCGGACCGGTAATGGGGCCGCGACCCGCGTCCGCAACAGGTCGGCCATCGATTCCGCGCCGCCCGGCGGCGCTCGCACGTTCGTTCTCGTTCATCCTGGTCGTCCCGTTCATGCCGCGGCAACCGCAGCGGCAGGCGATGGTACGTGAATGCCCCCGGTACACCCCTGCCCGTCCGGGTCCACCATCGCGCCGGACGCCGTGGCGTAGAGCGACGGCCAGGCGGTCGCGGGCCATGACCGCACCGGAGCGACGGTTTCGAGTTCCGCGATGCTCGCCCCGCCGAGGCGGTCGTCGTGAACGATGTGGTCGATCCCCGACACGTCGATGCGGGGCGCGGCAATGGCGCTGCCAAGGTCCATGCCGAGGTCGTTGACGAAGGAGGCCAGCTGGAAGACCGCGGGCATGATCCGCCGTCCTCCGGATGCGCCGAACCCGAACCAGGGCGCCCCTCTTTTCGTCGCCACCATCGGACACATGTTGGAAAGCGGCCGCCTGCCGGCAGCGATTGAGTTTGCCCGTCCCGGACGCGGATCGAACCAGTAGATGCCGTTGTTCATCAGCACGCCGGTTTCGGGCAGGGTCAGCCGGGAGCCGAATCGCGACAGCAGCGTAGTGGTGAGCATGACCAGGTTGCCCGCCCCGTCGGCGGCACTCACGTGGGTGGTGCAGCTCTTCTCGCCTGCATCACCTGCGTGGCCCATGGTGGCGAGCCGGTGCCGGTAGGCCGCGATCAGGACCCGGGCATAGGCGGCGTAGCGCTCGCCTTCCGACGTCTCCAGCCCGAGCGCGGGCAGGCACGAGACCGCGTCGATGAAGGTCGGACCGGCGGTCAGGCCCGGCGGAACGTGATAGCGGGCCTCACCACGATCGACGCCAAGCGGATCAACGACGCGGGCCCGGTACGACGCGAGGTCATCGCTCGAAAGCACACCTCCGGCGGCCTGCACCTCCCCGGCGATGTCCCGCGCCAGCGCACCCTCGTAGAATGCGCGCGGACCCTCGCCGGAGAGCCGTGCGAGCGTGCGCTGCAGGGCGGGCATCGGCAGCACCGGCACCCGGTCTTCGGCCGGCATAACCGGCGGATGGCCCCCCGGCAGCCACAGCGCGCTCGACGCCGGATAGCGGGCGAGCACCCCGGCCTCGGCGGCGACGGACAGCGTCGTCCACCACGTCACCCGGTGACCGCGCCCGGCCAGCGCAAGCGCCGGCGCGATCACCTGCTGCCAGGACCTGGTCCCGAAGCGCTCGAGCGCCAGCGCGTAGCCGGCAACCGAGCCCGGAACCGCGATCGAGTGCGGACCGTGCATGTTCGCATCGTCCCTGACTGCCGGCCAGGCGAACATGTCGCCTCCGGCAGCCCCGGTCAGCGGGTAGGTGTCGGGATCGAGTCTTGCGGGCGCCTTCATGCCGAAGTCGACCACCCGGACCGCCTGCTCGCGTGCGACCCAGGCCACCAGAAACCCGCCGCCGCCCAGCCCGCTCATCCACGGCTCGGTAACGCTCAGCGCAAGCGCGGTGGCGATCGCGGCGTCGATCGCATTGCCGCCGTCGCGCAGCATCGCCGCTCCGACCTCGGCCGCCTCCGCTTCCTGGGTTGCAACAACGCCGCGCGCGCTCGAGCGCGGCGGCTTGGACAGCGCCCAGGTCTCGAGCGGAACATTGGCTGACGAATTCATAACCTGCATCTTACTCCCGGGAACACGGTACAGACGGGAACGGCCGCGAGCCTATCACGAAGTGCCGCGACCGGAAGCGACTTGCCGGTCAGAACCGCGAAGACGCGCCACCCGGTCCACGGCGTCCGCGGCGCGCGCGTGCGGCTTCGAAGATCGCAAGCGAGGTGATCCTCTGCAACTCGATCGATGCCGGCGGCGCCATGTCGGCGAGGCAGTCACCGACCCCGAGGTCGACGGCCACAATCCTGTCGCTCAAGCGCAGGACCGTGTCGGCATCACGCACGCCGCGCGCGGTCTCGATGACCGGGATCAGCCCGATGCCGCCGTGTGACAGTCCGCGTTCAGCCTCGAGCTCGCTGATGCAGGCATCGACGGCGCACATGTGTTCGCACGTGTCAGCACCTGGCACCACGATGGTGCCGACATCGTTTCGGACCGCGTATTCGAGGTCGGCAAGCGCGGGCCACCACGGCATGTTGACCCGCACCAGGACGTCCTGGGCGGCGCGGGCCTCCTGCTCGCGGTTCGCGGCAACGCTGGCCTCGAGGTCGAGGACGATGGCGTCCGCGCCGCGCTGTTGCGCCCCGGCGAAGAACCGTTCCTTCAGCACCGGCATGAATAGCAGCGAGCGCCACGCCACATCACACGACCCCCCCGCCGAGCGCAGCCGCTCGCGGTCCTCGTGCGATCGCCCGAGCAGTTCCAGCACCTCCTCGGTGTGCTGGCCCAGGGTCGGCATCGGCAAGCCAGATCGCCCAGACGAACAGGAACAGCGAGAGTGGGGTCGACCACACCAGCGGGACCGACAGCACGTAGCGGTGGAAGATCTGCAGGCACAGCACGACCACCGTGGCAAGGAACGTGCCGGCGACGGCGTAGTCGAGCGCTCGGTCGAACAGCCGAAACACCCGCTGGGTGCGGGAGCCTACAGCGGAACCGATGCGCCGGCCGGACATCTCCCCGTCGCCGGGAGAGCCGATCGACGCACCACCTGCCAGGATCTACCGGTGCCCCTCGAGCTGGGCCTGGCCCCGGTCCATGCAACCCTTGTCCCAGGCCTCGCCAGCCATCTGCTCCCGTACCGTGCGGGCGACATCGATGAAGGACCCCTTGTCGACATCGATCACCGCCATGTCCCGTCGACTGGACACCGGCACAGGCCACTTCCATGGACCTGGCCAGTTCCGCATCGCTGAACTCGGCGGCGATCCACAGTCCCTCGTCGTGGGCCGACTTCAGTCTGTCCGGCCAGGACTCGACCATCTTCTGTCCCGTAAACAGCATCCATGCTCCGTGGGCGTGATCGGACCGGGCGGAGTACTTCTGGACCTCGTAGAGCCCCCGCGGCCAGACCACCTCGATCCCGTTGTCCTGTCCTTCGACCAGCCCGGTCCTGGCAGCGGTGAAGAACTCGGAGAACGGCATCGGGGTCGGGATCGCGCCAAGCGCCTTGAAGAACGCCACCAATGCGGGCGAGCCGGACACCCGCATCTTCAAACCCTGGATGTGGGCGGGCGAGCGCACGGCCGTGTTGGCGGTGGTGATCGCACGCGGGGAACGCGAATCCATGTAGCCGAGCAGGGTCACGCCGCCGGCACCGAACTGCCCGACCATTTCCCCGAACAGCGCACTGTCCAGGAACTTCACGAACTCGTCCCGGCTGCGAAAGGCGTAGGGCGCGGAGGTCACGTTGAAGTTCCGGCCCTCCTCGAAACAGGTCGGCTGGGCATTGGTTCCCTCAAATGGGTCGAGCGTGCCCTGCTTGAGCATCCCCATCATTTCCTTGCCGATTCCGAGCTGCTGGCCGGGAAACAGGCGGAGCGTGTACTCGCCGGCGGTCATCTTCCCGACATGTTCCGCAGGTTTCCCGGCCGCCCTGCAGGTGAGCGCCTTGTTCGAAACCGGCAGACCCGTGCGCAGCGTCTTCGCCGACACTGCAAGCACCGCACCCTGTCAGGACGGCGAGGGCCGGTCCAGCGGCGGAACGTCCGCGAGCTTCGGCGCGATCAGGCGCTCGCACGGAACGTCGCGGCTGATCAGCCCGCCCGAGATCAGGCCCAGCTTGAGCCTCACCATCGCCTCGACACCGAGTTCGGTGGTCCGCGTCCACACTCCGGAGGCCCGGTACCGTCCGATGATGCGCGCAACCGCCGCCGCCTCCAGGTCGGGGAAGAAGGACCGGACCTCGGCGGCGATCCCGGCCTCGGGTTCCACGGCGAGTGCCGCCAGCGTCCGCTCCATGGCCCGGGCCATCGCCCGGCAGGCGGCGTGCTGCTGGGCGGCAAACCGGGCGGTGGTGTAGAAGGTGGTGTAGGCGACCGGGCCGCGGTCGGCGAACCGGTGCCAGACATGGGCACCCGCCGTCTCGAGCGCGACATCGAGCCACGGCTCGAACAGCTGGACCACATCGCAGTCGCCCCGGCGCAGCGCCTCGATATTCGCCGCCATCGTGCCGTCGGAAATGCGGTCAAGCGACGCCGGATCGATGCCGGCCCGGCGCAGGTCCTCCTGGAAGCACATCCACGGCGTCGGCACCTCGCTCACCGTCGCCACCCGCATGGCGGCCAGGTCGGAGAACCGGAACCCGGGTCGCGGTTCGCGTCCGACCAGGGTGAAGGGTTCGCGCCCGACCACCAGGCAGAAACACACCAGCGGGCACAGCGGATCGCGGTCATGGTGCATCATGACCCGCATCGGTCCGCCCCAGGAAACGTCAGCCTCGCCTTCCAGCAGCGCCTCGGAAGTGCGGGTCGGGGCCGGAGACAGCCGGATGTCGACGTCCAGCCCCTCGGCGGCGAAGGCGCCGCGCGCCTGCGCCAGGTAGTAGGGGATGTAGACCGGTGCGCGCATGTTCTCCAGCAACCGGATCGTCCGTGTCATGCGAGCCTCCTTCCACCGCGCAGCCGTGGCGACCGTTGCCCGTCGATCCGGGCGACGGTGAGCTGCTGGACATGGTCGCCCGCTCGCGAGCGCAGGATGTCCTCGCGCCAGGCAGGTGCCACGGCTGCGCCCGTTAACGCCTCGTGCAGCACCCGGCCCGTCGCCGTCCGCGGGGACGCAACGCCGAGCAGGTGGAGCATGGTCGGGGCGATGTCGATGACCCCGGCCGGGCTGTCGATACGGCCCGACGGCACCACACCGTCGCCTCCGAACACCAGCAGGGTTCCCAGCTCGATCGCGTGCAACCCGCCGTGCAGCCCGCCGCCCGGCGGAATGTCGGGGTTGTCCGCAAGGCAGGTGCCCGGGTAGCCCCAGTCGTTGGCCGCGTCAGTGGTCCGGAGCGTGAAGGCGACGTCGGCGGAGCGCTCGTTGGACACGCCGACCGCCTCCATCGCCAGGGTTCCCTCGATGCCGGTACGGCTCAGGATCAGCCCGCACCAGTCCTGCTCGGCAAGGAACCCGACCACCCGGGCGACGAGGGAGGGATCGCGGTCGCGCACCACGAGATGACTGCTGTAGCCGGACCTGATCGCGAGATCACCGTCAGGCCCGACCCGGAAACCGCCGCCACGCAGGGCGCCCGCCACGTCGACCTGCCCGGTAACGGTGATCTGCCCGTGGTCGGAGGCGGCGACCAGGCGCCAGCCGGCCGCCCTGCCCTCTCCGTCCCACCAGTCGAGGATCCGGCCGAACGCGGCGTCGACCGCCCGAAGGGCCGCCAGGCTCTCGGGCGAACCGATGCCGCGGTAGTGGAAGGTGAGATCGGGTTCGTTGAACCAGAGAACCTGCAGGTCGGCGTCGTGGTGCGGAATGAAGTGTTCGAGCAGCACGCGAGTGACGTAGGCGGTCACTCCCGTATCCGGGAAGGTCCGTGCCGGCGGAGGACCGAAACGCCCGACGATCGCCCGGTGGTCGGCGGCCCGGCTCGAAACAGCGTCCGACTGGGTCGAGAACACCGGCTGGCCGAGTTCGTCCGCATGCAGGTCGAGCAGCATCGCGTTGCCCCGGGTGCCGGCGGTCACGACCGCGTAGCGTCGATGCGCCCGGGCGAGGCACTCGCCCAGGGTCTCGGCCCTGTGCACCCGGCCGTAGATGCGCCGGGCCCGGGCCATGCCCTCGATGTCGGAGGTATCGAGCGGTCCGGGAAGACCGAGCGCCGGGTCGAGGAAGCTGTTGGCCATGATGCCGTGACCCTCGGGAAAGGCACCGGTGACCAGGCTCGAGACCTGAACCCGGGTCTCGGACGGAAAGGCGGCGGAGCTGTTCGGAAACTCGCACCAGGAGTTGCGGAACCGATGCAGCCGAGGCATCAGTTCGGGCCGGACCATGTCACGGCGCAGCCCGTCAAACAGGCAGAACAACACTCGGGGACGGGGCATGGCGCAGGCCGCGGCTGTTCACGTGGCCAGAGCGCCGACAGCACTCCGACAGGGCGCCATTCTGGCAATACGGAACGGACGTGAAAAGACCCGGGTGCGGACTCCGGGCAGGATCATGACCCCGATCAGCCGGAAATCAGCCCGGTGACCAGCACCGGTTGCCAGCTGAGCAGCACCAGCACCGCAATGGTCGAGAGCACGAACGGCAGCAGGGCGAGGAAGATCGCCGTCGGCCGTGCTCCGGACATGTCCGCCACCACGTACAGACCGGCCCCGACCGGGGGCGTCAGCAGGCCGAGCACAAGGTTGATGCAGACGACCACACCGAAGTGGAACGGATCGATCCCGAAAACCCCGGTTGCGATCGGCATCAGGATCGGAACCACGATGATCAGGGCCGCAATCCCGTCGATCACCATCCCGACGACGAGCAGCAGCAGGTTGACCAGCAGCATGAACACGAACGGATCGTCCGTCAGTCCGGCGGTCCATCCCGCGACCATCTGGGGAATTTTCTCGTAGATCAGGACCCAGCCGAACACGTTTGCGGCCGCGATCAGGAAGGTGACGACGGCCGAGTTGACGGCGGTGTCGTAGAAGACCGCCGGGAGGTCACGGAGTTCCAGGTCCCCGTACAGGAAACGGCCGATCACGAAGGCTGCCAGTGCCGCCAGCGCCGCCGACTCCGTCGGCGTGGCGAGGCCGAGCACGATCCCGCCGATGATCACCAGGGGAATTGCCAGCGCGGGCAAGCCCTGGGAAATGGCCCGGACCACTGCGCCACGCGACAGGCGGGCCGTTGCCGGAAACTCGGTCAGGACTCCCATGGCGGCCACGCACAGGCAGAAGGCGCCGGCAAGTATCAGGCCCGGAACGATGCCGGCGATGAACAGGTCACCGATGGCGATCTGCGCCAGCACCCCGAATATGACGAACAGCATCGACGGGGGGATGATCGGTGACAGCAGCCCGCCCGCCGCGGTCAGGGCGCCGGCGAAGGCACGGTCGTACCCCAACCTTTCCATCTCCGGCACCATCACCCGCGACATGACGGCCATCTTTGCCACGGCCGAGCCCATGATCGACGCCATCATCATGTTCGCGACCAGGTTGATGTAGGCCAGCCCTCCCTTCAGTCCGCCGACGAACACGCGTGCCATCGCAATCAGCCTGCGGGTCAGGCCGCCCGCGTTTTTCAGTTCGCCCGTCAGCATGAACAGTGGTATCGCGAGCAGACTGCACGACTCGATCCCGCTGAACAGCCGCTGCATGAACGCGCCGTACAGCATCTGGTTGCCGGACAGCCAGATATAGGCCGTGGCCGAGATCATGAGCACGAAACTGATTGGGACCCCGATCAGCAGCGTGGCGAGGAAGATGCCGCCGGTCACGGCCTCTCCGGGAGTTCGCGTCCGCTCGACGAAGTTCGCACCGGCGTGCACGCTTGCGGCCACGGAAAACCACGGCATCACCAGCCAGACCCACGGCTTGGCAATACCGATGGTCAGCGTCGGCTCGTCATAGATGAAGTTGAAGGTCCGGGCGGAGAAGATGTTGGGGTCGAACCCGGCGGCGACGATCCCGGGGGGATCGTACCAGAGCCAGCTCATCCAGACGCACAACAGGCAGAACGCCCATACCAGGACATCGATGCCGAGTTCCGCCCGGTGGCGCATCCGGTCGGGCAACGCCGGCAGGAGCAAGGTGACCCGCACGTGCCGGCGCAATCGCACGGCGTGACCGGCGCCGATGAAGACCAGCCAGGTCATGGCGTAGATCGCGAGTTCATCGACCCAGTAGACCGCCACTCCCGCGGCACGGGTCACCACGTTGAACAGGATGAGACCGACCAGCCCGGCCCCCGTCACGACCAGCAGCGCCCTTTCAAGGTGCAGCAGGCAGTCGGACAGTCGGATCAGCACCTGCGGGAACCGCACCGGTGTTTTCCGGTGCGGGCGCGGGCACGCACCGCGGTCAGGTCAGTCACCGGGGTCGCAGACCGCTACAGGGCCGCGGCCGCGGCGCGTATGGCACCGAGCGACGGCGCCTTGCCGCTCCACGTCTCCTCCTACTGGGCCGCAGCCTTGCCGAAGAAGTCGGGACCGACCTTGACCACCGGCTTGCCGGTCTTTTGCACCTCGGCGAGAAACGTGGGCTTGAGGCGCATGTAGCTGTCAATGACACCGTCGAGATGCTTCTTCATCAGCGACGCGACGGTTGCGCGATCATCGTCCGACAGTCCGGCCCACACCTTCGCCGAGACCAGTCCGACCATTGGAAACATCATGTGGTTCGAGACCAGGATCGTCCGTGCATGCTCGTGGTATTTCAGCTTCCAGATCAGCTCGAGATCCATGTCGATCGCGTCGACCTGGCGATTGGCGAGCGCATTGTAGACAGCGGGCAGCGGCATCGGGGTCGGCGCGGCACTGAGCGCGTTGTAGAAGTCGCGGATCGGTTCGAACGGGGTGATGCGCAGCTTGCGTCAGGCGAGGTCGTCCTCGTTGGCCACCTCGTCGCGGGAGACGATCTGGCGCAACCCCGCCATTCCGTAACCGATCCCGACGACACCGGCCCGCTTCGGAAGAAGATCGAGCAGCTGCAGCGCGGCATCGCTCTTCAGCAGCGCACCGGTATGTGCGATGTCCCTCACCATGTAGGGCGCGTAGAAGGCACCGAAGTCGGGTACCCGGTTCGACACCTCGGCGATGGTCAGGAACACCATGTCGAGAGCACCGGACTGCAGGAGCTGCATCATCTGCGCCTCGTTGCCGAGCTGGCGTGCCGGAAACACGCTGACTGAATGGGCTCCTCCGGTCTGTGCGCTCGGATCCTCGCCGAATGCAGCCGCCGCCTTGGTCCAGACGTGCGGGGGCGGGGTGATGAGGCCGAACCGGAACTCCTTCGCCTGGGCAACGGACGCTCCGAGCGCAACCATGCCGAGGGCGAGGAGCAGGCGGCACACAAGTCTGGTCGGGTTCATCTCAGGATCTCCTTCCGCAAGGCGGTTTCATTCAGGGCGGGTGACGTGACACCCGGCCTACGCGATCAGATCACCGCCCACCCGTCGGGTGGTTCGCGTCCGGGATGCAACGCGCTGCACACCGGGCAGGTGCGGGCGGTCTCATCGGAATAGAAGGCGTCGAAGAGCGGCGGCAGATCGGTGACGATGTTGCTGACGGGCAGTTCCACCCGATGCACCAGGCTGCCGCACTCGAAGCAGAACCACTCGAAACCGTCCTTCATGTCGCCGACACGCGGTGCCTCGACGACAAGGCCGACGGAGTCGGGAACGGGTCGCTGCGGGGAGTGCCGCACGTGCGGGGGAAGCATGAAGACCTCGCCGGCACGAATGGGCACATCGTAGATCCTGCCGGAGTCCGCGACCTTGAGAATCATGTCGCCCTCGAGCTGGTAGAAGAACTCCTCGACGGGATCGTCGTGAAAATCGACCCGCTGGTTCGGGCCCCCGACCACCATCACCACCATGCCGGCCTCCTCGAACACCAGCTTGTTGCCGACCGGCGGCTTCAGCAGGTCGCGATGCCCGTCGATCCATCGACGGAAATCGAACGGTTTCAGGGTCGGATGGGTGACATGCAGGCTCATCACCGTTCCCTCCTCAATCAGCGGCACCGCGCATCAGACCCAGCCCACACCCTTCGAACGCGGCCCGGACCGCCGCCTGTTCGGCCCTGGTCAGTTCCAGCATCGGCGGACGCACCCGTCCTCCGACCTGTCCGAGCAACTCCTGCCAGAACTTCTGGTGCGCGTGCGGCTTGGCTCCCGGACGTGTCTGTTTCAGTGCCTGGCGGACCGGCTCCAGGCTGTCCCTGATCCGCCTGGCTTCCCCGGCGTCGCCGGTCAGGGCGAGATCGGTGTACTCGCGCATCCGGCGATCTACTGCCGTCTGCAGCAGGTACGGCGGCGACGAACAGAGATACAGCTGCCAGCCAAGTTCGAGGATGTTGTCGAGCCATTCATCCTCCGATGCCGTGCTGACAAGCAACCGGTCTCCGGCCAGTCGGGTCAGTTCGGCGTACATCGGTCTCGGGACGCTGTACTTGATGGCAACGACATTGGGCAGTTCGGCAATCCGCGCACAGAGGTCCGGGCTCATCAGGTAACCGCTGTCGGGATGGCTCCACAGGGCGATGCCGATCTCCACCGCATTGCTGATGGTTCGGTAGTATTCCAGCAGGATCCGGTCCCGGTCGGTCACGAAGTGAAGGACAGGGGCGTGCACGACGACATAGTCCGCCCCGATCGCCTCGGCGTGGCGCGCAAGCCCGATCACCGTGTCCAGGTTCTGGTCCGAGCACGACATGATGGTACCGGCGCCGGTCCCGCGCAGCGCGTCGACCGTGATCTCGAAGACCCTCTTGCGTTCCTCCACCGTCATGGAGAAGAACTCGCCCTGCTTGCCGGCAATGAAGACGCCGTCAATACTCAGGTCCTCGACCCAGTGCCTGAAGTTCGCCCGCATGCCCGCTTCGTCGATCGAAAGATCCGGCGCGAAGGGTTGCAGGGCAGCAGCCCAGATCCCCTTCAGATTGGCGCGGGCGTACGCCTTGGCCTCGCTTCGGCAGTATTCCATCGCTCCGGTTCTCCCGACACCTCCTGTCCCGCAGACCCGAGCAGTGCCTGCCACGCCTGCCCCGGGGTCAGCGACGGATCACCGTGCGGCGCGCCCCGACGGCGTCCCTGTCTTCACCATCCCCTTCCCCGCGGAGTATCGACAGCGGTCGGACCGCCCGCGGGTTTCCGGGGCACTGCCCCGACTGTCCCCTGCTCGTGAAGCCACGTCCCGCGGACAGGACCGCGATTTCCGCCGGCAGGACGAGCACCGCCTGTTCCGGCGAGCGTGGCGCACGTCTATCGCCGGGATCCGCAGACCACTGCCTGATGCGTGCATGCCGTCCATTCCCGGCTGGATCATGCAGGCAGTGTGCGGCGCTCCTGCTATGCCTTCAAGTGAAATTAGCGCAATCAGATATGTTGTTTATGCATGGCCACGTGGCGCGGCACCTGATCCGACTGCGCGCAGCGCGGAGAGAAGCGCCTCGGCAGTCGGCGAGAGCGGGGAGTTCTTGCGTGTCGAGACCCCGACCGGCCACAGGATGCCTCCGAGGTCAACCGGAAGCGAGACCAGGCGCCCGTGCGCCAGGTCATCTGCTGCCACCCCCCTCGGCCAGGCTCCCACGAGATCGCTGGCGTACAGCAGGTTCCGGTTGGTCAGCAGGGACACGGACTGCACCATGCAGCGGGGCGGGTCCAGGCCGGCGTCAAAGAACACCTTCTCGATCTGCCGGCGCAGCGTGGTCTCGGGCGGCGGCAGGATCCAGTCGGTTTCCTGCAAATCCGCAAGTTCAAGCTCCCCGCGGTGAACCAGGGGATGCTCGGGCCGGGCGACCGTCACGATCTCCTCGGAGTACAGGGGTTCCTGACGAATTCCGGCACGGTGGCGAAACTCGCTGAGCCGCCCGACCACCATTTCGAGGTCACCGTGCAACAGCATCGGCAACAGGCGATCGTGGGTCCCCTCGACCACATCGACACTGACCCGTGGCCGTTCGCAACGCAGCTGGACAATCGCCTTGGGCAGGAGCCACGCGGATGCGGCCAGGAGAGTTCCGACGACAACCCGGCCCCCGGTGCCGTGGACCAGGTCCTCGATTTCCTCGCCCGCGTCCGCGAGTTGAGCAAGAACCCGACGCGCGTGACGCACCAGCACCTCGCCGTACCGCGTCGGCGAGACCCCGCGATTGCCACGATCGAACAGGGTGACGCCCAGGTCCCGTTCCAGGTCCCGCACCGCCCTGGTGACCGCGGGCTGTGTGCGTCCGACCTGTTCGGCCGCACGGATCATGCTGCCGCTCTCGGCAATCGCGGCCACGAGGCGAAGGTGCCGGACCGAAACCCGGTGCAGGCCGGTGGACGGGCGGGCCATGGTCAGTGTTCAGACCTTCGGACCGGTGATTCCGTGGCCGCCAACGCGGTTCCCGCCACCGGGCCCCATGTCGCGTGCACGGTCGGGCCCGACGGTTGCTGCCTCACAGGTCGGCGTAGACCGCTTGTTCGTAGGCGTCGTAGGTCGCCATGAAACGCTCTTCGACAAACGGAAGCGACTGCGTCATGATCACCCCGGCGATGCCCTTCGTCGGGTCGAGCCAAAAGTGGGTGTTGCAGACCCCTGCCCAGGTCAGCGATCCGGCGCTGCGTTTGCCGGGAATCGCCTCCTCGTTGCGCGCGAATGCGAAGCTGTGCGTGACCCGCGTACCCGGGAACAGGTCGACATCCGCAGTCACCGGCGGTGCGATGGTGACCATTTTCTGGAAGGTAAGCCCCTGCATGTGATCGACCGTCATGTCGGCGACAGCCTGCTCGGAAAGGATTCGCGCACCGTCCAGTTCACCCTTGCACAGCACCGCGCGCAGGAACCGCAGGTAGTCCGGCGCCGTCGAGTAGAGGTTGTGGCCCATGCCGTACATCTCGGGGCGCGACGGCGGTGCGAGGTCGAACGGGACGAAGACGCCGTCCTCGCCGCGAGCCATCAGCGTGCCCAGGTTCGCCGCCATGCCGCCTTCAAGCTCGAACCCCGTGTTCGCCATCCCCAGCGGCTCGAAGATCTCCTCGCGGCAGAACACGTCGATGGTCCGCCCGTCGACGGCCTCGACCACCTGGCCGAGCCAGTCGATTCCGATGCCGTAGCCCCAGCGGGTGCCGGGGTCCGATGTCAGCGGGTAGAACAGGGACTGCTTGAGCCCGGAGAGTATTGTGGGGTGACCGGTCACCTCGAGGTATCTCGCGACATCCGCGTTCCAGAACTCGTATTCGAAGCCACTGGTATGGGTTGCCAGGTGGCGCAGGGTGGCCTGAACCCTCGGCGCTCGCAGGACGGGAGTATCGCCGTCGTACCCGTCCAGCACCTGCACGCGGGAGAATTCCGGCAGGATGTCGACGACCGGCGTGTCGAAATCGATCCTGCCGCGATCGATCAGGATCATGGCCGCGACCGAACCGATCGCCTTGGTCATGGAGAAGATCCGGAACACCGTGTCCTCGCTGGCGGCGCGGCCGGCCGCGGCCTCGCCCGCGGCCCCGCTGAACCGGGTGCCGTCGGCATCGGCGACCATGCCGACCGCAAAGGGAACGTCCTGGCGGGCGACCGCCTGTTCCAGAACTGCGTTCATGTTCGCCATGCCGTGTCCCCCTCAATCTCCGAATGTCGCCCCCGGCCGTCCGGTCCCTTGCGGTACACCGCACGCTCCCGGGGCCGGATGTGCCGTTGCACATCTGTCTGTCCGGCTCGCCCGATCACCGGAATCCAACCCTACCGCACCGGTTTGCTGCCCGTCACGCCGCTTCTTGTGACAGGGGATAGTGATCCAACCAGGCCCGTGCAGGCTGCCGCCTTGACCCGCCCCGGCGACTTTCGCAACGGGACATCGGCCTATCCCCGGAAAGCGTGACCGGTCCACGCAGAGCCAGCCTGTGAGCGCTACGCCGGAACCGGGGCAGTGGTGACAAGCGGGGGCGCGCGCAGTAGGGTCCGCGCGTTTCCCGTCCACCCGTGAGCCGGGTTCCGTCGCACAGATACGGCGCTCCGTCACGCCGCCCCTGCCCGGTCCTCCGTCCCCGATCCTCCACCCTCGCACCGGACCCTCGCCAATGCCCCTGTTCGAACGATATCTCACCATCTGGGTCGGTCTGTGCATCGTCGCCGGCGTCGGGCTCGGCCAGATGGTGCCCGGCCTGTTCGCGACCCTTGCGAGCCTCGAGTACGCCAGCGTCAACCTGGTCGTGGCCGTCCTGATCTGGGCCATGGTCTATCCGATGATGATCGCGGTCGACTTTTCGAGCCTGAACCGGGTTGCGGAACAGCCACGGGGCCTCCTGATCACCCTGGTGGTCAACTGGCTGATCAAGCCCTTCACCATGGCAGCACTCGGGGTCCTGTTCTTCAAGTCGGTGTTTGCCGCCTGGATCCCGCCAGAGGACGCGGACGGGTATATTGCCGGACTGATCCTGCTGGGTGCCGCGCCGTGCACGGCCATGGTCTTCGTGTGGTCGCACCTGACCCGCGGTGATCCCAACTACACACTCGTCCAGGTCAGCGTGAACGACGCCATCATGGTGTTCGCCTTCGCACCCATCGTGGCACTGCTGCTGGGCATCACCGAGATCCCGGTGCCCTGGGAAACCCTGTTGCTGTCGGTCGTGCTCTACGTGATGGTCCCGCTCGGCGCCGGTATCTTGACCCGAAGGTACCTGATACGGGCCCACGGCGATGCTTCCGCGGTCGACGGCTTCACGGCCCGCATCAAGCCGCTCTCGATCCTCGCCCTGCTCGCGACCGTGGTGCTGCTGTTCGGGTTCCAGGGCCAGGTGATCCTCGACCGTCCGTTGCTGATCGTGCTCATCGCCGTCCCGCTGCTCCTGCAGTCCTACGGCGTGTTCGTGATCGCCTACGCCGCGGCATGGGCGTGGCGGGTTCCGCACCGGATCGCAGCACCCTGTGCAATGATCGGAACCTCCAACTTCTTCGAACTCGCGGTCGCCGTGGCCATCAGCCTGTTCGGGCTGAACTCCGGTGCCGCACTGGCAACCGTGGTCGGCGTGCTCGTCGAGGTGCCGGTGATGCTCTCGCTGGTCGCGTTCGCAAACCGGACCCGGGCCTCGTTCGAGCGCCGCTCGGCGGAATCCCCTCTCCAACGCCCGGTACTCTGAGCCGCCCATGTATCTCTCGAACCCGGAGCAGCGACAGGACGCCCAGCGCTGGTTCGAGGATCTGCGCGACAGGATCTGCGCCGCTTTCGAGACCATCGAGGATGACCATGCCGGTCCCGGAGCGGAACGTCCTCCCGGACGCTTCGTGCGCACGCCGTGGAACCGTGACGGCGGCGGCGGCGGGGTCATGGCGCTCATGCGGGACGGACGGGTGTTCGAGAAGGTCGGCGTCAACGTCTCGACCGTGATGGGCGAGTTTTCCGACACGTTTCGCCACCAGGTCCCCGGTGCGGCGGACGATCCGTCGTTCTGGGCATCGGGCATATCGCTGGTCGCCCATCCCCGCTCGCCACGGGTTCCCACCGTGCACATGAACACCCGCCACATCGCAACCACCCGGTCATGGTTCGGCGGCGGAGCCGACCTTACCCCGATGCAGGACGATGCCGCCGCGGTCGCGATGTTCCACAAGGCGTTCCAAGAGTGCTGCGACCGGCATGATCCGGAGTTCCATCACCGGTTCAGGGACTGGTGCGACCGGTATTTCTACCTGCCGCACCGCGGTGAGCCGCGCGGTGCCGGAGGGATCTTCTACGACACCCTCGAACGGGACTTTGCACGCGACCTGTCGTTTTCCCGCGACGTCGGGCAGACGTTTCTCGACATCTACCCGGCGATCGTCCGACGGCGCATGGACGAGCCCTGGAGCGACGAGGAGCGTCAGCACCAACTGGTGCGTCGCGGCCGGTACGTCGAGTTCAACCTGATCCACGACCGCGGCACCCTGTTCGGACTGCGCACCGGCGGCAACATAGAGGCCATCCTGATGAGCCTGCCTCCGCTTGCCGCCTGGCCGGGACCGGAGTGAGGGCGTAGCCAGCGGGCTTCGCCCGGCGCCACGACGCAGTGCAGACGATACCCGCATCTTGTCACGCAACGCGCGGAGGCGGCCAATCGCCCCGGCAGCGGCGGCCGGCCACCCTGGTCTTCGACAAAAAAACCCGCCCCGCATAGCCGCCGACGTCTGCGGGCAATGCCCTCAGTCGAACACCGTGTCCATGTAGTGCTCGGCGTCGACGACCGCCTCGATCACTGTCGGACCTGGAGCCGCCAGCGCCTCGCGCAGGGCGTCACGCAGTCCCTGCGCGTCGCGCACACCGGTCACCGGCACCCCGAAATAGTGTTCCGGCGGCTCGCCGTATTCCCCCATCTCCACCTGTGATCCCCAGGTGGGGTACTGCCTGCGCACTTGCTTGATCTGGATCAGTGACAGCCAGCGGTCGTTCAGGACCACCACCGGCAGCGACAGGCCGAGACGGCGCGCCGTGGCCAGTTCACCCACCGTCATCTGGAAACAGCCGTCGCCGATGATACACACGACCGGCAGGTCCGGCCGGGCGATCTTGGCGGCGATGGCGCCGGGCAGGCCGATTCCCATCGACGACCAGCCGTTGGTGACATGGCAGCTGCGCGGGCCGTGGGCAGTCCACTGACTTGCGATCTGGTGGGTGTGCGCACCCACGTCGTAACTGACAATCCCGTCGCGCGGCAGCAGCTCGCGGACGATGTCGATCGCCTCGTGCGGCACGAATCCGGAGGACGCGGGCCGGAGCGCAGCCTGGAACGCGGCACGGTGGCCGCCGATTTCGTCCTCCGTCCACTCGTTGGCCGCCGCCGGGCGCTCGAGCAGGCGCTCCAGTGACGCCGCGACGTCGCCGGTGACAGTCCCGGCCACCGTCACGGTGGCGTCGACATCGGGATCCTCGATGTCGATTGAAAGCACAGGCACGTCGCCGACCCAGGCCTCGTATTCGACCTCCACCGTGTCGAAGCCCAGCCCGATGACCAGGTCGGCGGTCCGGACGAACCGGCGCTGGACCTGCCGGCAACTGCGCTCGATGCAGCCCACCGCCAACGGGTGATCCTCGTCGATCATCCCCTTGGCCATTGTCGAGGACGCGAACGGGATCCCGTGGTGCTCGACGAAGGCGCGAAGCAGCTCCGGTCTGCGCATGCGCATCGCCGAGGAGCCGAGTACCACCAGCGGACGCCGTGCCGCGGCGATGAGCCCGGCGGCATGATCAATCTGAGTCCTGTCCGCGGGCGCGGGACCGTCCGCCTCCCCTCCCCCGACCCCGGTATCGACGGCGGGTGCAAGCGAAACGTCCTCGGGCAGGTCGACGTGGACCGGACCCTGCGGCTCCGAAAGCGCGATCCTGAGCGCCGTCCGCATCACTTCCCCGACGTTTCCGTTGCGTGCGGCCAAGCTCGCCTTGCAGATCGGGCCGAACAGCGCGTGGTGATCGATCCGCATCTGGATGCGCCGGTCGAGTTGCGGCGTGTTCAGGGTGCAGGTGATCGCGATCATCGGCGAGCGATCAAGCCAGGCACTGCCGACACCGGTCGCAAGGTTGGTAGCGCCCGGCCCGAGTGTGGCAATGCACAGTCCGGGGGCCCCGGTCATGCGTCCCATGACGTCGGCGGCAAATCCGGCCGACCCCTCGTGCGCGGTGAGCACGAATTCGATATCGCCCTGGCGCATCGCCTCGATCAGGGGCAGGACGTTGCCGCTCGGTACGCCGAAGCCGTGGGTGACACCCGCGCCCCGCAGAATCTGCACGATCAGGTCGGAATTGTTCATCGACCGGCTCCGATTTCAGGACACCTCGCCGGTTCCGCCTGCGGGGCCGCGCCCGAACCAGATGCGGTACCGGATCATGGTGGCAAGCAGGAACACCAAAACGCCGCCGCCTGCAAGCAGGAAAGCGCCCCGCAGTCCCGCCTCGAAGCTCTCGGGTTCCGGGGCGCCCTGCGACCGGGCATACCCGCGCAGGGCGACGAAGACCATGGTCAGGGTCGCGACACCCGAGACGACACCGATGGTCCTGGTCAGCATCCCAAGGCTGCCGGCAACACCACGCTGCGAGGCCGGCAGGCTCCCGGTAACGATGTAGAGGTAGGCGACCTGGAACAGGCCGGTGCCGATGCCCTGGACCACGAGTGCCGCGACCAGCCAGGCGAGCGAGGGCCGGAACTCGATCAGGCCGACCGAAAACAGTCCGAACCCGGTCAGCGCGATGCCGACGAAAGCGAGAACGGGCGCGCGGATCCGGCCGATCAGCCGACCGCCCGCGAGCGCCGCCACGCCGACGCCGACGAAACCTGTGGCGAGGACAAGCCCCGCCATGGTCACCGACAGCCCCTCGATGCGCGGCAGCAGGAACGGGATCAGCAGCATCACCGAGAAACCGGCAAAGTACATGAGACAGCTCGCGGCGTTCACGACCACGAAGTCAAACCGGCGAAACAGGCCGAGTTCGAGGATCGGCTCCCGGGCCCGACGCTCCGCCCGCACGAACCAGACCGCGGCCACGGCGAACACGGCGACCAGGCCCAGCACCGGGACCACACCGTGTTCCGGGATTTCCTGTACCTGGTTGATCGCCAGCAGCAGACTGGTCATCGCCAGCACCAGGCTCACGGCGCCCGCGGTATCGTAGGGTTGCCGCTCCTTTGCCCGTTCCGGGGCCGGCAGTGCCACGAGCAGCAGCAACGAGACCGCCGCGATCGGCGCGCGGAACCAGAACACGGCCCGCCAGTCGAACCATTCCACCAGCTGCCCGCCGAGGCTGGGGCCGAGCATGCTGCCGATCGCAAAGATCACGGTGAAGGTCCCGATCGCGCGGGCTCGCTGCCCGGCCGGGTACAGGCCGATCACCAGCGCCGGCCCGACACTGGTGAGCAATCCCGCTCCCAGACCCTGCAGGAACCTGAAGAACAGGAGGGAGGCGAAATCCGGCGCGACCGACACCAGGAGCAGGGCACCGATCGAGAGAACGAGGCCACTGGCGAAGACCAGCCGGTAGCCGAACAGGTCCCCGAGCTTGCCGAACACCAGCATCAGGCTGGCGTAGGTCAGCACGTAGCAGATCACCACCCACCTGATCATGGCGAGCGGTTCTCCAAACGCGCCCACGATATACGGAAAGGCGATGTTGACCGAGGTATCGAGCGGTGTGATCAGGCTGCCCAGGGCAACGGCCAGCAGTCCGATCCGGCGACGCGCCCGGTTCATCTCCCGGGCCCGGTCAACTGTCCGGAGCCAGACGCGTCTCCACCAGCTTCACCCAGTAGCTCGCACCGACCGGCAGGATGTCGTCATTGAAGTCGTATCCCGGGTGGTGCCAGTCCGACCCCGGCCTCTCCGCGACCCCCTGGCCGATGATCACGTAGGCGCCGGGCACCGCGTTCATCATGAAGGAGAAGTCGTCAGAGGCCGAGATGATATCCCCGTTGCGGTCGACCCGGTCGTCCCCAACCACCGACGCCGCGGCGGCGCAGGCGGCCTCGAACTCCTCCCCGGCATTGACCAGCGGTGCGAACACGATCCGGAAGTCGACCTCCGCCTCGGCACCCATCGCCGTCGCCACCCCGGTGGCCACCCGGGTCAGGTTGTCACGGATCAGTACCATGGTCGGGGTCGAGAAGGTTCGCGCGGTACCCTTCATGCGGGCTGAGTGCGGGATCACGTTGTAGGACTCCGCACAGGTGATCGTGGTGATCGAGAGCACGGCGACCTCGCGCGGGTCGGCATTGCGCGAAACGATGGTCTGCGCCGCGGTCGCGATATGAGCCGCAACCATCACCGGGTCGATCCCGGACTGCGGCCGCCCGCCGTGCGCGCCCTTGCCACGGACCGTGATGTCGAACAGCGCCCCGCCGGCCATCATCGCTCCGGGGCGACACGCAAACCTTCCGACCTCAAGGCCGGGCCGGTTGTGCATGCCGAAAACCGACTCGCAGGGGAACTTCTCGAACAGCCCGTCGGCCAGCATCGCCCGGGCACCGCCGATCCCCTCTTCGGCCGGCTGGAAGATGAAGTGCACGCAGCCCTCGAAGTCCCGGGTCCGGGCAAGGTGGCGGGCCGCTCCGAGAAGCATGGTCGTGTGGCCGTCGTGACCGCAGGCGTGCATCACGCCGGGCGTGGTCGACCGGTGGGCGAAGCCATTCGCCTCGGGGATCGGCAGGGCGTCCATGTCGGCGCGCAGGCCGATTGCCCGGGTCGAGTTGCCGACGCGCAGCGTTCCCACCACCCCGGTCCGCCCGACGCCGGTGGTGACCTCGAGCCCCCATGCCCTCAGTTTCTCGGCCACCAGCGCCGAGGTCCGGTGCTCCTCGAAGCCGAGTTCCGGATGGGCGTGGATGTCGCGGCGCCACGCCGTCATCTCCTCCTGCTCGGCGGCAAGGACGGGTATGACGGCAGGGTCGTCCGGCATCCCTGTCCCTCCGGCGGCGAGGCCCGGTCCGGTCAGTCGTCCGGGGCGAGCTGCGACTCCACGAGCTTCACCCAGTAGCTCGCGCCGAGCGGCAGGATCTCGTCGTTGAAGTCGTAGTTCGGGTTGTGGACCTCGCATCCCCACCGGTCGTGGTCGCCCTGGCCGATGTTGATGAACGCGCCGGGTACCTGGTTCATCATGAACGAGAAGTCCTCCGATGCCGAGATCAGGTCTCCAGACCGGTTGACCCGATTGTCGCCGACGATGGACGCCGCGGTGTCACAGGCGGCCTGGAACTCGTCCCCGGCATTGACCAGTGGTGCGAACACGATCCGGAAGTCGACTTCCGCTTCGGCACCCATCGCCGCCGCCACCCCGGTGGCCACCCGGGTCAGGTTGTCGCGGATCAGCTCCATGGTCGGGGTCGAGAAGGTTCGTGCGGTACCCTTCATGTGGGCCGTATGCGGGATCACGTTGTAGGACTCCGCACAGGTGATCGCGGTGATCGAGAGCACGGCGACCTCGCGCGGGTCGGCATTGCGCGAAACGATGGTCTGCGCCGCGGTCGCGATGTGAGCCGCAACCATCACCGGGTCGATCCCCGACTGCGGCCGCCCGCCATGTGCCCCTTTGCCACGGACGGTGATGTCGAACAGCGCCCCGCCTGCCATCATCGCGCCGGGGCGACTCGAGAACTTTCCGACCGCGAGACCGGGCCGGTTGTGCATGCCGAACACCGACTCACAGGGGAACTTCTCGAACAGCCCGTCGGCCAGCATTGCCTGGGCACCGCCGATCCCCTCTTCGGCCGGCTGGAAGATGAAGTGCACGCAGCCCTCGAAATCCCTGGTCCGGGCAAGGTGGCGCGCCGCTCCGAGAAGCATGGTCGTGTGGCCGTCGTGGCCACAGGCGTGCATCACGCCGGGTGTGGTCGACCGGTGGGCGAAATCGTTCGCCTCCGGGATCGGCAGGGCGTCCATGTCGGCGCGCAGGCCGATTGCCCGGGTCGAGTTGCCGACGCGCAGCGTTCCCACCACCCCGGTCCGCCCGACGCCGGTGGTGACCTCGAGCCCCCACGACCTCAGTTTCTCGGCCACCAGTGCCGAGGTCCGGTGCTCCTCGAAGCCGAGTTCCGGATGGGCGTGGATATCGCGGCGCCACACCGTCATCTCCTCCTGATCGGCGGCAAGCGCAGGTATCACTGCACGATCGTCAGGCATTCCTGTCCCTCCGTGTCTCGAAGCGTCGCTACCAACTGCCCGTGTTGCCCATGCTGGCCCACGGCTCTGCCTGCGGCAAGGCATCACCCTTCTGCAGCAGCTCGATCGACACACCGTCGGGGGAACGAATGAACGCCATGCGTCCGTCGCGCGGCGGCCGGTTGATGGTCACGCCGGAGTCCATGAGCGACTGGCACAACGCGTAGATATCGTCGACCTCGTAGGCGAGATGACCGAAGTTGCGCCCTCCGGTATAGGCTTCCGGATCCCAATTGTAGGTCAGCTCGATCGTCGGCGCCCAGCGATCGGACCGTGCCCTCTCCTCGTCCTCGGCCGCGGACAGGAAGATGTTGGTGTAGCGGCCGGCTTCACTCTCGGTCCTGCGCACCTCGACCATCCCGAGCTTGCCGCAATAAAACTCCAGCGAGTCCTCGACATTGCTGATGCGCACCATGGTGTGCAGGTACTTCATGACGCCCTCCTCCTGGCAGCGGTCCGTCGGGTTTTGCGCAGTCTACATTCTCCCCGGAATTTGCATAGGGCCGGCAGGCACCGGGGGACAGGGGGCCGTTGCGCGGGTAGACTGCGCCCGTTGGCCGCGAATGCGAGGGAGGAACGATCATGGCCCGGGGATTGCTGTTGGCTGCCTTTGACTTTTCCGGCGCCGATGCCGGAGAGTTTCACGACTGGTACGATCTCGAGCATGTGCCCGAACGCGCCGCGATAGCCGGGTTTGACAGCTGGGAGCGCTGGATCAGCGTGGAGAACCCGCGACAGGCCGTCGCAACCTATGACCTCGCGTCGATCGGAGCGCTGCGCAGCGAGGCCTACCGGGCGGTCTCGCACGAGAACGTGAGCCCGTGGACGAAGCGGCTGGCCGCACGGTCCACTCTCCTGATCAGGTTCGAGGGCATCCAGACCCTGCCCGGCGACGCGGAGACACCGGAGGGCGCCGATGCGCTGCTGGTAAACGCGATCAACATCGCACCCGAACACAGTCATGACTTCCACGCCTGGTATGACACCGAGCATATTCCGGCGCTCGCATCCGTGCCCGGCACGCTTGCGGCCAGGCGGTATCTTTCGGCCGAGACCGGCGGCAGCCACCGCCACGTGGCGCTCTACCATCTCGCGTCGGCCGACGTGGCCTCGTCCGATGAGTGGAAGCGCGCGGTCGACACGCCGTGGAGTGCACGCGTGCGCGGGTGTTTCCGGGACCGGCTGCGCCTGCTTGCCACCCGGTACCACAGGACCGGCGCAGCGAACTGACGCCATCCGGCCGGTTCCCGGACGCCGCGACCGGTGGCGACGTGTCGCATGTGCGACGATCCGGGCCCGGGATGCGGCACATGCGGGATCCAGCCCGTCCGAGCCCTTGCGTTCGGCGCCCGGACAGCGTGAAATGCGCCGGGCTTGATGGACGGGACGCAATGACCGATCAAGACAGGAACGGGCAGCCGAAGCTGCGCTGGATCGAGACCCCGCAGGGTCGCGGTATTGTCAACGGCGTCACCCTGGTGATCCTGCTGGCGATCACGCAGCATTTCGGGCTGATCGAGCCGGGGCCTCCGGTCACGCTCGACAATATCATGGTCTTTTCGGTCTACGGGCTTGCGGTCGGCGTGATCATGTACGTCTGGACCGGGTACCGCCTGCGACGCAGGACGCGCCAGGACAGCCGCAACGACGCCTCACGCGGGGAGAACGACAAGTGATCAATGAACGGGACGTCGCTTTCTACAACGAAAACGGGTACCTGGTCGTCGATGCGATCTACAGCGATGACGAGGTGGCCGCCATGCGTGGCGTGGTTGCCGACCTGGTCGGGCAGGCCGCGGGCATCAGCGATCACGATTCGGTCTACGACCTCGAGCCGTCACACACGGCGGAGCGCCCGCGGGTCCGGCGGATCAAGGAACCCTACCTGGTGCATCCGCTGTTCCGGCGGATGGCGGAACACCCGAAACTGATCGCGGTGATGAAGAAGCTGATCGGTCCGAACCTGCGGTTGCACGGCGGCAAGATCAACATCAAGGCGGCCGAGTACGGGTCACCGGTGGAATGGCACCAGGACTGGGCGTTCTATCCGCACACCAACGACGACGTACTGGCCGTCGGTGTCATGCTCGATGACATGACCGAGGAAAACGGTCCGTTGCTGATCGTTCCGGGCTCCCACAGGGGACCGACCCACGACCACCATGTTGACGGGGTGTTCGCGGGCGCCATGGATCCGGTCAGGGACCCGATCGACATCGCCTCCGCCGCCCGCGTGACGGGCAGGGCGGGAGCCTGCAGCTTCCACCACGTGCGCGCGGTTCACGGGTCGGAGCAGAACCGTTCGGGACGGGACCGCATGCTCCTGCTCTACCAGGTGGCAGCAGCGGATGCCTGGGACATGCGGCGTTTCAACGAGGACTGGGAGACCTGCGAGGCGCGGATGATCGCCGGGCAGTCCACTCTCGAGCCGCGCATGGTGCCGTGTCCTGTTCGCCTGCCCTACCCTCCGGCGCGACACGAGGGGTCGATCTACGAGAACCAGCGCGCGCTTGCGAACCGCGCCTTCAATTTTGATCCCGAGCCGGACGCAGCGCCGCGGGCAACGGAGCGGGTGCTTGAGGACGCGGATTGAGCCCAGGCCCCACCGCGGACGGCCGAACGCTTCGGGTATGTCCGGGCGTCCGGACGCGAGCACGGCCGATGTTCGCGCACGTCAGGGAACCGCAGCCACACGCACCGGATGATGCCGGGTACGCGTGCCCGCCCGCGGCGGGCCGTCAGATCACGGGCTCCTGGCGGGACCCGTCGTCTTGCGGCCGGCGCAACACGAACCACAGGAGACTCGCCAGCTGCGCCACGGCCACCGCGCCAAAGGCCGCCATGTAGGCCTGCGGGTGGTAACCGCCGTCCGCGTCCTTCGGCCACAGGTCGATCACCTCGCCGATCAGGTACTGGGTGAGAAACACGCCGGAGAAGATCAGCATGTTCATCGCGGTGATCACCCGGCCGGACTGCTCCGGCGGGAAGTAGCGCGTCAGGTAGGCGATGGTCGCCATGGCGATGTTGGCAACCAGGCCGAAGCCGATCCAGGTCCACAAGGCCTGGGGCACAACACCGGTCAGGATCACGGTCTGGACCAGCAGGAAGGCGATCGAGAACACGACGAAGAACGAGAGCAGCGGAAATCCCCTGCGCTCGGCCCAGCTCGCCGCCACGCCGAGCAGCACCGAACCGACCGTGAGTGCCAGCGCGAGCGCCAGCAGGTAAAGCGCGACCCCGTCGCGTCCGAACCCGGCGACGTCCCGCAGCCACGGACCGGCCCACAGACCCTGGATCGCGAGGTTCGCCGACATTCCGGCCACCGTGAGCGGCGCCAGGCGCCAGAACACGCGGTCGGTATAGATGCGCCCGAGTTCCCGGACCTGCTGGACGAGCCCGGAGCGCACGACAGCCGTACGGCTTTCGGGCACCACGACAAGGATCAGCCCGGACACCAGAACAGTGGCACAGGCGAGCGCCACGAAGATGTGGCGCCAGCCGACCACTCCCAGGGCCGCCTCGAGCGGCGCGGTGGCCGATACCGCGCCGAGGCCCCCGACCGCCAGCAGGCAACCGTTGACCACGGGCCAGTGCCGGGTATCGAACCAGATGGTGCCGGCCTTGATCGCCGCCATCAGGCAACCGGCGACCCCGAGCCCGATCAGTCCGCGTCCGACGGCAAGCGTGACGATGTCGTCACCGAACGAGAACAGGAGCGCGCCGGCGGCGGCGGCAAGCAGCAGGCAACTCTGCACCCGCCGCGGCCCGTAGCGGTCGAGCAGGATCCCGAGCGGCAACTGGAAGGCCGCAAAGGTGAGGAAGTACATCGAGGTAAGGAACCCGAGGTCACCGGCGTTCAGCCCCACCTCGGAAACCAGCTGCGGTGCGATGACCGCGTTGGTCGAGCGGTAGAAGTAGGAGAGATAGTAACCGGCGGAGAACGGCAGGAATACCAGCAGGATGGCACGGACGAGTGCGGTCTGGGGCCCGGGCCCGGCGATCCGACGGACCGACGCAGCGACCGGCAGTCCCAATATGGAAAACGTGTGTCCGTGCACGACTGCATGCCCGCCAGGAAGTGACCGTGTCGGCCGCAGTTTCGCACAGTCCCGCCGCGCTGCGCACCCTCGCGCCCGGCATTCGGCTTCACTTGTCCCGGTCATGCTGGTAGGAGTGCCGCCAGATTGAGACCGAGAGGAAGGACCCTCCCCGATGGAGAAGAGCTGGAGTCCCGGTTCCTGGCGGCAGTTTCCGATCCTTCAGGTCCCGGAATACCGGGATACGGATCACCTCGACCGGGTAGAGAACGAACTGTCGGGATACCCCCCGCTGGTTTTTGTCGGCGAGGCGCTGCGCCTGAAGGAATCGCTCGGGCGGGTCGCACAGGGGAAGGGTTTCCTGCTGCAAGGCGGCGACTGTGCGGAAAGCTTCGCCGAGTTCTCCCCGGATATCATCCGCGATACCTTTCGGGTCCTGCTGCAGATGGCAGTAGTCATGACCTTTGCCGCCGGCATGCCGGTGGTCAAGGTCGGACGCCTGGCGGGCCAGTTCGCCAAGCCGCGTTCGAGCCCGGTGGAAGTCCAGGACGGGATGGAACTGCCCAGTTACCGCGGCGACATCATCAACGGGATCAGTTTCGCCAGGGATTCGCGCGAGCCCGATCCCGACCGGCAGCTGCGGGCGTATACCCAGTCGGCGGCAACGCTCAACCTGTTGCGCGCCTTTGCCCAGGGCGGATTTGCCGACCTGGAGGAAATCCACCGCTGGACCCTGGGCTTTGTCTCCAGCACGCCGCAGAGCGACCGGTTCCAGGAGATCTCCACGCGTATCGACGAGTGCCTGCGCTTCATGCGCGCCTGCGGGGTGGACGCCGGGTCCACCCAGCAGCTGCGGGAGACCGAGTTCTATACCTCGCACGAAGCCCTGCTGCTCGGCTATGAGCAGGCGATGACCCGACGCGACACCATCACCGACGATGGCGGCTGGTTCAGCACGTCGGCCCACATGATCTGGATCGGCGACCGGACCAGGCAACCGGACGGAGCCCATGTCGAGTTTGCCCGCGGCGTCCACAATCCGCTGGGCCTGAAGTGCGGGCCCTCGCTTGATCCCGATGACCTGCTGCGGCTGATCGACACCCTCAATCCCGACGACGAGCCGGGTCGGCTCACGCTCATCTGCCGAATGGGCTCCGACCAGGTGGCCGAAAAACTGACGCCGCTGATCCGGGCGGTCGAACGCGAGGGACGAACCGTGGTCTGGTCGTGCGACCCGATGCACGGCAACACGATCACGTCGTCGAACGGCTACAAGACCCGTCCCGTCGACCGGATCCTTGCCGAGGTGCGGGGCTTCTTCGAGACCCACGCCGCCGAGGGCACCTATGCCGGCGGGGTGCACCTGGAGATGACCGGACAGGACGTCACCGAGTGCCTCGGCGGCGGGTCGAGCAGGATCACCGAGCAGTCGCTCGCGGACCGCTATCACACCCACTGCGATCCGCGGCTGAACGCGTCGCAGGCGCTCGAACTCGCGTTCCTGATTTCCGACATGCTGGGAGCGCGCCGGGTCGCCGCATCTTGACCTGGTGCCGGCCGATCGGCAAAAGCGAGGGCTGATGGTGGCAACTGCCCCCGCGGAGGCGGGTCCGTTTCCATGAGCAGACGCACGCAAGACCAGCCGCCGGCCGGTTCCCGGGACGTGAACGCAGATGCAGGGCACGCGACACCTGTGCCACGCATGACGGTCGAGCCGGACGGCACAAGCCTGTCGCGCTATGTCGACAGCTACTTCCTGCGTACCAAGGCGATCGTTGCACGCTTCGGAGACAAGCCCGTCACCTACGCGGTGTTCATGCGCCGTCCAGTGACCTCGGCACCGAGGCTGGCGATCGCCTGGCTCGAGCACATGGCACAGGAGCGCGGCACCGGAATCGAGGTCGACCTGAAGTACCGGGAAGGTGCCTGGGTCGGCGCCGGCGAACCGATCCTCTACATCTCGGGGTCATTCCACGATCTTGTCGATCTCGAGACCCAGTTCCTGCAGAAGCTGGGCGGAGCCTGCGTGGCGGCCTACAACGCCTACGTGATGTGTGTCGAACTGCCGAAGGTGGCGTTTCTCGCCATGGACGCGCGTCACTGCGCCGGCAACGAGATGGGCGAACTCATGGCCTACGGCGCCAGCGTCGGCTCGCACAAGGCGCGCAAGAAGGTCGGCGCCATCGGCTTTGTCGGCAGCGCCACCGACAACACCGCCCACTTCTTCGGCCGCGAGCGCGGGCTCGGTACCATGCCGCATGCGCTGATCGGCTATGCCGGCTCGACGGTGCGCGCCGCGGAGATGTTCCGCAACACCCACCCCGACCAGGACCTGACGGTGCTGGTGGACTACTTCGGCCGGGAAGTCTCCGACGCGATCGCGGTCTGCGCCCGGTTCCCGGATATCGTACGACAGGGTCGGCTCTCGATCCGGCTCGATACCCACGGCGGGCGCTACATCGAAGGTCTCGACATGGGACGGTCCTACGCGGCGATCGAGCGCAATGCGCCGCGTGCAATTCGCGGCTACCGCTCGGAACCGGAACTGCGGCACCTGATCGGGACCGGTGTCTCCGCCGCCGCGATCTGGTACCTGCGCGAACAGCTTGACGCCGCCGGTTTCGAGGGTGCCCGGATCGTGGCATCGAGCGGGTTTTCACCCGAGAAGTGCCGGATCATGGCACTCGCCGACGCACCGATCGACGTGGTCGGGACGGGTTCATACCTGCCCGAGAAGTGGAGCGAGACCTACGCGACGGCTGACATCGTCGACTATGGCGGTCAACCTGCGGTGAAGGTGGGACGGGAGTTTCTGCTGCGCAAGCAGGCATGATCGCTCACCCGGCCGGCAACGGCGCACTCGGTCTCGATCAACCCTGTGGACAAACAGGGGCAAAGACTGCAGATATGATGGAGGGGTCGGACCCCGGAACGCCCGGGCCGGTCCGGAACACAGGTGGCAACGAGGTACGACGACCATGCTGACGTTCCCGGAAGAACTGATGCTGCTGTTGCTGGATGACACCGACGGCGACTTCCTGCCGGTCGCCGAGGGTGCCATCCGCTACGCACTGTCCGGCGCGGTCCTGATGGACCTGGCTCTGGCGAACCGGATCGACACGGATCTCGATTCCCTGACCCTGATCGACCCGACACCAGTGGATGACGACCTGCTGGATCCGGCGCTCGCGCTGATCGCCGCGAGCAGCGAGCGGCAGACACCGCGCTACTGGGTCGAGACCATCGCGAACGATGCGGTCAACATCCGCGAAAAGGCGCTCGCGAGACTGGTGCAGCGTGGCATTCTGGAACGACAGGACGAACGGTTCCTGTGGGTGTTCCGGTCCCGCCGCTACCCGGTGGTCGACGGGACCGCCGAACGCGAGGTCAAGCTGCGGATCATGGGCGTACTGTTCTCTGACGAGATCCCGGACCCGCGCGACATCGTGATCATCTGCCTGACCTACGAATGCGGAATTCTCCAGGAACTGGTGCCGCAGCGGGAGTTCAAGCAGATGCAGGACCGGATCGAGCAGATCCGCAGGATGGACCTGATCGGCCAGGCGGTTTCCCAGTCGGTCTGGGACATCCAGACCTCCCTGGTCGCGGCCGCCTATCCGATGGTCTGATCCCTTACGGCGCGATGCCGCCGATGCGGTAGAAGGCAGCGGCGTTTCCGCGGAACACCCGGTCCCGGTCGTCTGCCGAAAGGTCGCCCAGGATCTCGAGCATCCCCTCGAGCTGTGCGCGGTAGCCGATCCGCAGGCCGGCGACCGGAAAGTTCGAGGCCCACATGCAGCGGTCGATCCCGAAGATCTCGACCGCCTCGCACACGACGCGCCGGTTGCCGTCGACGGTCCACGGCGCATCCTTCAGTCCGAGTTCCGACAGTTTCACATGGACATTCGGCAGGGCTGCCAACGTCTTCATCGCGGTCCGCCACGCGGCAAGTCCGTCCTCGCTGCGATCCCAGGGAAACCCGGTGTGGTTGAGGACCACCGGCAGGTCGCCGTGCGGTCCGATTGCATCAGCCGCCTCCCCGAGGTGCCAGTACGGAACCCTGAGATCATAAGTCAGCCCGAGCCGCTCGAGCACGGCGAGACCGGCGCGCCAGGCCGGATCCCGCATGGTGCCCGCAACCGGCAGCGACGCGGGGTCGCCGTCCGGCGACGTCACCGGCTTCGATCGCACGCCACGAAACAGCGGGTGGGCCATGTGGCCGCGCAGGATGCTCTCGCAGGCTGGCTCCGCCAGCCACACATGACCGACGATGACACTGGGAAGCCCGAACTCCCGGTTGAGACCGGTGAGCCACTCGGTTTCCGCGACCTGTGAGGACCGGTCCCACTCGGCCTCCACATGCACGGTGGCAACGACATCGAACCCGTCCGCATCGCGGCGATAGTCGTCAGGCAGGTACGTCCGCCTGATCGCGGAGTAGTCGCCAAGAAAGAACCCGGGTTCGGGATCACCGACCAGCCACGGATGGCGGCCGGCTGCGAGATCCCAGAAATGATGATGCGCGTCGACGACCTGCATGGTCTCTCATCTCCGCGGGGAAGTGGCCCACAACGCAAGAACTGCATGGACGGCCAGCACTACAATGATCATGCCACCGCCGACCAGAGTGAGCAGCGGCGGTGTCTCGGCAATCGCCAGCCACACCCAGAGCGGGCCCAGGATGGTCTCGAGCAGCAGGATCAGGCTGACTTCCGGTGCGGAAATGTACCGCGGTGCGCGGGTCAGCAGCAGGAAGGAGACCGGCAGCAGGATGAGGCCGAGCACCACCAGAAGACCGAAACCGACCGGCGCCACGTAGATCGACTCTGCCATGACCAGGCCACTCAGGCAGATCAGCACCCCGCCGGCGGCGATCGCCGGGGTCATGTCCCTGGGTCGTGCCAGCCGCACCAGAACGAAGTGCCCGCCAAGCCCGATCGCGGTCACCAGGGCGGCGACATTGCCGAACTGGCTGCCCCCGGCCTGCCAGTCGCCGGCAAACACCAGCGCAATTCCCGCAAGCGACAGGCCGATCGCGACCCAGGTGCGCAGCGGGACCCGTTCACGCAGCAGGATCACCGAGAAGATGGCGGCAAACAGTGGCGCGGTGGCAATGATCGCAAGGGTGTTGGCCACCGACGTGCTCTGCACCGAGAGCTGGAAGGCGGCATTGTTGACCGCGAACTGCACGGCAATCACGATCCCCGGCCATCCGATCGCGATGACCCGCGCGGGTGTCGCGAGACCGTGCAGGACGACAATGATGACGGTCATGCCGACCGCCATCAGCGCTCCGCGCCACGCGATGAAGGTCCAGGGATCAGTATCGACCAGGCGAATGATCAGGGTGTCCGGCGACAGAAGCAGGATGCCGAACACGGCGAACAGGAGGCCCTTCGCCTGGACTCCTCGCTGGCTGCCGACTGCTGTCATGCGCCCTTCCCGGAAGCCGGTCACTGCGGGCTTCCTACTCGACCCCCGACACGGGGGCAGTCCTGATCACGAAGGTAGAGTCAGCGAGCCAGCGCACGCTGGAACGCGGGTCGGGCACCCAGCCGTTCGACATAGGCGGCAACCTGCGGGAACGAAGTCATGTCGGCGCCAAACCTGCTGGCGGCATAGCAGGCATGCCCGGTCATGATGTCGGCACCCGAGAAGTCGCCCGCGAGGTACTCGCTCCCCTCGAGGCCCGCGTCGACCGCGGTCAGCATCCGGGTCAGCAGGCGCGTCGCCCGGTCGACATTGGTCTGGTTGCGGCGTTCGGGCGGCAGGAAAACGGTTTCGACCACGATGACGTTGACCTGCGGCATGATCATGCCTTCGGCATAGTGCAGCCACTGCAGGTACACCGGGAACTCCGGCGAGTCCTGGGCCGGAACCATGCGCCCGTTGCCGTGGCGGGCAAGCAGGTACTCGACGATGGCGCCGGACTCGAACAGGGTGATGTCGCCGTCTTCCAGCGCCGGCACCCGGCCCATCGGATGCACCTTGAGGTAGGGCGCATCGCGCATCGCCTTCTCGCCGAGCTTGAAGTCGACGACTTCATGGGGAATGGCGAGTTCCTCGAGCAGCCAGAGGATCCTGACCGAACGGGAATTGGGAGCATGGTAGAGCTTCATCAGGATCTCCGCTCAAGCATGGGCGCCGGGGTCTTCCCGCGGACATGCGCGCAAGGGGACGGGACTGGTAGCGGAGGAGGGACTCGAACCCCCGACACGCGGATTATGATTCCGCTGCTCTAACCAGCTGAGCTACTCCGCCCCGTCGACCGGGCGGATATAGGGAGAGAACGCGGCGATTGTCAACCGAGCGGACCGGCGTCAGGCGGCGTCCAACGGGGCCGCACAGCCGGAAAGCCCGCCGCGACCGGCCGGCGTCCGATCCCGGCGAGCCCGGATCCATCCGCCGCCCAGCACCGTGCCGTCATCCCGGTAGCACACCAGCGCCTGGCCCGGAGAGACGCCATACTGCGGGACCCGGAACCGGACATGACCGCCCCCGTCGGGTTCGGACCGAAACTCGGCCGGGACCGGTTCCTGGGTTGACCTGAACCGGACCAGGCAGCGCATCCCCGCTCGATCCGGTGCCCGAGGATCGAGCCAGTTGACGGCATCAAGCGCAACCTCGTGCCGGGCCAGGGCGGCGCGGGGTCCGACCACGACACGATGCGCCGCGGGCTCGATTCGTACCACGTAGAGCGGCTCGCTCTGACCGGCGCCCGATTTCCGGCCGCCGATTCCGAGTCCCCTTCTCTGCCCGACCGTGTAGTCGATCACCCCGTTGTGGGTTCCGAGAACCGTCCCGTCCACATGCACGATCTCGCCTGGTGTCACGGATCCGGGCCGCAAACGGCGCACCACGTCGGCGTAACGACCGTCCGGCACGAAACAGATATCCTGGCTGTCGGGCTTTCCGGCGATCGCCAGGCCGAACCGTCGGGCGTGTTCCCTGGTCTCCTGTTTTTCCATTGCACCCAGCGGGAACCGCAGGAACCCGAGCTGGGCGCGTGTCGTCGCGAACAGGAAGTAGCTCTGGTCCCGGGACCGGTCCACCGCCATCCGCATCCTCACGCCATCCGGACCGGCAACCCGCTGCACGTAATGCCCGGTGCAAAGTGCCGCCGCCCCGAGATCGCGCGCCGTTGCGAGCAGGTCGCGGAACTTCACGGTCTGGTTGCAGCTGACGCACGGGATCGGTGTCTCGCCTTGCAGGTAGCTGTCGGCAAATCCATCGATCACCGACTGGCGGAACCTGTCCTCGTAGTTGAGCACGTAGTGCGGGATACCGATCCGTTCGGCAACGTCGCGCGCGTCGTGGATGTCCTGTCCGGCGCAGCAGGCGCCCGGCCGGCGAACCGCCGCGCCGTGGTCATAGAGCTGCAGCGTCACCCCGACGACCTCGTAGCCCGCCTCGGCGACCAAGGCGGCGGTGACCGATGAATCCACACCACCCGACATGGCGACGACCACGCGGGTGGCGTGCGGCGGCGTGTCGAGATCAAGCCCGTGCATCACCGTGCCGCCTGCCCGCGACCGGCCGCATCAAGCCCCATCTGCCAGAACCCCGATTCGAGAACCGTCGCCGAACGGAAGGTGGCGGCAAGACCCGGAATCCGGGCATGGCCGCCGCGCTGCTCCGCCACCCGGTCGAGCTGGGCGACCGACGCGCGCACCAGGTCGAGATATTCGTCCCCCGAGTACATCTCTATCCACGAGAGGTAAGGGTTGGCATCCCGCCGGGTCGCCGGGTCCGAGGCAAGCGACCGGCCGATCACTCCGTAGCCGACCGTGCACGGCGAGAGCGCGGTGAGCAGGTCGAGCAGGTCGCCGGCCATGCCCGCTTCGAGCACGAAGCGGGTATAGGCAACGCACGCGGGATCCTCGTCGACAGCCTGCATCGCGGCCTCGTCGAGACCCCAGTCGGCGCAGTACCTGACATGCAGGCCCATCTCGACATCGATGATGGCCGAGACCGCCTGGGTGGCGGCGCGCATGTCCTCGAGGGTTTCCGACTTGTAGACCGCCAGCCCCCACGCCCGCGCGAAGTGGATCAGGAACAGGTAGTCCTGGGCAAGGTAGTACCGGAACGCCGCCGCCGGCAGGGAGCCGTCCGCGAGCCCGCGCACGAAGGCATGGCCGACGTAGTCGGCCCATTCCCGCGGGCAGGCTGCACAGAGCCGTCCCATGAGGCTGTCGGTAGGCACGAGTTCCTGCGACATGGCGACTTGCCCTTTCGCGAAAGGCCGGCACTCTAGCCGCACCGGACGCGAATTGCGACCCGCGACACGGCCCGAAACCTTGTAGCATGGTCACCGCGGCCGGAGGCCATCACGCGTGACAGCACACCCAACAGGTCGAGGTGACATGACACTTCCACTCGCCAGCCGGCTCAGGCTCGGAATGATGACGATTCACCGCGAGCCCGACGAACTGTCGGGTCCATGGGAACCCCGGATCGATGACCTGGTCACTTTCGTTCAGGCGGTCGACCGGACCGGGTTCGATTCGCTCTGGGTCGGGGACCACCTCTCGATGCCGTTACCGTTCCTCGATCCGTTCCAGCTTCTTGCGCAGGCGGCCGTGGTCAGCCGACGGCTGCTGCTCGGAACCTCGGTCTACCTCCTGCCGCTGCGCCATCCGGGCCCGGTCGCCAAACAGGTCAAGACGCTCGATCACCTGAGCGAGGGCCGGTTCATCTTCGGCGTCGGGATTGGCGGAGAGTTTCCGAAGGAATACGAGGTGGCCGGAGTGCCGATCGGCGAACGCGGCGCGCGCCTGGGCGAGAGCGTCGAGGTACTGCGCACGCTGTGGACCGGCGAGCCCGCCGGCTACCAGGGACGGTTCTTCCGTTTCTCCGACGTGCTGATGCGTCCGCCTCCCCGCCAGGCCGGGGGCCCGCCGGTCTGGTTCGGTGGCCGCCAGGAGGCGGCTTTCCGCCGCATGGGACGGCTTGCGGACGGCTACGTGTCCTACGTGGTCACACCTCAGATGTACCGGAACGCGCTCACCAGCATCGCCCGGGCGGCGGACGAAGCCGGGCGCACGATCGGAACCTTCGGGACCGGTCACCTGCTGTTCACCCGGGTCGACGATACTCGCGAGAAGGCCCTCGACGTGGCGGCAGCCTCGCTTTCCAAGCGCTATGGCATGGACTTCCGCCGGGCGGCGGACCGGTACGGAGCACTTGGATCGGCCGAGGACGTGGCCGAGGTCATCGGCGCGTTTCACGATGCCGGCGTCCGCCATGTCATCGTCGATCTGGTCGGGCCGTACGAACGGCGCCTGGAACAGCTCGAACGGTTCGCCGGCGAGGTGATGCCCCTGCTCGCCGGACTGCGCTGAAGCCGCCGGCTGCCCGGCGCTACCGGTTTTCGCCGCTGTCGGGCAACCGCACCACCATCCCGTCGAGTGCGTCGGTGAGCGTGATCTGGCAGCCGAGCCGGGAGGTCTCTGTCAGGCCCTGGGCCATGTCCAGCATGTCTTCCTCCTCGTCTCCCGGCTCCGGAAGCAGGTCGTACCAGGGGGACATGACCACGACGTGGCAGGTTGCACAGGCCATGTTGCCCTCGCACGCCCCCTCGATGTCGATGTCATGAACGCGTGCCACGTCGAGAAAGGTCCAGCCCACGGGCACATCCAGGTCATGGCGCCGGCCGTCACGGTGGATGAGGGTCACGCGGGGCATGATGCGGCTGCTCCACCGGTCCCGTTTGCGGGTGCGGCCCGGTTGTACAGTGCGAGCCATGCGTCGATCAGCTGCTCGACATCCTCCCGCCCGGTAGTCCAACCGAGGCTGACCCGGATTGCGCAGCGCGCATCATCGTTGCCCGCCCGCATTGCGGCAATCACGTGGCTTGCCTCGACCTTGCCGGACGAACAGGCCGACCCGGCACTGACCGCGACGCCGGCGAGATCCAGAGCCATGACCTGGGTTTCCGCCGCAACCCCGGGCATCACGATGCAGCTGGTGTTGGCGAGCCGCGGTGCGTCCCGTCCGGGGAAGCGGGCCCCGGGTGCCGCGTCCCCGATCCGGTCCTCGAGCAGGTCGCGCAGCCGGCGAACCCTTTCGCCTTCGCCCGAATCACGCAGTGCGGCGCCGAGCGCGGCCGCGAAGCCGGCGATGCCGGGCAGGTTCTCGGTGCCCGAGCGCCGTCCCCTCTCCTGTCCGCCACCGGACACCACCGGGTCGAGCCGCACCCTGTCGGAAACCAGCAGGGCTCCGATACCCGGCGGTCCACCAAGCTTGTGGGCGGAGACCGACATCATGTCGAGACCGCTCGAGGCAAAGTCGACCGGCTCCCTGCCCGCGGCCTGGATCGCGTCCGAGTGCACGAGCGCGCCCCGCAGGCGGGCGCGGACCACCACCTCGTCGAGTGGCTGGATCACGCCGGTTTCGTTGTTGGCCCACATGACGGAGACGAGTGCGGCGGGTCCCGGTCGCAAGAGCATCGCGTCAAGCGCTTCCAGATCGACCTGACCGGTCCCGAGCACCGGGACCCGTTCAACGCCGGCAACCGCCTCGAGCACCGCGGGATGCTCGATGGCGGAGGCGAGGATTCGCTGTCGGCCGCAGCCACGCAGGGCCAGGATGTCCGCTTCGGTACCGCCACTGGTAAAGACGAGGTTCTCCGGCACGGCCCCGAGCGCGGCGGCGATGTCGCGGCGCGCGGCCTCGAGGCGGCGGCGTGCATCGCGGCCCGGCCGGTGCACGGAGGACGCATTCCCGGTTCTCGACATGACCTCGAGCATGGCGGCGCGCGCCTCGGGGCGCAGTGGTGTCGTCGCGTTGAAGTCGAGATAGACACTCACGGCCCGAAGCCTCCCGCAACCCCGTCGCCGGGAACACAACGATTGCTGCCACGCGTTGCCGATGCAATAGTCGCGCCGGTATCCTACCACCAGTCCGAGCGTGACACGGGGACCACACCGATGCCCGAAGTGATCATCAACGGTCCCGACGGCCGGCTGGAAGGGCGCTTCATGCCCGGCCACGACGATCATGCGCCGGGAGCCCTGGTGCTGCATCCGCTCCCCGAGCTCGGCGGCACCATGAACAACAAGGTGGTCTACGCGCTCTACCAGAGCTTTGTCGCACGCGGGTTCGCGACCCTGCGTTTCAACTTCCGTGGCGTCGGCAGGTCTCAGGGAGCCTTCGACCGGGGCGAGGGAGAACTCAGCGATGCCGCCTCGGCGCTCGACTGGCTGCAACAGACACAGTCAAACGCACCGTATTTCTGGGTCGGCGGATTCTCGTTCGGGGCCTGGATCGGCATGCAGCTGCTCATGCGGCGCCCTGAGGTCTCTGGTTTCCTGTCGGTCGCACCTCCCGCCAACACCTTCGACTTCAGTTTCCTCGCCCCGTGCCCGGCGTCCGGACTGATGCTGCAGGGCGCAGCAGACCACCTGGTTCCGCCCGACTCGGTCCGCAAGCTCGTGGACAAGCTGTCGACCCAGAGGGGAATCGTCATCCAGCACACGCTCATTCCCGGCGCCGACCATTTCTTCTCCGAGCATGTGTCCCCGATGATCAGCGCCGTGGACGAGTACCTCGATTCGCGCCTGCCACCGGAATATGCCCGCCCGCCGGCGTCCTGACCCGATGGGCCCTCACCGGAGCAGGGACGGAACCGGCGCATGAGGTCCGTCATCATCCTCTTTCCGGGGACCAACCGCTCCCGTGACATGACGATGGCGATCCGGCGGGTGTCGCCACATGCCCCCCGCCTGGTGAGACACCACGAGACCGACCTGCCAGCGACAGACCTGATCGTGCTGCCGGGCGGTTTCGCCTACGGAGACTATCTGCGGGCGGGCGCGATGGCGGCCCGGGCCCCGGTCATGCGCGCAGTGGTCGAACAGGCACGGCGCGGCGTCATGGTGCTCGGGGTCTGCAACGGCTTCCAGGTTCTGACCGAGGTCGGGCTGCTGCCCGGCGCACTGATGCGCAACGCGGGCCTCGCCTTCACCTGCCGCACGGTCACGCTCGATGTCGCCACCACTTCATCGCCGTTCACGGCGGGCTACGGCGCCGCGCGCACGATCACCCTGCCCGTTGCCAACAACGACGGGAACTTCCACGCCGACGAAGAGACCCTGGACCGGCTCGAGGGTGAAGACCTGGTCGCCCTGCGCTACGTCGACCCGACCCTGTCCAACGGATCGGTGCGCCGGATTGCCGGGATCCTGAATCCGGAACGCACTGTTCTGGGCCTGATGCCGCACCCGGAGAATGCGATCGACAGGGAAACCGGTGGCGAGGACGGACTGGTGCTGTTCCGTTCCCTGGCAGGGCTGTTCCGGTGACGGAACAGGAGGCGGGCATCACCGAGGAGCTGGCGGCCGAGCACGGATTGTCGGCGCAAGAGTACCGGCGTATCCCGGAGATCCTGGGCCGGACACCGACGCTGACCGAGCTCGGCATCTTCTCGGCCATGTGGTCGGAACACTGTTCCTACAAGTCGTCGCGTCGCTGGTTGCGCACCCTGCCGAGCGAGGCGCCGCATGTCATCCAGGGGCCGGGTGAGAACGCCGGCGTGGTGGACGTCGGTGACGGGCTCGCTGCCGTGTTCAAGATCGAGAGCCACAACCATCCGAGCTTCATCGAGCCGAGGCAGGGTGCCGCAACCGGCGTCGGCGGCATCATGCGCGACGTGTTCACCATGGGCGCACGCCCCATCGCCAACCTGAACGCGCTGCGGTTCGGCGATCCGGACCACCCCAGGACCCGCCACCTCGTCTCGGGTGTCGTCTCCGGGATCGGCGGCTACGGCAACTGTGTCGGCGTGCCCACGGTGGCCGGAGAGGTCAACTTCCACCCCGCATACAACGGCAACATCCTGGTCAACGCCATGACCGTCGGCCTCGCCAGGACCGACCGGATCTTCCGATCGGCGGCGCACGGACCCGGCAACCCGGTGATCTACGTGGGCGCCCGGACCGGACGCGACGGCATCCACGGGGCCACCATGGCGTCGGCCGGGTTTTCCGAGGAAGCCGAGGCGCGCCGGCCGACGGTCCAGGTCGGTGACCCGTTCGTGGAGAAACTGTTGCTCGAGGCATGTCTCGAACTGATGGCCGAGGACGCCATCATCGCGATCCAGGACATGGGCGCTGCCGGTCTGACCTCGTCGTCGGTGGAGATGGCCGGCAAGGGCGGGCTCGGAATGGAACTCGATCTCGACGCGGTTCCCGTGCGCGAGGAGGCCATGACCGCCTACGAGCTGATGCTGTCTGAAAGCCAGGAACGCATGCTCATGGTGATCAGGCCCGAGGCCGAGCGGACGGCGCGCGGGATCTTCCGGCGCTGGGAGCTCGATTTCGCGGTCATCGGCACGCTCACCACCACCGGACGGCTCACGGTCAGCAGGAAGGGACGCGTCGAGGCGGACATCCCGATCGATCCGATGGTCGACCAGGCTCCCGAGTACGACCGGCCCTGGACCGCGACCCCGATGCCAGCTCCGCTTGATGCTGACGCGGTGCCGGCGCCGGACTCGACCAGGCAGGCGCTCGAGACCCTGATCACCTCGCCCGATCTCGCGAGCCGGCGGTGGATCTGGGAACAGTACGACTGGATGGTTATGAACGACACCCTGGGCGAACCCGGTGGCGACGCCGCGGTGGTCCGGGTACGCGACACCACGCGGGCACTGGCGCTGACGGTCGACTGCACGCCGCGCTACTGTGCCGCTCATCCGGAGACCGGAGGGGCCCAGGCCGTGGCGGAGGCCTGGCGCAACATCACCGCGACCGGCGCCCGGCCGCTTGCGATTACCAACAACCTGAATTTCGGCAACCCCGAACGCCCGGAGATCATGGGCCAGCTCGTGGGCTGCATTGCGGGCATGCGCAGGGCCGCCAGGGAACTCGGCTTCCCGGTGGTCTCGGGCAATGTCTCGCTCTACAACGAAACCGACGGCGAGGCGATCCTGCCCACCCCGGTGATCGGCGGCGTGGGCCTGCTCGACGACATCTCGCGCCGCGCCGTGCTGCGGATTGCGAACGCCGGAGAGATCCTTGTCCTCGTCGGGGAGACCACCGGCTGGCTCGGGCAGTCCCTCTACCTTCGAGAGGTCATCGGGCGCGAAGACGGAGCGCCGCCACCGGTCGACCTCGCCTCGGAACGGGCGAACGGCGACCTCGTCCGGGCCCTGATCGCCGATGGCCTGGTCACGGCGTGCCATGATCTGTCCGACGGCGGCCTCGTCGTGGCGGTTGCCGAGATGCTGATCGCCTCCAACGGGGTCGGAGCCGAACTGAACAATGAAACCGGTCTGCCGCTGCATTCCTTCCTGTTCGGCGAGGACCAGGGCCGCTATCTGCTGGCAACGCCCGGGCCTGGTGAGGTGATCGTTCGTGCCCGATCGGCACGAGTGTCTACGGCGGTGATCGGCCGGACCACCAATGACGGGCTGTTGACACCCGATAGCGATAGCCCCATACCGGTTGACGTGTTGCGCTCGCTGCACGAGGCATGGTTGCCACGGTACATGCAGGGAGGCTGAACCAGGCGAGGAGATCCGCACCATGCCCATGGATGCTGGCGAGATCGAGCGCCTGATCAAGGAAGAGTTTCCGGACGCGACGGTCACGATCGAGGATCTGCGTGGTGACGGCGACCACTATGCCGCACATGTGGTTTCCGCGGCGTTTGCCGGCAAGACCCGGGTTCAGCAGCACCAGATGGTCTACGCGGCACTGAAGGGACGCATGGGCAACGAACTCCATGCGCTTGCGCTGCAGACGTCGACACCGTAGCGCCGCATCAATTCCAGGCCCCATCCAGACAGGGACAGTGAACAATGCTCGATACTACCACACGTGATCGCATCCAGACCGAAGTCGACGGATCGGAGGTGCTGCTGTTCATGAAGGGCACGCCGGTCTTTCCCCAGTGCGGGTTCTCGGCCGTCGTCGTTCAGGTCCTGAGCCACCTCGGTGTCAAGTTCCGCGGCGTCAACGTGCTCGAGGATCCCGACCTGCGCGACGGCATCAAGGAGTTCTCGGACTGGCCCACCATTCCCCAGCTCTACGTGAAGGGCGAGTTCGTCGGGGGCTGCGACATCATCCGCGAGATGTACGAGACCGGCGAGCTGGTGCCGTACCTGGAACGCAAGGGCGTTACCCCCGCGGCCTGACGGGATACCCTGTCCGCCGGCACGTCGCCGATGCTGCTTCGCGCATCGAGCGGCCGGCCGCTGCTGAAGCGGCTTCTCGACCCGTCCGCCCGTACCCTGTTCGCAGTCGCCTTCCTCGCATTTACCGGTGCGCTCTACTACGGCTATCCGCATGTCATCTTCCTGGTCCGGGGCTCGAGCGGGTCGGCGGAGATCGTCGAGGCGCTGCCCGCGGACGGTGGTTCGGCCCGCTACCGGGTCCGGTTGCAGGGCCACATCGAGCCCGCGCCGGTAGGCGTTGTCGAGTCGGACCGCTACGGGATCGAGCCTGGCCAGGTGATCGCCGTGTTCTATCGCCGCGACCATCCGGCGAGCATGCTCGCGGTCGAGCTCTTCGCACCGTGGTCCCGCAGCATCTGGCTTGCCATCGTCGCCCTGGCGGCCTTTGGTCTCGCCATGCGCGAGCGTGCCCGCCCCGCGAAGGAGGACGGTTCCGGCACTGTCCCTCCGGCCCGTGGCCCGGATGCGCGCGCAACACGGCGTGTGCGCATGCGCAAGCGGACAAGCAGACGGTAACCGGGAGTGTCGCGCGTCGTGTCACCGCCGGATCCCGGCACCGAACCAGCGACCCGGGAGCTCCTCACGCACCGCAGTGCACGCGATCCGCGGTCCGTTGATCGGACGCATCGCTCTTTCTATAGTGCCCGGCGCACTCGGAGGGCCGTCAACCACCTGACATGAGATCCGCCCGGTTCCGGTCGCCCGGATGACCGAAGAACCGGTGGTTGACACCCGACGGCTCCCGGAATTTCCCGCTTCAACCGCATCGATCCACAGCCATGACCGATACCCTCCCCCGGATCCGCTCGCTCCTCGAAGCGTCGGGTCTCGACTTCGAAGTCTGGGACTGCGACCCGGAACTGGCAGATACCGCAACCTTCTGCGCCCACTACGGAGTGGCGCCCGAGGACTCGGCCAATACCATCCTGGTGCGATCGAAGACCGGTCCGCTGAAGTTCGCGGTATGCGTGGTCCTGGCCACTCACCGGCTCGACGTCAACCGAACAGTGCGCAAGAAGCTGGGAGCCCGCAAGGTCTCGTTCGCTACCGCCGAGGAGACCCGCGAGCTTACCGGCATGGAAATCGGCGGGGTGACGCCACTCGCCCTGCCGGAGGACCTGCCGCTGTGGATCGACGCCGACGTCATGCGGCGCGAGCATGTCATCCTCGGCGGCGGGAACCGGGGTTCGAAGCTGAAGGTGCTGCCGGCACTGCTCGAGCAGCAGGGGGGCGCGGAGATCGTCGAGGGGCTGGCACGGCCCCTGTCCGATCAGGTCCGGGAGTAGAACTCCACCACCAGATTGGGTTCCATGTGAACCGGATAGGGCACGTCCTCGAGCTTGGGCTGACGCACGAAGGTCCCCTGCATCTTGTCGTGATCAACCTCGACGTAGTCAGGAATGTCGCGCTCGGGCGAGGCGATCGCCTCGAGCACCATCGGGATCTGGCGCGACTTCTCGCGGACGCGGACGACATCGCCTTCCTTGCACAGGAAGGACGGGATGGTAACACGCGTGCCGTTGACGGTGACATGGCCGTGGCTGACAAACTGCCGTGCGCCAAACACGGTCGGGACGAACTTCATCCGGTAGATCACGGCATCAATGCGGCATTCGAGGATACCGACGAGGTTCTCGCCGGTATCGCCGCGACGGCGTACCGCTTCGCGATAGTACTTGCGGAACTGCTTTTCGCCGATGTTGCCGTAGTAGCCCTTGAGCTTCTGCTTGGCCATCAGCTGAACGCCGAAATCCGACGGCTTGCGGCGGCGCTGGCCATGCTGTCCTGGGCCATATTCCCGCCGGATGATCGGAGACTTGCCTCGTCCCCACAGGTTGACACCCAGCCTGCGGTCGATCTTGTGCTTTGAAGCGATACGATTGCTCACCTGGCAGCTCCCTGCCGATTCTTGTTCATGCCCGGGTAGGACCACGCGGCCGGGAATGCACACCATCGGCACATTCCACGTTCCCCAGGATGGGCGGAGCACTATAGCGGCCCGGGTCGATTGTCAAATGGAAGGGAGGGCTTTCGACATAGGAGCTCCCAGGGAAACGTCTCGAGGCGCGCGGCATGAGCCGCCAAGCTTTCCTTATAATCCCCAAGTGGAACCCTCGGGCGATCCCTTGCGTGCGGTCAGCGCACTGATCACCCCGTGCAGGGTGCGAACTTCCTGCGCGGTCATGTCTGCGCGTGCGAACAGCGCGCGGAGGTTTCTCCTGATGGTGGGTGCGAGGTTGGGCGGGAACAGGAACCCCGCCCGTTCCAGCTCGTGTTCGAGCCGGGCCATGAAATATTCGCGCTCCGCGTGTGTCGCCGGAGGTGATGTACCCCATGACGACGCGACCTCGGGCTCGTGTCCGGCCTGGAACCACTCGTACCCGACCAGGAGGACAGCCTGCGCGAGATTGAGCGACGAGAACGCGGGGTTGAGCGGCACGTTGATCACCGCGTCGGCCCGGGCGACGTCGTCGTTGACCAGCCCGGCCCGCTCCGGGCCGAACAGAATGCCGGCGCGGCCGCCCGCCGCGAGGCGCGCGCGCATGCGCCCGGCCGCCTGGCGCGGGGTGAGGACGATCTTTGCCATGTCACGCTGTCGGGCCGTGGTGGCGAGAACCAGGTCGAGCCCGGCCACGGCCTGCCCGGTGGTTTCATGCACCGCGACCCGCCGCAATACCTCCTCCGCCCCGGATGCCATCGCCGTGGCCCGCGGATTGGGCCAGCCGTCGCGGGGGCGAACCAGGCGCATCCGGCTGAGCCCGCAGTTCAGCATCGCGCGGGCAGCGGCGCCGATGTTGTCGCCGAGCTGCGGTTCGACGAGGATGATCTCCGGTCCGGGTCCGGCTTCAGCTCGCAGGCTCTGGTTGGTTCCGGCCATGGGTCGGGTCGGCTCCTCGGGTGCATGCGGCGTCATCATGTGAAGCCCGCCCGGGCATGGCAACCGCCCGGCGAGAGAGACTTGCCGCACGGGCCCGATTCGTGGCGAGATCATGGCCCGACGCTGACCGGAAGGAAACGGACATGGCGATCACCGTGACCGAGGAGACGGTCGAGCAGTACCACCGCGACGGCGTCGTCCTCCTGCGCGGCCTGTTCGAACCGTGGATCGAGGGGGTGCGTTCGGCGATCGAGGAGAACAAGGCCGCGCCCAGCTGGCGCGAACGGACTTACCGGCCGGGAGACGGTCGGTCGCCGTTCTTCCAGGACTACTGCGTGTGGAACCGGTTCGACGGCTACCGTGCACTGGTTGTCGCGTCACCGATGGCCAGGATTGCGGCCCGCCTCATGAGATCGAGCACGGCACGGGTGTTCCACGATCACGTGCTGGTCAAGGAACCGGGCAACTCCACCGAGACCCCGTGGCACCACGACCTGCCCTACTACCTGGTCGACAGTCCCTGCACGGTCAGTTTCTGGGTCCCCGCCGATCCGGTGCCGCGGGACCGCGGGATCGAATACGTGGCCGGATCGCACCGCTGGGGCAGGAGTTTCCGGCCAACCCGGTTCGATGGCACCCCGCTCTATGCCGACGACCCGTCCGACCCGGTGCCGGACCTTGACGCCAATCGGGACGCCCTTGAGATCAGGAGCTGGGACGTCGAGCCGGGAGACGCGATCGCGTTTGACTTCTCCACGCTCCACCGTGCGGCCGCCAATCACTCCGAACTGCGGCGCCGCGTAACTTCGGTCAGATGGGTGGGCGACGGGGCGCTCTTCGTCGAACGGGCCGGCACCACCTCGCCGTCGTTCCCGGATCTTGTCTACCGCGACGGCGACCCGTTCGAGGGCGACGAGTTCCCGCAACTGTGGCCGCCTCCGGGCTGACCGTGCACCGCGCAAATGCTTCCCTGCCCGCCCCGTGCTGTACAGGCCGCGCGGCGCGGTGGTATAGCTGGCCTGGACACTCCTGATGGCCGGTCGGAAGCGCGATGGGACTGTTCGACTTCATTGGCGCGTTTCTGCGCAGGCACATCACCCGGAACCGGGCCGAGATCGGCATGGGCATCTCAGGGCTCGGGGCGCTTGTCACCCCCCTGCTGCTGTGGATCTCCTGGTCGCCGGATGCGCTGAAGATGGTGCTGATCTTCGGTTTCGGCTGTTTTCTGCTTGCAACCTGGTTCGCCCAGTACGCCGCGCCGGAGACTGTCGATCCCGACGAGGAGCGCTTGCCCCGGCCAGGTGAAGTGCCACTGCCCGGCACCCGGGACGGCAAGCCCGACACCTGGCGTGACGTCACCTAGGGTCCGCTGACACCCGTCGCTTCCACCCTCAGCCGGGCGCGACCGGCGCTGGAGACGGTTCCCGGCGCTGCATCGAAACACTCGAACCTCGCTGCCGGAATCAGGTCGGCTCACGCTTGCAGGAGCGGTTCAAGACGGAAATACTCCGGGACATTCCCTACCCCCGAATGGCAGGTATCCAGATGAGCGCAACAGCCGAGCAGCTTGCGAACTCCTACGAACGAGACGGTTTCGCCTTCCCGCTTGACGTCATGAGCGCGGACGAGGCAGGCACCGTGCGCGCGGACCTCGAGGCGGCGGAAGCGGAACTCGCCGATGACCCGAGCCGGCTTTCGATGCTCCGTTCCTACCCGGACCGGCTGCTGCCGTCGTTTGACGCCATGGTTCGCAAGCCGCATGTCGTCGATGCCGTCTCCCGTCTCCTGGGCCCCGACCTGATGGTGTGGAGCAGCGGGCTCTTCATCAAGGATGCGAATTCGACCAACATCGTCACCTGGCACCAGGATCTTACGTACTGGGGTCTGGACGACGCCGACGAGCTCACGGTGTGGGTCGCGCTCTCGCCGGCCACCGTGGAGAGCGGCTGCATGCGGTTTGTCCCCGGCAGTCACCGCCACCGGCAGGTGGCGCACACCGACACCTTCGACGCGAACAACCTGCTGTCCCGCGGCCAGGAGGTGGCGGTCGAGGTCGACGAGAGCGACGCCGTCGACATCGTCCTGCGGCCGGGGCAGGCATCCATGCACCACGGCCACCTGTTCCATTCCTCCGGCCCGAACCGGACCGGGAACCGGCGCATCGGCGCGGCCGTCCGCTACATCCGGCCATCAATGAAACAGCAGACCGGGGACCGCTCGCTTGTCGCACTGGTTGCGGGCACGGACGATTTCGGGCATTTCACCGTCGCGGGATCACCCCGTGGCCGGCTCGCGGACGAGGATTTCGACCTGTGCCGGCAAGACACCGAGATCAAGCGCCGGGTTCTTTACGCGGGAGCCGAGGCCAGGAAGGGTCAGAGGTACTGACCGCCGGACGGGAGATGACCGGAACATGAGCAAGGTCTATGCGGATGCGCGGTCAGCGCTGGATGGTCTGCTGCGGGACGGGATGAGTATCGCAGCGGGAGGATTCGGCCTTTCGGGCATTCCCGAGAACCTGATCCAGGCGATCCGCGAGTCGGGTGTGAAGAACCTTGTCATCGCCTCGAACAATGCCGGCGTCGACGACTTCGGCCTCGGCCTCCTGCTGCAGGAGCGGCAGGTGGCGAAGATGATCTCGTCCTATGTGGGCGAGAACGACCTGTTCATGCAGCAGTTTCTCGCCGGTGAACTCGAGATCGAGTTCAATCCCCAGGGTACGCTCGCCGAACGGCTCCGCGCCGGAGGAGCCGGCATCCCGGGCTTCTACACCGCGACCGGGGTCGGAACGCTGATTGCCGAAGGCAAGGAGCACAAGGAATTCGACGGCAGGACCTACATCCTCGAGCGCGGCCTCAGGATGGACCTCGGTATCGTCAAGGCGTGGAAGGGTGATGCCGAGGGCAACCTGACCTACCGGAAGACCGCGATGAACTTCAATCCCGAATGTGCCACCGCCGGAACCGTGACCGTTGCCGAGGTGGAGGAACTGGTTCCGGTCGGAACACTCGACAAGATGGCGATCCACACTCCGGGTGTCTATGTCCAGCGCCTCTTCCAGGGCAGCCACGAGAAGCGGATCGAGAACAGGACCACGCGCGCGGCCTGACACGCGCGCCGTCGCACGGAGGAACGCACCCATGCCCTGGGACAGGAACCAGATGGCCGAACGGGCCGCAGCTGAACTGCAGGACGGGTTCTACGTCAATCTCGGGATCGGTATCCCGACACTGGTCTCGAACTACGTGCCGGCCAACTACAACATCACCCTGCAGTCCGAGAACGGCATGCTGGGAATGGGCCCGTTTCCGACCGAGGACGAGGTCGATCCCGACCTGATCAATGCCGGCAAGCAGACCGTGACCGAACTGTCAAAGACGAGCTATTTTTCGTCTTCGGACAGTTTCGCCATGATCCGCGGCGGGCATATCGACATCTCGATACTCGGGGCCATGGAGGTGTCCGAGACCGGCGACCTCGCCAACTGGATGATCCCGGGCCGCCTGGTCAAGGGCATGGGCGGTGCGATGGACCTGGTGGCCGGTGTGAAACGGATCGTGGTGATCATGGACCATGCCAACAGGAAGGGTGAGTCGAAGCTGCTCCGTGAGTGCTCCCTGCCGCTCACCGGCAAGGGAGTGGTGGACCGCGTCATCACCAATCTCGGTGTGTTCGATGTCGTCGAAGGCGGCATCAGGGTGCTCGAACGGGCGCCCGATGTCAGCCTGGCCGATATCGAGGCGGTCACCGAGGCGACACTCGTCGACTGACCCGAAAGCGAGGCGACCGATGAGCGACAACCGGCTGGTCTTCGCGATCCTGCCCCCGTTTACAGACAATGTTCCCGCGCTCGCGGACCGGCTGCGCGAGGACGTGCCCGGGCTCGAGGTTGCCTGCGCCGGAACCGAGGCCGACGTTCCCGCCATGCTGGAACGCGCTGACGCGGCACTCGGCTGGATCCCGCCCGGTGCGGTGCGCGCGGCGAAACGCATTCGCTGGCTGCAATGCCCGTTCGCCGCGCCCTTTGCCGGCTACTATCACCAGGAGCTGATCGACCACCCGGTGGTCATCACCAACCTGCGTGGCATCTATTCCGACCATATCGCCCACCACATCCTCATGTTCATGCTCGCGCTCTCGCGCGGCCTGCCCTACTGGATGGATGCCCAGAGAACAGGACGGTGGACGAGGGATGCGCGCAAGCGCGGGTACCGCAACATCGTGAACTCGACCGTGCTGATCCACGGCGTCGGCGGCATCGGAGCCGAGACCGCACGGCTGTGCGCGGCCATGGGCGCGCGGATCATAGGCATCGACGCGAGGCGCGAACATGACTGTCCGGGCGAGATCCATCCACCGTCGCATCTCGACGCGGTTCTGCCCGACGCCGACTTCGTCGTCACCACGGTTCCGCACACACCCGAAACCGAGCTCATGTGGAACGCGGAGCGCTTCGCGCGCATGAAGCCCGAGGCGTATTTCATCAACATCGGCCGGGGCATGACCACCAGCCTCGATGACCTGGTCGCCGCGCTTGCCAACGGGACCATTGCCGGTGCCGGCCTTGACGTGTTCGAGATCGAACCCCTGCCCGACGGTCACCCGCTCTGGTCGATGGAGAACGTTATCCTGACACCGCACATCGCGGTCGCCGACGCGGAGGACCTCGCCGAGCGGCGCTACCGGACCCTGGTCGCAAACGCGCGCCGGTTCGTTGCCGGCGAGCCGCTCGACAGCTTCGAGAATGTCGTCGACAAGGCTGCCTGGTACTGACATCGGCCAACAGGCGCGATGCGGTCCATCCACCCGGGCACCGGCGGTGTCTGTCTGCACCGGGTGCGCGCGATCATCTGTCAACGAGACCCGGTTTCGACACTCCCGCGATCGGTGCCGGCTGTAGCACGAACATCACTCACAAGGGTCTGCGCCGACAACATGCATGGCTTCGGCAGTCGCCTCGAACACGGTATCAACGTCCGTGTTGGCGGACGGAGCACGACGACGGAAGCCGGAGCGTACCCCACCCCTCTTCCGCTCTGGTCGGGTACTGCACCTGCCCGTCAGTTGCCGCGGCCCAGGCCGTCGGCCGGCTGCCGAGGTGTGCCTCCCGGGGCGAGGACACCGCCGGTCAGGACGGCACGATCAGGGCATCCACGCCGGCGACACCCTGTCCTTCGGGCAGTACGATGCACGGGTTGATGTCGATGCTCGAGAACCGGCCGGCATTGGCAGCGGCAAACACCGACAGGTTGACCAGGGCGCGGGCCAGGGCATCGATGTCGCACGCAGGCTGGCCACGCACCCCCTCGAGCATCCTGATGCCACGAATCTCGCGGATCATGCGATGGGCCTCGTCAATCCCGAAGGGGGCGATCCGGAAGGTCACGTCGCCCAGCACTTCGACGAACACGCCGCCGAGGCCGAACATCACCGCCGGTCCGAACACCGGGTCGCTGATCACGCCGAGCACGGTCTCCACCCCGCCGGTGACCATCTCCGACAGAATGACGCCCGTGATCCGCGCATCCGGATAGTGGTGGCGCGCAGCAGCCATGATCTCGGAATGAGCCTGCGCCGCCTCCGCCGCCGAGTTCACGTCGAGCCTGACAGCGCCGATTTCGGTCTTGTGCAGGATATCCGGCGAGACAATCTTCATCGCTACCGGCCCGCCGATCGCGCTCCATGCCTCCGCAGCCTCCCCGGGAGTGGTTGCAAGCCTGCTCGCGGCCATCGGCACTCCGGCCGAGGCAAGGATGCGGCGGGCCTCGTCCTCGTCCACGGTGCGGTCGGGAACTCCCATGGCGGCCGGCGGAAGCGACGGCGGCGCGGCTCCGGCGCCACGTTCGAATGAGGTTCCGAAATGCGCCATTGCCGCGGCTGCCCGGACCGCACGCGCCGGATCCTCGAGGATGGTGTAGCCGGCTTCCTCGTAGGCACGAACCACATCGTCCGGTGCCACGATCGAGAGCACCATCGGTGCATGGGCATACTTCTCACGGATGTCCCGAAGAGTCTCGATCAGCTTTTCGGAGATCATCCGCGAACCGGCAACCACGGTGAAAAACGCCACCACGGCATCGTAGCCGCCCTCGTCCATCATGCTGCGCATGAACTTGCCGATCAGGCTCATGTCATTCAGTGCCTGGGCCGTGATATCGACCGGGTTGCGCACCCCGGCGAACGGGATCAGTTCCTTCAGGTACGCCTGCTGGTCAGCCGGCATCGGAGCAACATCAAGCCCGCATGCCTCGGCCGTGTCGGCCATCTGAACGCCGGCGCCGCCGGAGATGGTCATGATCCCGAGCTTGTTGCCGCGCGGCATCGCACCGGACTGGCAGGCAAGCGCAATGTCGAGCAGTTCCTCGATCGAGTCGACCCGGCAGACACCGTACTGGCGGAACAGCGCATCGTAGACAGCATCTGCGCCGGCGAGCGAGGCGGTATGCGATGCCGCGGCCTCCGCACCGGCCCCGCTGCGCCCCACTTTCTGGAAGATCACCGGCTTGTTGGCGGCGTAGGCCCTCTCGAGCGCGTCACGAAGCCCCGGCCCGTTGCGCACACCCTCGGCGTAGACCGCGATCACACCGACGTCGGGTGCGTCGGCGTACCACGCGATGCACTCGGAAATCTCGATGTCGGATTCATTGCCTGTGGTGACCCAGTAGGTGCACCGCACGCCGCGCTTGGCCGCCACCGTGTAGAGATGGCTTCCGAAGGCGCCGGACTGGCTCGCGATCGCGATCGGCCCGGGCTGAACCGGGTACTGTTCGACACTGGTGGAAAACGTCGCCAGCCAGTCGGTGCGGGCATTGAATGCGCCAAGGCAGTTCGGTCCCAGCAGCCTGATTCCGGTCCGCGCCGATATCGCGGTGAGCTCCGCCTGCCACGCGGCTCCCTGTTCATCCTGCTCGGCAAATCCGGAACTGAAGATCACCGCGGCACCCACTCCCTTCTCCGCGCACTCGGTAATGGTCTGGACCACGGAGTGGGCGGGAACCGCGACGATCACCGCGTCGACCTCGCCGGGCACCTCGAGAATCGACGGATAGGCCGTCACTCCCTGCACGGTGCTCCGGTTCGCATTGACCGCGTGGACTTCACCCTCGAACCGGCCGTTGAGCAGATAGTGGAGCGGACGTCCACCAATTCGCGCCGGGTTGTCGGAGGCCCCGATGACGGCGACCGAACGGGGATCCAGCAGCCGGGTCAGCGGACGTCTGGCAATGGGGGCGTGCGTGGTCATGGGACCGATCACTCTCCGGAATGGGTTGGGACCTATAGCGTGGCGATTGGCGCCGGCGGGCTTCCCACGGCTCCCGGCAGACGCAACGGCGGCGCGGTCAACAGGAACCGGTGGCGTCCGAGTTCCGCCAGGCGGTCACGCAGACCGGTCAGGTAGAACATCTCTCCGATGTGGATACCGAGCTTGAAGATGCACAGTTCGTGCAACGGCAGCATGGCGAGAGGCGCGTCGCCTGGCGGCAGCGGAACGGAGGTGTCCTCGATGCCGTAGTTGTCGCCGATCACCACCGCGACGCCGCTGTCGCGGATCCAGTCATGCAGTCGGGCATCCCGGCCGTCGAGACAGGCGCAGGTATGGTGCAGGCTGTATTCGTCGGGTGCGCGCCCCATGTCCAGCAGCCCCTGGGCAAAACCGGTGTGGAAACACACCATGTCGCCTTCTTCCACCTCGATCCCGTCTTCCTCCATGATCCGCATCAGTTCCTCGTAGCCAACCTGCACCCGGGCACTCCCGTGACGGCGCTCAAGGTCAACAAGAACCCCGCGGCCCTGCACGCAGGCCTCGGCCATGTTCTCGATCCCCAGTGCACGGGCCTGCGACCCCTCGAAACGGGTGAACTCGTCCCCGGGGCGGTCGGTCTCCGGTCCGACCACGTGTTCGCCGCCACGCCAGCCGTTGTAGTAGACGATCTCCGGTTCCCCGTCACCGTCGGCGTCGAACCATCCACCGACATGGCAGAGACTGTCCCACTGGGTCGAGTATTGCAGGCAGATCAGGGCGGCATCATCACACACCACGTCGGTCAGCCGCGGATCGGTGATATGAAGCGGCATGTTGAAGTTTGCCAGCCCGCCACGCTGGGTCGCAAACAGGCGCGGCGGAAACCGGCGCGGGTTGAGCAGGCGCCCGCCCGGATAGTCGAGCGGCAGCGACAGGCAGAACCGCTCCCCGGTCTCGACCTCGCGAACGGCGTTCAGAACCCGTTCCGGGGTGAGCAGGTTGAGACGGCCTCTCTGGTCATCCGGGCCGAATTCACCCCAGTTCGACCCTTCCGGCCTGTTGACCCACCGTCGCGCCATGACGTGACCCTTTCCTCCTGGCAATGATGCCGGATTGTCGGTATCCCCCGCGGGCCCGACAAGCACGATTTCTCCGGCCGCGACGGCCCGACCGACCGGCAGTGGGCGACCGGTCCGGTCAGTAGCCGATCGCGCACCCGTCCTTGCGCGGGTCCGATCCTCCGATCAGCACGCCCTCGGTCCGGTCAATCCAGACACACTGGCTGCCACCGAGCGGTGCCGCGACATGTTCGAGCACGTGGCCGCGCCGCTCGAGTTCGACATAGGTCTCCGGCGCGAAGGCGTTCTCGACCTGCAGGACACCGTTGATCGCAAGGCTGCGTGGCTCGTCCATCGCCTCCTGAATGTCCAGCCCACGGTCGAGTACATGGCTGAGCAGGCTCGCGTGGCCGACAGGCTGGTAATGGCCGCCCATGACCCCGAACGGCGCCACGGCCGCGTTGTCTTTCATGACCATGCCGGGAATGATGGTGTGCATCGGGCGCTTTCCGCCCTCGATCCGGTTGGCATGGTCATGGTCGACGCGGAATGAACTTCCCCTGTTCTGCAGCATCACGCCGGACCTTTCCGCCATGATGCCGGATCCGAACCCGGCGAAAAGCGAGTTGATGAACGAGATGGCGTTGCCGTCGGCGTCGACGCAGCAGAGATAGGTCGTGTCCTCGTGATCGGGGAAATCCGTCTCCGCCATCTCCGTCGATCGGGCAGGGTCGATCAGGGCATCAAGCCGGGCCGCGTGTTCCCCGGACAGCAGCCAGTCGACCGGCACGGTGCAGAACCCGGGGTCGGTCACGTAGCGGTCACGCTGCCGGTAGGCCCGCTTGGCCGCCTCCGCCATCAGATGGACCCGGTCGACCTCCGACATGCCGCCCGGCTGGTGACGGGACAGGATGTTGAGCAGCATCAGGGCACAGATCCCCTGTCCGTTCGGAGGGCATTCATAGACTGTAAATCCGCGGTAGTCGGTCGAGATGGGGCTGACGTACTCGGGCTCGCAACCGGCGAAGTCATCCAGGGTGTGCAAGCCGCCGAGACCGCGCAGCCGCTCGACAATGTCGTCGGCAACCGGTCCGGTGTAGAACCCGTCCCTGCCCTGCTTCGCAATCCGCCGCAGGGTTGAGCCGAGCTCCGGCTGGCGGAAGATCGTCCCGACGCGGGGCGCGGACCCGTCGAGCGTCATCTTGCGCGAGGATACCGCATCGGCCATCAGCTTCGGTATCAGCCCGGCCCAGTCGGAACCGACCCGCTGCGCCACCGGATACCCGTTCTCGGCATAGTGGATGGCTGGCGCCAGCAGCTCATCGAGCCCCTTGCGGCCGTAATCGGCATTGAGCCGGCACCAGGCCGCGACTGCTCCCGGCACGGTGACGGCATGCGGGCTCTGGACCTCGATGGTCGAAACCCCGCGTTCGAGAAGTGCGTCCACGCTGGCGCCGGCCGGTGCGCGGCCCGACCCGTTGATGGTGACGGGCTGTGAAGCCCCGTCCGGTGCATAGAGCGCAAAGCAGTCACCCCCGATGCCGGTCATGGCGGGCTCGACCACGCACAGCGTCGCACAGGCGGCGATCGCCGCATCGACGGCATTGCCACCCGACTTGAGGATGTCGATCCCGACCTGGCTCGCCAGCGGGTGGCTGGTGGCAATCATCGCGTCCGGTGCCATGACCGGGGAACGGCCGGGCCGGTGCAGGTCGCGCATGTCGATCTCTCCGGATCAGCGGGCAGGTACCATGCGGCGGAACAGCCAGGCTGCTGCCGCGCCAGGCGTGACCGGAACCGTCCCGCCGATAGACGGTTCCAGGTTGTCCACGCTGATCACATCCTTGCCGGGCATGGCGAGCGCCATCGCGGAGACTAGCAGTACCGCGCGGATCAGCCACTGCAGAGCTATCAGTCGGATCAGATGTCCAGCCTCATGAAGGTAGCCCCGGAGCGCTGTCGACAGCAACATGCCCCGCGATTGCGCATCCGGACATGGTCAGGGCGTACGGCAATTCGACCCGGGTGGCCGGTCCCGGGTCGGGCGCGGGGAAGAAACACACGAACGGGACGAAGGTCGCGGGTCGTCCTGACTCCGGACTGGCACGAATCGGATTCGTCTGTGCAGGTACCGCTGCAAGAGGTGCCCCATGCGCCACGGGCGGGATCATGGGGGAGATCAAGGCCGCGGCAGTCGGGCTGCTGTCCGTGAGCGAAGGCACCAGCGTCAATGCCAAGATGCTGCGGGTGTCGGGCACCGTCACGACGACCCCCATGAAGGAACTGGAAACTGTGCCGGGCTGTGCGCCTGACCGGTTCTTCTGTCCGGCCTGGTCCCTGCGCGCTCACCACCATGCCTCCCGGATACGGCAGCGCCGCCGAAGGCTCGACCCCCATCACTCGCACAGCATGACTTCCGATCGGCTGTGTTTCCATCTCCTGTTGACCCGGTGACATCACCGCGGACGCCGGTCCCGCGAGCAGGCATGCTGTTTACAGGAGGCTCCTTTCCAGGCCGTGTGAACCGCGCCGTCCGCTGTCGCGACGGACCGTGACCGACTGCAGGTGCCGAGGTCGGTTGCACTGCGCAGAACAGGCACCGGCAAGCCGGAACCGGATCTCCCCCTTTCGGCTCGTCTCGCCTCAAATGCGCGTTGTCACATTCACGCATCCGGATGGTTCCCATCCGGTCCCGGCCCGACACTGTGGGGGCAGCGCCGGTATCGCGCGTCGACCGGTCCTCAAACCGCCGGCGCTGGACGCGACTGACATCAGACTGGTACGAGTTTCAAATGCCGACGACAGCGTCCCTGTGGTGGAGGCCCTGGCACACCGTGGCGGGTGCGACCATGTTCCACGTGGATCTCGCGCCGCATGCAGATCGCGAGGCGCGCGCGTTCTCTCTCCTTGACGATGAAGAGAAGGCCCGTTGGCACCGTTTTCTTGTACCCGGCGCCGGGCGGCGTTTCGTCCTCTGCCGGGCGGCACTCCGCATCAACCTTGCGGAACGACTGGGCTGCACCAACAGCCAGTTGTCATTCGAGTACGGTGAACACGGCAAACCTTACGCTCTCATCGACGGCCGGCGTGCGCGTACGGGGTTCAACGTCAGCCACTGTGGTCAGCACGGACTCCTCGTGTTCGCATCGAATGACAGGATTGGCATCGATGTGGCCGAGCGCACTCCCGGGCGCGACCTCGACGGCATCGGCAGCCTGGTCTACGGCCCGATGGAACGCCGCCTGCTGTCGCTCGCCTCCGGACAGCAGAAGGAACACCTCTTTTTCCGGCTCTGGAGCATGAAGGAGGCACTTATCAAGGCCCTTGGCTCCGGCTTTTCGCTGAACCCGTCCGGGTTCGAAGTGCCCGAGACAATGCTGCGGGGCGCCCGGTCGGGTGAATTTCGGTTCCCCCACGCTCCATCGGACAGTTGGCACCTCATCGACCTGGGTGAGCATCGGTTTGCCGCCGCGTTCGCCTACAGAACTTCGCATTGACGCCTTTCGCGTCACACGCAGGCCATTCCAGCCGAGCCGCCAGTCCTCCCATGTCAGGAAGTGCCAGCTGAAGGGCCTCCGGCAAAATCCCTGCCAGCACTTTTGCTGCAGACCCTGTCGTATGCACACCCTTCCCAACACGATACATGATCCCGTCAACCACAAGCGGGGCTGCACGAAATCGTGCCAGGTGTGTTCCCCTATCTATCGGTCCAGAACGCAAGAAACGGGTGTTTGACACAATCGAAAAAGGGTCGGATGAACCGGAACCGACGCAAGTGCGGATGCGCATACATGAACGGTAGCTCGAGTTCATCGACTTCCGACCGCCTTTTTTTGAATGGTCGCATAACCGCGGCAACCTCACCGAGCAGTTTGGAACTTCCATCCCCCAGGCATCAGCCGATCTCGCACGGTACCAAGAGATGGCGCCGCACAACCTGAGCTATGACCCGAGCTTGAAGCGCTATCTGGCTACGCAAGCATACCGGCCAATGTTCGAGGTCGAAGATGCAGGCCGGTATCTCGTACCCTCTTGTCTGACCCTCTTCATCACTTTTGGTGTTGATTTGTCCACAGGCGGCTGGTGTCGGGGCCTCTGTGGAAAACTTTCGGAATTTGACACGGTTTCCGGGGTGGTGATGCACTCTGGAGAGGCCTCCGTCCCCTCGCCGGGATGGAGGCATCAGGGGCAGGTCGGACCGATGGCGTCTCGGGTGATTGACCCGTGCGTGAGCGTGGTCGGCCTGCCCCTTATGTCCCTCGTGTCCTGAATGGATGCCTGGACATACCCGTATTGTTGCAAGACGAGGAGCGAGGGACATGACAATGGTAGTCGCCGGCATCGAGGTGCAGCAAGCAACACCTCGACGTTCATGTCGATGGTGTTGACCGCCGGTTCGAGAACACCGCATCGAACTGGAGGGGGCTCCACGGTTTCCTGCGCACGCACTCGGTCACCCGGGTGGTGACGGAGGCGGCGACCGGGCGCTATCACCGCAGCGTCCACCAGTCCCTGCATGAACGGGGCTACGAGGCCCTCGTGGTCAACCCGAGAAACACCCGGCACTTCGCCCTCGCGTTCGGCGAGTTGGCCAAGACGGACCGCATCGATGCTTGTATGAGGGCCCCCCGTGTCAAGCGGCGATGGCGGCGCGATCTACAGCATGTTCAGGTCTCCTCCGGAGGAGCGGTTCGGCATCTGGTCATGCCGGGTCGGAACGCGTTGGCACCGGTCGCGCCTTGAGCCGCGCACACAACTTGTATCCGGGCGGTCGCCGGCGGTATGGCCGGCCCGTCCCTCGATCCCGCTTGCTTGCGGGCGCCACGTTCCGGAGGCGGGACCCATCTGCGCAGTCGGCATTTTGCAGCCCTCCATCGATTCGGTCACGCGCCACCCGGCCCAGCGCCGGCCGCGTCCGGCCGGTTCCGGGAACTCGGAGTCAGGCGACGCGCGCGCCGATGGGCACCAGACCGGTGTCGGCATTGCGCCACAGGGCGATCAGGAGCTTGCAGGCCACGGCCACGATCATGACCCTGCGGATCCGTCCCCGGGCACCGGCGGTGCGGGCCTCGAACCACTGGCTGAGTGCACTGTCGGGTTGGAACCGGACCCAGCGCCAGGCCATCTGCACCAGCTGGGCGCGGATCCAGGCGGGCCCGTCGCGGCCGATCCCCTGATCACGCTGGACATCGCCGCTGGCCCACGGTGTCGGTGTCAGGCCGGCCCAGCTCGCGAGCTCGCGGCGGTTGCCGAACTGGCGGTAGAAGATCTCGTGCATCAGCAGGGTCGCGTCGTTGGTGCCGATCCCCTTGAGCCGGGCCAGCGCCGCGATCGACGCGTCGGCCCGGGCCCCGCTGCCCGCGCCCGTCGCCGCACGACGGCCTGCCTCGCAGTGCACGGCCTCCGCGCGGCGCACGGCCTGGTCGCGTTCGGCCTCGATCGCCTCGATCTGTCGCAGGACCAGCCCCAGCCCCAGCCGTTGGCGAGACGCTCGATCTCCTGGCCGGCCTGCGGCGGGAACGGCTCGCCACAGGCCGTGGTCACGGCCGCGAACGCCACATCGAAGTCGCGGGCACGCGGCTCCAGGCCGAACACCCCGTGCAGCTTGAGAAGTCCTTTGATGGCATTCGTCAGCGCCGTCCGCTCCTTCACCAGGCGCTGGCGCTCCCGGAGCAGACGCTTGCGATCCTCCTCTTCGACGCTCGGCACCCGCACCCGGCTCAGGACTGCCGCGTCGCCCCGGTCATACGCCAGCAGCGCACGCACCATCTTCGTCGCGTCGATCCGATCGGTCTTGCGTTGCTTCGCCTTGCGGTTCACCAGGAGACTCGCCGGGTCCAGCACCACCGTCTCCAGACCCATTTCCTGCTTCAGCCAGCGCGCCAGCCAGACCCCCTCGTAGCTCCGGCCTCGTAGCACACCCGCATCTCTCCCCCCCCCCGGCCCAGCGACTTCTCAGCCCGGGTGCGGTGCTGCTCGAGCAACCCCTTGAGGCTGGCCACGTCCGCCGCGGCCAGCGTGTACAGCCCGATCTTCTCGCCCAGCGGGCTCTTGAGCCCCACCGCCCAGCTCTTCCGGCTGATCTCGATGGCCACGCGTGGTCGTCTCGGCACCGGTCGGCGCCGCGGGTGCGATCCTTGCGGACATCGTCAATCTCCTCGTCAAATGGGAAAAGACGGCACCGTAGCGCCGACCCCCGAACGGGGCCTCATAGGATCTGCCATGCTGCAGCGATACGGTCAGGCCTTGACAGATCTGGCGCCGGTGGCGCCACAGGATGCCTGTATCGCTCAGCTCCAGGATCTGATGGTGACCCGCGACCGGCTGATCGACGGCAGAACCGCCCTGAAGCTGGTCAGCCAGAGCGTTATCACTCCCATGGCGGTGACACGGGCAAAGAGCGCTGTTGAGAGCCTCAAGGAACAGATCACCGGGATTGAAGAGGACATCAAGATCCTCATCGAAGGGTCCGATGATCATGCGCAGGCCTCTGCCATCCTGACATCCATCACCGGCGTCGGACCGATCACCGCCGCAGCCCTGATCGCCTGGATGCCGGAACTCGGCACGATCGGTAACCGGCAGGCTGCCGCTCTGCCCGGTGTTGCCCCGTACGCCCGCGACAGCGGGACATCCTCCGGAAACCGCCATGTCCGGGGGGCCGCAGACGACCGCGCGATGTTGTCTACATGGCTGCGTTGTCGGCAATCAACTGGAACCCAGACCTGCGCAGCTTCGCCGAACGGCTCCGCAATGCCGGCAAGGCCCACAAGGCGGGTGTCGTCGCGGTCATGCGCAAACTGATCGTCCTGGCCAATGTCCTGCTTGGCCAGCAGCGCTCCTGGACCCCACAACCGCCCGTCTCCGCAGCGGAAACGAACGCGTGATCACACTCAACGAGCTGCAGTCAATTGATCGAACCAGTCAAAGACACGCCGCGAGTGCGTGGCAACCGGAAGCGATCGAGGGCAACGACCCCGGGGATAACCTTGTGGAAAAACTGTGAATAAATCGCAAACCCGCCAACCACGCCCCCTTGACGCGAAACATGGATGCTCGTTGTGCGCGAGCTTATTGCGGACGGCGACCAATTCGTTCGCGATCGACCGTTCGGCGCGTCCGAGCACGGTCTTGAACGCGTCTGTCCAGAACCGGTCCATTGCGTTCAGCAGCGCGGCCTGGTCCCAGGCGATGCTGCCGTTGGGGTTGGCGTGCAGCCGGAGTTTTCGGCTACTCGAACCTGCCAGTGACCGGTCAGCGCGCTCTCCAGCCGCTTCTCCACAAACGGAACCAGCGCTTCCGGCAACACGTCCATGCCTTCGAACACGTACTGGCGGGTGCTCTTGGCCATACGCTACGTCTCCCTGCCTATCTGTCGGTTAGCCCTACCCGTTGCAGTTCAGGAATGAACGGGCGATCACTGACCTGCTCGCCGAGCGTAGAAATACTCGACAAGGGCTGACCGGCCCACGATATCGACGATCCGCACGTGCAGTTCCGTCCCTTCCGCATCGGTCAATTGCAGTTCCTCGCCCGGGATGAAGTGGACCGGCTGCTGCTTGCCTTCGTCGATCGCGATGTTCGACGCGTAGAGATACGTCCGGTCATGGGCATCGCGTATGGGATTGAGCCTGCCCTTCAATCCTGGAAGATGACCGGTCGCCTCCGCGAAAATGACGGACCCGCCTGCCGGCAGGGCCTCCAAATCGATCGCCAGCGCGCGTTCGCTGGGTTTCCAGTCCCGCTCTAGTTGCGCGGCATGTCCCGGCGCGGACGCGAACACGGTCATGGGCAGCTGGGTCGTGTGCAGATCGATTGCCGCTTCGCCCTGCTCGTCCGTGGTGGCTTGTTTCCATGTCTTGTTCGGAAATAGGAGCAGGAGATCGGCGCCCGGAAAGGACCGACCGTGGGAGCGCACGGAGATTACGGCACGAGCGGGACTCCGTTCTTGCGTCGCCGCGGGAATGACAAGAAGGACCTCTGAGTCGTCGACGATCTGGTACTTGGGATACTTCCCGCACAGTTCCCATGTCTCGCGTTGGATAATGAGCACACCGTCGCCGCGGCGCTCCATGTAGTAACGCCTGTCTTCGCCGCCACGGGTCCCTCCGACAGGCATGCGCGCCAATATAGAGGTCAGGGCTTCGTTTCGGGTGGATTGCCGCGAGGCCATGCTCTCCACCGTCAGGTTGTTTGGCAGGGAACCGGGCGATTGAATTTCCAGGCGATCGTCGAACATGGACAGGAAAATCTTGCTTCCTCTCATGGAATAGTCGCGATGGACAACTGCGTTGACCAAAGCTTCGAACAGGGCCTTTTCGCTGTACTGGGGCAGATCCGAACGAGCCGGATCCTTACGCGCCGCGACCTGCATGTTTCTGACGGCAAAGGCAACGGCGCCGGCGATCTGTTCGTTCAGCGGGCCGGTGATCTCCCGGGCGTCGATCTGGCCCGATGCACGGTCTCCGCCGCGGTATCTGGTGGCCGTGATGCAGGCGTTCGGGAGCCATCGTTCCGGATCTTGAGTGCACAACAGCACGCCGGCTACGGTGGCGCGAAGGACTCCGGCCTCATCGTCTTCAAGGAGCGCCAGCTTCCCGAGTGCCGCCTCCGGCTCGGCCGCACCCTCGGCGCTGAGCAACGGTTTCCAAAGGGCCTCGGCCAATGTACTGAAACCGGTCTCCGGCACCGGCTGCTTGTCGAACCACAAGAAGCGGGCCTGCGACCGCCGTTGTGCCAAGCGTAACCGCTCGTCGCCGGCCATTAGCCGCTTCGATGCGCCCACACGGATATAGCACCCGCCGGGACTCTCATGCA
>MPMT01000012.1 GCA_002238645.1 Alphaproteobacteria bacterium bin52 | reverse complement strand
AGCCCAGAGGGTGCCAGGCATCGATCATCGCTTCCCAGCAACGCCGCGAGGCCGTGTCCTCGACCGGAACCAGACGAACCGTCCCAAGCTCCTCAAGAGCGCACCGGATCTCCTGGTCCGGGACCGGCGGAGCCTGCCCGGGCCTGCCCGGGGCAATCCTGCGCCCCGGCTCCGGCAGCGTGATGCCCAGCCGACTGGCAAGCCGTGGCAACAATTTGCGTGCCGAAGCTCCCGCATGGGCGCCGGAACTGTCACGCCAGTCCGAACGCTCGCACAGACCTCGTGCCAGACTGCTGCGCGTCGAACCGGGCTGCGTCACAGCGCCACGCAGCCACTCCAGCGTTCCAGCATCAAACTGACGGAGACCAACCTGCATGCCGAACATATACGGCGGACAAAACTACGAGTCAACAGTGGACCGATGAAAGGTCCCGATCGTCTGCTGCTGGATGTCATGGCGGGTTCTCCCTTTGGAATTCGCGGAACGCGCAGACACAGGTTGGCGAACCGTGATACCGCACGGGCTTCGACAGTGGCCGCTTGAGTCAGCCGGCATTGCGATTGCGCGGGACCCGCCGAGAGCTTCCTTGAGCAACGTCTGATTGAGGCGAGGATCGAGACAGCCACTACGGAACCCGCTGAGCCATCGTCGCCGCATAGTGCCCGGACGGTACGAAACCAGTTCCCGGGGCTTTCGAAAGGATTGGCGGGAATCGCACGCCAGTCTTCCCTGCGCGTGCCGGACCTGCTGTCTGGCGATGTGGCGTCTGCGAGACGCCCATCAGTCTCTTTTTTTGCCTTTGGAACACTGTCAAGTCGTGGCTTTGGACCGTACCCAGGGACCTGTCTTCCCGGCAAACGGCTCAAGGTGCCGACTCCGTGCTCGCCGGTGCGCAGGCTGCTACGGTGCAGGCACGCCGGGCAACTGACCGGGACCCGCCCGCGGATTGTGGCGTGACTGGGTCCTGCTTCGGCGATGGTGCGCCGAGCAGCCGTCATTGCTGGACGTCGTTGAACGGGTTTGCACCATGCACGTCGGAGATCCCGGCGCGCAACGCCATCATTTCTGGCTGGCCTGCAGCAGGATGCGCCGCGATGGGGCAGCCTGACTGGGAACGTGTCATTTCCGCTGCGGCGCGCCTGCAGCGGCATTTCCCCGAGGCTGTCCTGGTGGGTGGAACGGCGGCCGGCATTCATGCGGGGCATCGTTTTTCCCAAGATGCCGACCATGTCGTTACCGATCTTCGGGAACGGTTCGACGAAGTCCTAGCGAATCTGGAATCCGTGGCCGGCTGGAAGACCGCCCGGGTCCGCCCCCCCTGTACTAATCCTGGGATCGCTGGACGGAATCGAGACCGGGATCAGGCAGTTGATACGCAGCAAGCCGCTGGAAACGGTCGAGATGATCTGCCACGGCGAAAGGGTCGTGGTACCGACTCTCGAGGAAACGCTGCGCATCAAGGCCATGCGGATCCTGAAACGGAACGCCTTGCGTGACTATGTCGATCTTGCAGCAATCGGGGCAAGCCTCGGACATGACGGCATTGCAAGGGCGATGGCGTCATTTGACGAGCTGTATCCGCAGGACAACGACCAGTCTGCAACGCAGCAGTTGCTGGCGCAGCTATCCAATCCCCTGCCGTGGGATCTGGGAGAGGAAGGAACAACGATATTCCGTGGCCTGGCGGAAGACCTGCAGGAATGGAGAGCGGTGTGCGACCGATGCCGGTCCATTGCCGTGACGCTCTTCGACAGGCCCGGCGCCGCAAACGCGGAGGATTTCGAGGACAGTTTCGATTTTCCATAACCGGCCGCCAGGTGGCGTAGGACCATCACGTTTCCACCAGGCATTCCTCCATCTCCTCGAGATCGACGGGATGGAGGGTGCGCCCGACGCGCTTGAGATCGCGAAAGGCGGCCGGCGCCGTTGCGAGGCGCAACGGCCGGTCCCTGCGGATCGTGCGCACCCGCACACTGGCACACCGGAACACTTGCACATCGGTACACGTGCACACCTGCACACGCGCCGGCTTGTCGCTCAGCCGCCCGAGCGGACCCGGGCGATGAGCTCCCTCAGGCGCTCGCCGCCGGCGGCGCCCGGAACCAGGGTCTCGCCGATCACGAAGGCCGGCGTACCGCCAATGCCGAGGGTCCGGGCCAGCGTTGCCGTTTCGTCGAGATAGGCCTCGATCGCGGGATCCTCCATGTCGCTCCGCAACCGCCCGAGGTCCAGACCGGCGCCGCCGGCAAGTTCGATGACCCGGTCTTCCGTCAGCTGGCCGCGCGAGCCCATGACGGCGAGATGGTATTCCAGGTACAGGCCCTGCCTGGCGGCGGCCATGGCGGCGCGCGCCGCGAAGCGCGAGACCGGACCGAGGATGGGAAACTCCTTCCACACGACGCGCAGCCCATCGTCGGCCGCCAGCAGGTCCTTCACCGGCTGGAGCGAGCGCTTGCAGTAGCCGCACTGGTAGTCGAGGAACTCGACCATGGTGACGTCGCCCTCGAGGTTGCCCGAGACCGGCGACATCGGGTGGAACCGGATCGCCGCGTCGTGCTCTCGGATCGCGGTGGCGATGCGGGCCTGTTCGTAGGCTTCCCGCCTGGCGCGCAGCGCCCCGAGGGCTTCTTCGATGATCTCGGGGCGCTCGAGCAGGTACTCCCTGACGATCTCGCGCACGGCATCACGGTCGCCCGCCGCGGCGGGCGTCTGCGCCCTGCCGGCGGCCGGAATGGCCATTGCGGCCAGAAGCGCGGCGGCGGCGATGGCCACGCGCCACACGGCTCCCCGTCCGCCGCCCGAGGGTCCTGCCGGGTTCTCTGGCCTGTTCATCGCTGCAGTCCTTTCACGGTGCGGGTCGAATTGATGCGGGTTGTGTACAGAGAGTTCTGCAAAAGAAATGAAGGTTGAGCAGGTCATGGCATGCTGATGATTTGAACAATCACTTCCTTTGAGGAAAGGACACGCCATGACCCGTCACCATGTCAAGCACGCTGTTGCTGGAATCAATTAGCTCCTGGCCAAGGACGAGGACTTCATCCGGGAGGGCCTTCGGGCCTATCTACACGATGTTCTGGAGAGCGAGATGACGGCGGCTCTCGGAGCGTCGAAGGGAGAGCGCACGAAGCGTCGTGTGGGCTATCGCTCCGAGGGTGCGGTCCTGCGAACGGTGATGCTGGCGCCTCGCAACTCGCCTTCTGTCGCGGGGTTCCGCGCCGCCTGATGCTGCGCGAGAGGCCGGAGACGCTCGAAGTGCCGGGAGACTTCCCACGGGAGGATGAACACCGAGGCCACCCCCAGGCAGCCTTTCGACGGCATTCCAGGAGCAGCGATGGTCGTCCTGAAGGAACGTCCTTGCAGTAGCACGCTCAACCGGCAAACTCCGGTACCGCTCCTGTATTCCGAAGGGCCGGCACATCGAGGTGCTGGCGGCGAAGCGGCGTCGACGGGGTTTCCCTGACGATACGGTCGAGATTCGCATGGCCTACTCACGACGCTGGCTCTGGTGTAGCGTCGGGGTTGGGGAGGATGCGGCCATGTCCGGACTTGGAGTGCTGGTGGTCGGCCAGAGCCCGCGCCCGGAGGTCGCCGCCCTGGTCGCGGACCTCGCGGGTCCCGGTGTCGAACTGGACCTGCGCGGCGCACTCGACGGCTTCTCGCGTGCCGAACTCGAGACGATGCAACCGGAATGCGACGCCGAGGCGCTGTTCACCCGGCTGCCGGACGGATCGGGTGTGACACTCGGCAAGCGCCACGTGATTGCCCACGGCACCCGGCAGCTCGACGCGCTCACCCGGGCCGGCCACCAGGTGGTCATGGTGATGTGCACCGGTGCGTTCCCGGACTGGATGGCCCGGTACAGGGCCGTTTTCCCGTCGCGCACGCTCGAGGCTTCGGTGGCGGCCTGCCAGCCGACGGGCCGGCTCGGCGTGCTGGTGCCGATCGCCGAACAGTGCGCGGGCGCGCACGAGCGCTGGGGCGGACGCGGTTACGATGTCAGCGCCGCGGCGCTCTCGCCGAACGCGGGGCCGGCGGAAATCCGCAGCGTCGCATCGCACCTCGGAAAGACCGGGATCGACCTGCTGGTGCTCGACTGCATCAGCTACACCCGCGAGACCAAGCGGCTGGCGCGCGAGGTGGCCGGCGTGCCCGCGATCCTCGCGGTCTCGAGCGCGGTCAGGATGGCGCTGGAGCTGATTGACTGACCGATCGGCGCAGCGCATCGCTCGCCTCGCGGTCGATGGTGCCGCAGCCGAGCACCACGCAGCCGTAGTCGCGGCGCGCACCCTCGGGCGTGACGTAGCCCGCATCGAGGTCCTGCTGGACCGCGTCGTAGTCGCGCGACATCGGGTTCCCGAACCCGGAGCCGCCGGCCAGTCTGATCGAGGCCCGCTGGTCAATGGCGTCGAGGTAGCCGAGACCGCCGACCCCCATGTCGTGGACCGCGCCGTTGCCGCCCGAGATCCAGGCCCGGGCGAGCATCCCCGGACCGCCGCCGAACAGCCCGTCGATCGCCGTGGTGACACCGTTGGGGTAGAGACCGACCTGGCACCGCAGGCCATCGTCGTCGCGCTTGCGGGTGACCAGTTGCTGGGACAGTCCGCCGCGGTGGGTCCCCGGACCTCCGCTGTCGGGCACCAGCGCCTTTTCGACCACGAGCACCGGCATGCGGGTTTCGAACAGCTCGATCGAGGTGTTGGCGGCACTTGTCGGGTACAGCAGGGCCGACTTGCCGTCACCGTGCGACGACGCACCCTGGCCGCCGCCCTGGAACAGGTGGTCGCTGAAGGTGCGCCCGTCGGTTGCGACCCCGTAGAACAGCGCGCTCGACGGCAGCCCGGTGAATGACTGGACCTGGCCGGGAGCCGCTTCGGCGAGGGCACCGAAGATGTTCGGCGCCACGTACCATCCGGTGCGAACACGTGTATTCACCGCCTTGGGTTTCCCGCAGTTCATGATGCTGCCCGGTGGTGCGCTCACCGACATCGGCTGGTAGCAGCCGGCATTGCCCGGAATATCGGGAGTAAGGATGCATTTGAGCGGGTAGGTCGAGTGCGCCATGGTGTAGCTGAGCGTGCAGTTGCTGCCGCCGCGTTCGGTCTGGGGCGGCGCTCCCTCGAAGTTCACCGAGATTTCCTCGCCCTGGACGTCGACCTGGATCGGGTAGGTCATCACCTCCTCGATGCCGTCGGCTTGTACCACGTGGCGGTAGTGGCCGTCGGGCACCGCGGCAATGGCCCGACGCATCGCGGTCTCGGCGCGGCGCTGGATCACCGCGGCCAGTGCCTCGAGATCGTGCATCCCGTACTCGTCCATGAACTCGAGCAGACGCGCCGCACCGGTCATGCCGGCGGCAACAAGTGCATGAACATCGCCGAGCACCTGGTCGGGTCTGCGCACGTTCTCGCCCAGGATCTGGAACAGGTCCTCGTTGGGCTTGCCGGCCCGAAACAGTTTCATCGGCGGGATCTGGATGCCTTCATCATAGATTTCGCGTGCGTTGAGATCGTCCTTGGTGCCTCCGATATCGCTCACGTGGCCGACGATACCGACGAAGGCCACGATCCGCCCCTGGCGAAACACCGGCACCGCGACCGCGATGTCGAACAGGTGGCCCGCACACAGCCACGGATCGTTGGTCACCAGCACGTCGCCCTCTTCCAGGGCCTGGGTCGGGAACCGCTCGATCATGGCGTTGATCGCGATCGGCAGCGTCAGGTTGAAGACCGGCATGGCGCGGGGCGAGTGGACGATCTGCCGACCCTTGGCGTCGAGCAGCTCGCAGGCGAAGTCCTGAGCCTCGCCGATGATCAGCGAAAAGGCAGTGCGGATCACCGTGTGCCAGCACTCTTCGGCAATGTTGATCAGCCTGGACCACATGATCTCGAGGCCGATCGGGTCGCCGTCGAGCCGGGCGATCGCGTCTTCCATCGCCATGTCCGAGGCCACCACCAGCGCGCCGCCGGTCTCGCCGGGCAGGGCCAGGCGCAGGTTGCCCGCATCGTCGACCACCGCGGTGGCACCGGTCGGGACCACGGTGGTCGCCTCGCGTTCCTCGATGATTGCCGGACCGGACACCACCAGGCCGGACGGCAGGGCATAACGGTCATAGACCGCCGCGGTGGTCATGGCGGCGATGTCCGGGTCGTAGACCGGTCGATGGCCCTTCATCATCGAGACCTCGCCGACGGTGTCCTCGCGCGCCGTCTCGAGTGCGGGGCTCAGGGCGGTACAGCGCACCCGCAGGTTGATGACCTCGATGCGGGCACCGTCGTAGAGATGGGTGTAGAGCTGTTCGTAGGCGGACCGGAACCGGTCGGCGAGTTGCGACAGTGTCGCGGGATCGAGCGGGCCCTCCGGGACCGGAACGCTGATTTCGTGCATCTGGCCCTGCAGGCGCATGTCGGCGAGGCGTTCGAGCGCGAGCGGCCCCTCGCCTCCCGCGTCGTCGACCCGGCGGCGGCAGGCATCCGCCATGACATCGTAGACCTGTTCCATCTGTTCGCGGTCCGCCTGCTCGAGCAGCATCGGCAGCGAGCGTGACATCTCGAACTCCACAGGCGAAGCCAGCATGCCGAGTGCCGAAGCGGCACCCGATGCCGGCGGGACCACGATCTCGCCGATCCCGAGCTTGCGCGCCACCCGGGCGGCGTGCACCGGGCCGGCCCCACCCATCGCCACCATCGCGTAGCGCCGCGGATCCCGACCCTGCTCCACGATGTGGACCCGCGCGGCACCGGCCATGTTCTCGGCGACAAGGTCGTAGACGCCCCATGCCGCCTCGAGCGACGAGACCCCGAGAGTTTCAGCGAGCCGCGCCATTGCCCGTTCGGCAGCGGCCACGTCGAGTGCCATGCGTCCGCCGAGGAAGAAGCCGGCGTCGAGGTAGCCGAGCACCAGGTTGGCGTCGGTCACCGTCGGAAGCTCGCCGCCCTGGCCGTAGCAGGCCGGACCCGGGTTGGCGCCGGCGCTCTCGGGTCCGACCTTGAGCAGGCCGAGTTCGTCGAGACGGGCGATCGAACCGCCGCCGGCCCCGATCTCGATCATGTCGATGATCGGGGCATGGATAGGCAGTCCGCTGCCGCGCTTGAAACGGTGGACCCGGCCGGCCTCGAGCATGGCGGTGACGTCCGGCCGACCCTCCTGGATCAGGCAGGCCTTGGCCGTTGTTCCGCCCATGTCGAAGCTCAGGATGTCCGGCGCCTCGATGCCGGCGCCGACGAAGGCGGTGGCGCGTGCCCCGCCGGCGGGGCCGGACTCGACGAAACGGACCGGGAAGTCCACGGCGGTTTCCGGCGTGGTCAGGCCGCCCGATGACTGGATCAGGTGGAACTGTCCGGCAAACCCGCTCGCCTCGAGACCGGAGACCAGGCGATCGACATAGGCTCCCATCAGCGGCTGGACGTAGGCGTTCGCGGCCGTGGTCGAGGAGCGCTCGTATTCCCTGAGTTCCGGGTGTACGTCGGATGACAGCGACACCGGCATTCCCGGCGCGATCTCGGCTATCAGCCGGCGCAGCTCGCGTTCGTGGTCCGGTGTCTTGTAGGCGTGCAGCAGGCAGACGGCGAACGCCTCGACGCCGTCACCGAGCAGTGCGCGGATCTCCCCGCGGGCCTGGTCGGGATCGAGCGGGGTCACGATCCGCCCGGAGCTGTCGATCCGTTCGTCGATTTCCCGGCGCAGCCTCCGCGGTGCCAGCGGTTCGGGAAACTGCAGGAACAGGTCGTGGATGTCGTAGCGCTGTTCCGTCCCCATCTCCAGGATGTCGCGGAAACCCCGGGTGGTGAGGAACCCGAGCCGGCACCCGCGCCGCTCGATGATGGCATTGGTGACCAGGGTGGTGCCGTGCACGATCTGATCGATCCGCCCGAACGGGACATCGAGACGTTCAAGCATCTCCGTCATGCCCTGCATGGCGCCCACCGACGGGTCATCCGGCGTGGTCAGGCACTTGTGCAGGTGCAGCCGCCTGCGTGCGGGTTCGACCAGGACAAAGTCGGTGAAGGTTCCGCCGATGTCGAAGCCGAGCCTGTAGCCGTTGTCCTGCACTGTCATTGCACCACTCCTGTTGTCGGAGCGGGGAGCGTAGCGACTTGTCGGAATTTGTCGATACGCGAAGTGGCGCAGCAGCGTGCCTGGACAGACCGGGTACGACCGCGCTCGGTTACAGGTGACCGACCGCTGTTGTGAAGACGAGCCGGCCCAACAGAACGGGACGGGTGAGGACCTGCTCCGAAGTTCCCGTGATCACCGCACCACCGCACTGGTATGGTTGGGCGCGTGCTATGGAACGCGGCGCCGCTGTCGCGAAAAGGCGGCAGGCGGGTCGATCGCGCCTGGTCGAACCTGATTGCCTGCTAAGCATCGTCTGAACGGCCGGTATCCCAGCCATAGGCGCTGTCTATGAAAAGTTGCTTGGGCTGGTCATGGGGTGTCGCTGTCCAGCAGTGGGGTTGGCAAACCGAACCTTCCTATCGAGGAGCCGATCGAACCTGTCGCAATCACTGTCGCCCGCAGCGCCCGGTTCAGGCCTCTCAAGGCAATCGTCGCTTCCTGTTCATCGGTTCGTCGGGCGCCAGCGTGCCGATCGGTCATAGTGTCCATCCATTTCGAGGTCACCATGTCCACCACGGCTACCGGTCCGTCCCCCATTACAAGCGGAACGAAGAAGACGCCAAGGATCTTGTACATGAGCCACTTTCGCCATCGCCCCAACAATCAAGGGCACAGCGTGGAACTCGAGGTCGAAGACCACGTCAACGCCATAATAACGCTATAAAGAGGGCAGGAGCCTATCACGACGAAAACTTACGCGAGGGCCCCGTCTTCGGTCGACGACTGCTTTTCCTCAGGCAGCCAACCAATCGCACCGCTGCTTCTACAGCTCTTTTATTGAGTACGTCATGAAGACTTGGATGATGGAGGTGCGGGTGGAGCCGGTGGCGGTGGCGGCTTGACCACGTTGGTGGGCTTCTGAGACACCGCCCGTTGCGCCGAGGCCGTGGCGACCCGTGTAGGCGGAGGAGTCGGTGCTTTTGCCATGGTCATTCTCCCTCATCACTGGTGTGATGCCGCAGAAACTCTACCATATGGACATCCTCTGCAGGGATCAATATGTCAGAAACGCTCGACTCGACGGATTCTCTTTCCTGGTCAAGCCATGTGGGCTCCGCCAACCGGAAGTGTCCCTGATCAGAACGACTCGGCCACTCCTCGGGCCAACCGTATACACGCCGCCGATCATTGAGATGCAGGACAACATAGCGCGGATCCTTGCGTGCAAATGCAGAATACCATTCGGATGGATGCGACGTTTCCTTGGTAACGCCCAGCCTTCGCAAGATCCTGTGCAGGATGTCATTATTAGAAATGTACGTTGCTAAAATGGCGAGAAAAACTGCAATGACAACGGAAACGATAGTTTTCCAACTCTCCAATCCTTGAATTACCGATTGAGCAACCAGCAACTGGATCAACTGCAGCACTTGTTCAGAAATAACTTGGGCAAGAACGGTGAAGACCAAGGCTTGGACGACACGTTCGAATGTAGTCGGTTTGGGATGAGATGTCAGCGCATAGAATGTCGCTGCCGCAATTAGTCCTGGAAGGAGGTACGTGAGTACACCCACAGTTCCAGAGATCATAATGTCAGCTTCGCCAGTCATGACTTGTCGTACTTGTCAACTGTTAGGTGGCCCTGCTGACTAGCAAGGTCTGTGCCACACGCATTCAGGAAATCACGTTCAAATAATTCCAATAATTCAGAAAGTCGATTCACGTCTTCCAAAGGGTAGCGGGGAAAAGTAATTGTACCTACATCGATCTGACCCAGAACCGGGTTTTCGTCTTTAGTCGTATCAACAACTTGACAAGGCCGCTGCTTGACCACGAATTCCACTTCGATTGCATATTCGGCAAGTGGTGCACCTACTGCGGCACGAACCTGATCCGCCCACAAGGCCAGTGTTGCAAAATCGACGATGGGTATCTCTCGGCGCAATCGTTCTGAGCGAGACCTACCATTAACGTCGACCAACCTATCAGCAGAGATCAAGCCCAATTCGATTAGCCCATGGAAGTGAAGTTCCTTGTACATGGTGGCGGCGTGGACATCAGGCGCGTGCGGTGCCAGATGAGTGTGGTCAGTACGCGCGGCGCGCAACATCGGTCTCCAGAGGGAAAAGTGCGGTTTGTAGATCTCGTTGATGCCCTGTACTGGTGCGGTGTGGTTATCAAGGTGTCGCGTAATTAGAAATGTTGGAAGCTTGAAACGTCCGTCCAAGTCGTGACCTTGTAGCAGTCTATCAATCCTGATTTCGTCAGTAATCGGAATTGCAGTCAACCGGATGCCGTAAACACCGTATGGAGCGTAAAATCGATCAACCTGCAACTTGAAGTGACTCGAACGTTTTGCAAGATCTTCATCCACGCGTTGGAGACCTCTGGACAGGTTGATTGTCATGTCCTGGATTTCACGCATGGTCATGGGTTCGCACCGATCTGACCTTCTAATTGTGCACTTGTGTGTCATTTTGTTGCAGTGTGGCGCGCAATGTGATTTCGGAACTCGGATGATGACAACGCCCGCATCGCCCCGAGTTTCGACTCCAAAAATCTCAACGTGTGGGAGTTGAGGATCAACACGGTCTCGAAATACGAGCTCCAGCCTGTTCGCAACATCATTACATTGCCGGATAGCAGAAATAGCGCACGCATAACCCTTTGTTTCTTTAATCCCAACGACAAGAACACCGCCATGGGTATTCGCAAAGGCAATAGACTCGTCGAGCAGTGTTTCCTTGGCATACTTGCTGATGCGGTTCTTGCTACTGGTTTGAGAATCGATTTTACCATTCCTTGTGGGGAGGTCTACTTTAAACTCAAGCGACTCGTTCTCTCGGGCCCGCGATGTGATTACCTCGTGGATATCTGCCGGAGTGATCAGCTCACGAGGTTTGCTGCGAATTTGGAGCAAGGTGTATTCCTCCACTGGGGACGATAGAACATCGTGATGAATATGATCTCGACGGACACGTGGATGGTGCGGCGGAGTGTTGCGCCAAGATCATGCGGGTCCTGAAACCTGTTATTGCGATTGTTGTTGATGCTACCGCATTTGTATAGCGCTCCCTTGCTGGGAAAGCGCCACCATTCGCCCGGACGGCCCAATCCGCCAGAAGGCACGGGGGAAAATTCCTCGAGCCGGCGGCCCGGAACTCCGGTCGGGCTACGCCCTCCCTCCGTTCCGGGCCGCCGCCTTCCCCCGTCTCATCCTGATTGACGCGCAAGTCTCAGGTTGATTGTCGCGCCGCACGCATTTGTCCATTTCAATCCGAAAAAGGCATGGAACAACTCTATTGGGATACAGTCATTGACGAAAGAGCGGCAGGTTTCGGTCAGGAGTAGCGACATGCGAACCTAATCGGTGTCGACCGCTGTGGCCTTATCGGAGGCCGGAAAGCGCTATGTGCGGGTGTCGGGCCAGAGGAGTCCTGGTTGTGGTTGATCCGATTTCAACTCGACTTCCAGGTAGCATCCATCGCAAGAGTCGTTCTCGAGATTGAGACGGCAAGCGCGTGACCAGTGGATACGAATGGTATGGTATGCGCATTTGCCTCCCTGTGTCCTGACGGAATCGATTGAAGGAAGGAGTGGCTGTCAGTTTCTCCCGGTAGGTGGTGGCGGTGCGTTCGGATTGCAAGGGTTGGTTGATGTGGTTAACGATGGCTTCGCGCGACGACGACAGATCTACATCGCGTGTCTTAGGTCGATCAGCCGGGCGGCAAGACGTTCAGGGCGTCCGTCCTGTCCGTCCATGCCTGTCGATCCGCACGCCGGGTTCGGTTACGCTCAAGCAATGGAAGGACGCGGGACAACGAGACGAGCGGTTGCACTGGGACTGGTTGCGAGTGCGCTGCCGTTCCCGGCCCGGGCGTCCGGGTGCGGAGCCCCCACGCGCCGGCAGACCGAGGGGCCGTACTACACCCCGTCGACGCCGCGCCGCGCCGACCTGCGCGAACCCGGCAGCGACGGCGAGACCCTCGTCCTCGAGGGTTCGGTGCTGACGGCGAACTGCCGGCCCCTGCCCGGTGCCGTCATTGACATCTGGCACTGCGACGAGCGTGGCCGCTACGACAACCGGGGCTTTCGCTACCGCGGTCACCAGGTCACCGATCCGGCAGGCATGTTCCGGTTTCTCACCATCCGCCCGGTCCGGTACACGGGCCGCACCCCGCACATCCACGTGAAGCTGTTCGGTGCGGGCACGCACCTGCTGACCACACAGGTCTACTTCCCCGATCACGCCGCGACCAACGCGCGCGATCGCATCTACCGCGACGACTTGCTGGTTCGGCTCGATCGCGACGCCGGTGATGAGTGGCGCGCACGGTTCGACTTCGTGCTGGCCCCGGCCTGACGGCTCCCCGGGGCGGCGGTGACGGGCTGGCCCGTCACCGCCGTTCCAGGTTTCAGTTCTGCGCCACCCAGCGGTTCCAGCGCTCGGTCAGCTCTTCCTGGTAGTCGACCCAGAAATCGATCGCGTCCTGGCTGCCCCCGAACAGGCCGGTCGCGAGGTTGTCGCCCGCCGGCAGGATCATTGCGCGCTCCGGCTCGACCATGCCGATACCGTCATTGTGCGTGGGGCCGTAGGCATAGGCCTTGGTGAAGGCGGCCTGACGGCCGGGATCGGTTGCGAACCTGATGAAGTCGTAACCCGCATCCTGGTGCGGTGCGCCCTCGACGATGGCCCAGGAGTCGATGGCGTAGATCGTCCCGTCCCAGATCATCTGCAGGTTCTTGCCGTCCTTCTGGGCATTGCTGATCCGCCCGTTGTAGGCGACGCTCAGCTCGACATCTCCGGCAGCCAGCCACTCCGGTGCCTGGGCTCCGGCTTCCCACCACTGGACCAGTGGCTTGACTTCGTCGAGCTTCGCGAAGGCCCGGTCCACACCCTCGGGAGTGTTGAGCACAGCGTAGACGTCCGCCGGCGCGACACCGTCGGCCATCAGCGCGTATTCGAGGTTGAGCTTCGGTCCATTGCGCATGCCGCGCTTGCCCGGCCAGGTCTTCGTGTCCCAGAAATCGGCAAGCGAAGCGGGCGCCGTGCCGATGGTATCGGCGTTGTAGGCAATGACCACCGACCAGACGATGGTGCCGACCCCGCAGTCGGTGACGGCGTCGGGCAGGAGGTCTCCGGTGGGCACGATCCTCGACCAGTCGAGCTTGACGAACACGCCTTCCTCGCAGCCGCGGACCAGTTCGGAGGTCTCGAGCTGAACGACATCCCACGGGATCTGCCCGGTGTCCTGCATGGCCTGGAACTGGGCCCAGCCGCCGAGGTAGACGTCCTCGAGGAAGGCCGTCCCCGACGTCTCGCCGAACGGCGTGAAATACACGTTGCGCTGCGCTTCCTGGTAGGTGCCGCCCCAGCTCGCGATGGTGAAGTCGCGGGCGTCGGCGGCCGCGGAAACCAGGCCCAGGGCCGCGGCCACCGCGAAAAGCATGCTGACTTTCCTCGTGATGATGCGCATGGCTTCGTCCTCCCTTCCGCCGCAAACGGCTCTTGCCTGTTGTCTTAACCCCTGCTCCTGTCCGTCTCCACGTGAGGCGGCGTTACGTGTCGCCCCGGGATCTGTGCCGGGCGTTTCGCCACTGCAGCAGTTCCACCACGGCGAGCAGGGCAAGGGAGAACAGTATCAGAATGGTTGCGATCGCAACAATCGACGGGTCGAGCTGATCGCGCAGGCCGGTGAAGAGCTGGCGCGGCAGCGTGATCTGCGCCGGACCGCTGACGAACAACGCCACGATCACCTCGTCGAGCGATGTCACGAACGCGAACACCGCGCCGGCGAGCACACCGGGTGCGATCAGGGGCAGTGTCACCTGGAAGAAGGCGGAGAGCGGCGGTGCGCCCAGGCTCTCGGCCGCACGGACCAGGTTCCAGTCGAAGCCCTTGAGCGTTGCCGAGACGGTGATGACGACAAAGGGCACCGCCAGCACCACGTGGGCGATGATGAGCCCGGCATGGGTCTGCACCAGCCCGACACGGGCGAAGAAGAAATAGAGACCGAGCGCACTGATCACCACCGGCACCGCGAGCGGCGAGATCAGCAGGCCGAAGATCAGCGGCTTGCCGGGAAAGTGGGCGCGCGTGAGTCCGTAGGCCGCAAGCGTCCCGAGAGTGGTGGCAATCAGTGTCGTCGCCACCGCGACGATCAGACTGTTCTCCAGCGCGAACATCCACGGAAACGGCTCGACGACCGTTTCGTACCAGCGTAGCGAAAGGCCGGGCAGCGGATAGCTCAGGAAGCTCCCGGAACTGAACGAGATCGGAACGATGACCACGATCGGGCCGACCAGGAACAGGAAACCGAAGGCGCAGATGACCCGCAGGCACCAGTACCAGACATGCTGTCCGCGGGTGGCGTTGACCGGAAGCGCCATTATCCGAACCTGAATCCGGTGCCGCCGCGTACCAGTCCGCGATAGACCGGGTACAGGGCGGCCACGCTCAGAAGCAGCAGGATCGCGATAGCGCTCGCCATGCCCCAGTTGCCGGTGCGGGTCGCGAACTCGGCGATGAGGTAGCTCAGCATCTGGTCGGACGCGCCGCCGATCAGTGCCGGCGTGATGTAGAAACCGAGTGACAGGATGAAGACGAGGATGCAGCCGGCGCCGAGCCCGGGCAGGGTCTGCGGCAGGTAGACCGAAAGGAAGGCTGCGACCGGCCGGGCTCCGAGCGAGGCCGCGGCCCGTAACTGATCTGGCGGGACGTTGCGCATGACCGCATAGAGCGGCAGTACCAGGAAGGGCAGCAGGATATGGACCATCGCGATGTAGACGCCGGTCCGGTTGAAGATCAGCGTGAGCGGCTCGTCGACAATCCCGGCGAGCAGCAGGAAGTCGTTGACGATGCCCTTGTTCTGCAGCAGCACCACCCAGGCGGCAGTGCGCACCAGCAGGGAGGTCCAGAACGGCAGCAAGACCAGCGCCAGCAGGATCCGTGACGTGCGTCTGCCGGAGGTGGCGATGAGATAGGCCATCGGATAGCCGATGAGGATGCAGCAGGCGAGCACCCAGAAACTGATCCAGAAGGTGCGCTGGAGGTACTCGACATAGATGGTGCGTTCCGGCGGCGCCTTCGCGACGCTGCCGTCCCAGCGGCGCTCGAGGTCCACGGCAGCCAGCAGGTAGCGGGTCGTGTAGGGTCCGGCCGATGCCTTGATCGCCCGCCAGTAGGTGATGTCGCCCCAGCGTTCGTCCAGCCCGATCAGGGCGTCCCTGTAGGGCGGTCCGGTGATGCGGCGGATCTTTCGCCCGGTTCGCATCACCATGCTGCGAAAACCGCTGATCTCGTAGTTCAGCCGCATGGCCGCCGCAGCGACGGTCCTGTTGGCGTAGCCGGTCCGGATTTCCTCGACCACTGCCGCGTAGGCGTCCTCGCCCGGCAGTTCCGCACCGTCCCAGGCCGTCACGATCTTCGCGGTCCGGGGCATGACCTCGGCGAGCTTCGGATCATCGATACTGAAGTACAGCAACGAGAGGATCGGGCCCGCGAACACCACGAGAATGAACAGGAGCAGGGGCGCAACCAGCAGGAAGGATGTAAACGAGCGTCGGCGCTGGGCGCGGCGGAGCTTGACCTCGAGGTTGCTCCCGGCAGGCGCGGTCATGCCGGTGCCAGCACCCGGCAGTGCTCGGAAGACCAGCCGATCGTGACCGGTGCCCCGGGCAGGAGGGTATCGCTGGCTGCACCCGCCGGCACGCGCGCGACGATGTCATCCCGCCCGGCCATGGCAAGACGCGCCCGGTTGTGGGCACCGAAGTAGATCACCTCGACAATCCGCGCCTCGAACCGGTTCGCGGTCATGTCCTCGGGTGGGTTGATCGAGAGTCGCTCCGGGCGCAGCGAGAGGATCGCCGCTTCTCCCCGGGCGCGCGGTGTGTCCGACCGGGCGCGGACCAGGTCGCCTGAGGCCAGCCTGACGGCGCATTCGGCCCCGTCGGTGTTCTCGATGACGCCCTCGAACCCGTTGTTCTCGCCCACGAAACCGGCAACGAAGGCATTGGCCGGCTCCTCGTAGACCTCGTGGGGTGAACCCACCTGCTGGATGAGGCCGTCGTTCATGATCGCGACCCGGTCCGACATGGTGAGCGCCTCACCCTGGTCATGGGTGACGTAGGCGACGGTCATGCCGAGCTCATCGTGCAGGTGCTTGATCTCGATCTGCATCTGTTCGCGCAGCTTCCTGTCGAGCGCGCCCAGCGGTTCGTCCATCAGCACCATTTCCGGCTCGAAGACCAGGGCGCGCGCCAGCGCGACGCGCTGCTGCTGGCCACCGGACAGCTGGTGCGGTCGCCGGTCGCCGAGTCCGGCGAGGTCGACCATCCGCAGCGCCGTCTCCACCTTCTCGCGGATGACGGTTCTGGCAATCCGGCGCTGGACCAGGGGAAAGGCGACGTTCTGGAATACCGACCGGTGCGGGAAAAGCGCGTAGTTCTGGAACACGATGCCCATGTTGCGCCGGAACGGCGGCACATTGGCGAGCGATCGATCGTTGAGGGCGATATCGCCCGCGGTGACCGCTTCGAACCCCGCGAGCATCAGCAGGATGGTCGTCTTGCCCGAACCCGACGGTCCCAGCAGGGTCAGGAACTCGCCCCGCCGGATCTCCAGGTTGAGCCGGTCGACGACGTTGACCTGGCCGTCATAGGTCTTCTCGACGTTTCGGAACCGGACCAGCACGTCCGGTGCGGCGGTCACGGCCGGTCCTTCCCCGGTCCCGCCGTTCCCCCGGCCATGGGGAAACGGCGGTTCGAACGGCGGCACCGGACTGCAGGGATCATGCGTGGTTACGCGACTGCCGTTCCCTGCCGGGTCAACTGGTCAAGCCCGGCATCGAGCGCGCGGGCGTAGCGGTCGAACATCTCGTCGATCTCGCTTTCGGTGATGATCAGGGGTGGTGCGAAACACATCGAATCCCCGACCGGCCGCGTGATCAGGCCTTCGCGGGCGCAGAGGTCATTGACGAGCGCACCGACACCGTCCGACGCCGCGAACGGCTCCCTGGTCGACTTGTCCTTCACCAGTTCGGTGGCCCCGACCAGTCCGACGCCGCGCGCCTCGCCGACCAGCGGATGGTCGGCAAAGCCCTGGATCCGCTGCTGGAACCGGCGTGCAACGCTCCTGACATGGTCGAAGGTCCCTTCTTCGTCGTAGATCTTCAGGGTCTCCAGCGCCACCGCCGCCGCGACAGGGTGGCCGGAATAGGTGTAGCCGTGGCCAAACACACCGAGCTTCGCACTCTGGTCGGCGACCGCCTGGTAGACCTCGTCGGAGACCATCGTCGCCGAGATCGGCAGGTAGCTCGATGACAGCGCCTTGGCGCACACCATGATGTCGGGTTCGATACCGAAGGTCTGCGATCCCCAGACATTGCCGGTTCGCCCGAAGCCGCAGATCACCTCGTCGGCCACGAACAGCACGTCGTGCCGGCGCAGAACCTCCTGGATCTTCGGGAAATAGGTTGCCGGCGGAACGATCACGCCGCCCGCACCCATTACCGGTTCGGCGAAGAACGCGGCCACCGTGTCCGGCCCCTCGGACTGGATCAGCGCGTCGAGTTCCTCGGCCATGCGGGTGGCGAAGTCCTCCTCGCTCTCGCCTTCCTCGCCGAAGCGGTAGAAATGCGGGTTGCCGGTGTGGATGAAACGGTCAAGCGGCACATCGAAGCCGGAATGGTTGAGCGACCGGCCGGTCAGGCTGGCAGCCGCCAGCGTAATCCCGTGGTAGCCGTTCACCCGGCCGACAATCTTCTTCTTCTGGTGACGCCCGCGAGCGTTGTTGTAGTACCAGATGAACTTGATCGCGGTGTCGTTTGCCTCCGAGCCCGAGTTGTTGAAGAACACCCGGGAAATCGAGTTCGGCGCCAGCCCCATCAGTTTTTCGGCAAGGTCGATGCCGGGCAGGTGCGACTTCTGGCCGAACTGGTGGTAGTAGGGCAGGGTCTCGAGCTGCTTCACCGCGGCGGCGACCAGGCGCTTGTGCTGGAAGCCGAGCGAGGTCGACCACAGCCCCGCCATGCCCTCGATGTATTGCTTGCCGCCGGTATCCCAGACATAGACGCCTTCACCGCGCTCGATGACCATCGGCCCCTGTTCTTCGTGCTGGCGGAAGTTCGTGTAGGGATGCAGCAGGTACGCGACGTCCCGTGCTTCCGGCGAGTTGGGTTGCAGCGGCATGGAGCGATCTCCCAGGATGGTTGTGGCGGGGCAGGCCGGCAGTCTATCACTGTGCGGGATCAGCCCCAAACGCCATCGCCGCGCGCCCCGCCCGGCGTTCCGCGACGCGTCGCCGCACCGTCCGGCGGCGGGCACCCTGTCCCGGCCGGAGAGAGACATGCACCGCGACATCATTTCCATGACTGCCGCCCGGATCGCATCCGGGGTTGCCGACGGGTCGCTCGGCGCCGTCGAGGTTGCCCGTGCCTTCATCGGGCGGATCGATGCGCTGAACCCGGTGATCAACGCGGTCTGCACCCTCAACCCGCGCGCACTGGAGGAGGCGGAGGCCGTCGACAGGCGCCGTGCGAGGGGAGAGCCGCCCCGGTTGCTCGAGGGGGTGCCGTTCCTCGCCAAGGACATCCTGCAGACCCGGGGGTTGCGCACCACCTTCGGATCCCTGCTGCTGGAAGATGACGTCCCCGGGATGGATGCGGTGCCGGTCGAGCGGCTGCGGGCCGCGGGCGCGATCCTGCTGGGCAAGACCAACACGCCGGAGTTCGCGCACGACGTCAACACCACCAACCCCATCTTCGGAACCACGCGCAACCCGTGGGATGTCAACGTGACCGCGGGTGGATCAAGTGGAGGATCGGGGGCGGCGGTCGCCGCCGCGATGGCTCCGATTGCGCTGGGCACCGACCTCGGCGGTTCGATCCGGATCCCGTGCTCGTTCAACAATCTCGCCGGTCTGCGGCCGAGCCCGGGCAGGGTTCCGACCTGGCCGACCGACTTTGCCTGGGACACGCTGGTCCAGCACGTCCAGGGACCGATGACCGCGACCGTGGGTGATACCGCTCTCGCCATGGCGGCCCTGGCGGGCCCGGATGACAGGGACCCGGCGAGCCTGCCCTACGACGGGACCGACTTCGCGGGCGCCACCGGGCTCCCCCTGCCCGGGGGATGCCGTATCGCGCTCGTCGGCGACCTTGGCAGGCTGATCCCGCTCGATCCCGAGGTCGCGTCCCTGGTCGCAGCCGGGGCACGCCGCTTCGAGGATCTCGGTTGCGTGGTGGAAGAGGCGAGTTTCGATACCTCGGAGCTGCGCGAGATCATCTCCGGAACCCGCGGCTTCGGCATGATCGCCCGATATGCCGACCGCTTCGCCGCCCATGGCGATCGAATGACACGGCCGCTGATCAACCAGATCACCGCCGCACAGGAACTCTCGGTTGGCGATGTCACCCGGGCGGAACGGCTGCGCACCGTCTACTGGCACCGGGTCCGGCAGTTCATGGAACGCTTCGACTACATCGTGGCCCCGGTCGCGGGAGCGCCGCCGTTCCGCCTTGACGAACCGTTCCCGACCACCGTCGGCGGACGCCCGGTCGACCGGTTCCAGGACGTCTTCCTCTCGGCCTACGCCTTCAGCGTCACCGGCCTGCCGGTGATGTCGGTGCCCTGCGGCCTGACCGCGGATGGCCGGCCGGTCGGCATGCAAGTCGTTGCCCGTCGGCTCGCCGACACGGCGGCGCTTGCGGCGGGGGCTGCCTACGAGCGGCTGTGCCCCGGGTTGTTCCGGCGCCCCGAACTCGACCCCGCGACGCTCGACCCGGCTCCGGCGGTGGTCACGACCCCCGGTGTCGTCCATGGCCCGGGCGGCTCGCCCACCGGTTCCCGGGACGGGTGACACTCGCCCCGGCCCGCGTCCTGCCCGCGGCACGCTTCGCCGTACCTGGAGTTCGCACAGCGGGGAAATTCGGTCCGGAGATCGCGCGGGCGGCGCCCTCCTGTGCGTGTCACGAAGGAGAGCGGGCGGCCGCCTCGCGGTGAATGTCCGGCCCGGCCTGCCGCGCCCGGATCCCCGACAGGGCGCGGGAAGGCGGGTCCTTCCGCGCCGCGTATCCGTCAGTCAGTCTCGCTGATGCGGGGGCGTACGGGCCTGCAGGTCATGGCCGTGCGCGGTCCTGCTCCAGCGCGCCGGTCCGGGTCCTTCGCGCTCTCCCCGGCCCCTTCCCCGTGGTCCGGCAGTGGTGTCCCGGTTGCCGCACGCCCAACCGGCGCCGCACGGTGTCAGACCGCGAGTGCCACGCCGTCATGGCCCGGGTCGGCGCCTCCGTCCGGAACGCCGTCGACGATCCGGATGCCGTGAACGGCCGCGATGCCGAAGGTCAGCGGGCTGCGGACCACCCGGTAGCCAAGGGCTTCGAGCGGCTCGGTCACGTAGCCCGGGATCCGGTTCATCACGTCGATCAGGGAACTGGTGGCGGAGAACCGCGGTGCCGAGACCGCCTCCAGCATGGTCATGCGGTGGTCGATCACGTTCAGGATCGCCTGCATCACCCCCATCACGATCTGGGTACCGCCCGGTGCGCCGATCACGATGTGTGGCTGTCCGTCCCTGGACACGATGGTCGGGACCACGGAACTGAACCGGCTCTTGCCGGGTGCAATCGACCCGGCCCTGCCCGGTCTCGGGTCGAACACCGCCATGCAGCCGTTGTACATGAAGCCGAGCCCGTCGGTGATCACGCCCGACGGCATGCCGAGCGAATGGGTCATGGTGACACAGTTGCCGGCGTCGTCGATCACCGCGACATGGGTGGTGTCGGCCGGTTCGGGCTGCCCGAACCTCGGCACATGAACCTTCTCGCCCCTGCGGATCCCGTCCGCGACCCCGGCGGCATAGGCCTTCGAGGTCAGCAGGTCCATCGGGATGTCGACGAAGGCCGGGTCGCCCACGTGCTTGTCCTTGTCGACGGTCGCCCGTTTCATGGCCTCGGCGACGATGCGGATGTACTCCGGCGTGTTGTGACCGATCCCGGCGAGGTCGAAGGTCTCGAGAATGTTCAGCATCTCGACCAGCATCACGCCGCCGCCGGGCGGATGGTTGGTGGTGATGTCGTAGTCGCGGTAGCGGCCGCGCAGCGGGTCGGTCCGTGTCGTGCGGTAGCTCGCGAGGTCGTGTTCCGACAGCAGGCCGCCGCCACGGTGCATGTCCTCGGCGATGCGGGCCGCGATCTCGCCGGTGTAAAAGTCGTCGGCGCCGTGGCGCGCGATCCGCCGCAGGGTATCGGCGAGGCCCGGAAGGTAAACCCGGTCCCCGATCCGGCGCAGGCTGCCGTCACTGCGGAAGTAGGCCGCGGCCCCGGTGGCCGAGAACCTCAGGCGTTCATCGATCTGAACCCGACCGTGATCGGCACCGTGCGTCCACCAGTACCAGACGTGCGGGCGGACCGCGAACCCCGACTCGGCATGGGCGATCGCCGGCGCAACGATGTCAGGCCAGTCCATGGTGCCGAACTCGTCGATTGCTTCGGACCACGCCCTGAGGCTGCCCGGCGTGGTGATTGACTGGTAACCGAGGTCATTGACGTTGTCGCGCAGCACGAAGCCGAACCCGTCACGCGTCTCGCCTTCGATCAGGTGCTCCCACATCTCGGGCGCGGCGGCGAGCGGTGTCTTGCCGTGGAAATCGATGCACAGGTGGACGTCTCGCCCGGGCATGTGGATCTGGCAGCTGCCGAAACCCGCGATGCCGCACATCTGCGGGTCGACGGCACCCTGGACCAGGGCCGCGGTGATCGCGGCATCGACCGCGTTGCCGCCGGCCATCAGCACGCGGGCGCCGGCCTCGGTTGCCTCGGGTTGTGCAGCCACGATCATGCCGGTTCCGGTCGTCATCGGTGTTCCTCCCTCGGGCAAGTGCCGGCGCAGTATGGCCCCGTCGACAGCGAATGTGCAGGGCTTCTCAAGAGTGAGAGACGGTCACTGACAACCCTTGATGGCGCCGGATCGGGTCGCTGGCCATGTCGCGGTTCACGACGGGACCTGGCTGGGCCTTGCGGGCAGGCCGGCCAGCGCCTTCAAGGTGGGTGTGCGCGATGCCTGGATCGGATGGTCCCGTGCACAGCAGTTTTCGCGGGTGCACCTGATCGCGCACACGGTGGACGCTGTCCAGCGTCGGCGTACCTGCACCCGGACTCCTGGCGCCACTGGCCGTCTCAGGGTTGATCTCCCCAAGGAGGCTGTCGTCTCCGAAGATCTCGTCTATCAGCGCCCTTACGAGATGCACGTTTTCGTTGCCGGTCTGCACCTACACCGAGCCGATCTCGGTCAGCAGTTCGCGCTCCACGGTCAGGCGGTCTCGCAGGTAGCTCAGTGCGAGTGGATGCCGTCGCGCCAAGTGTTGCGGAACGTCTTTACCTGTTCGGGCTCGTGGGCGGCGTTGCGGTTCTTCACGTTGCGCCTTCTGGTGGACCACCGGACGTTGGAGTTGAAGCGGATGCCGTAGGGCGGAGGTCGACGTGGTTGCGCTGCACCGTGCCGCGCAGGGCCTCGCGCTCGGCCGGCGAGGTCATGACCTGAAGGGCGTCGCCCAGGATCATGCGGATCGACCAGTTCGTATCGTGGCGGTAGAACTCGGTCGTCGCGGCCCCGTCGGGCAGGCCGTTGAAGTCGGCGCATCGCCCGGCTCAGACATGTAGAGCTTCCCGCTCCACGCGGGGGCGCAACTCGGCCCGAAGCGCCGTTCAAGTACCGGCTTGTGCGCCCGCAGCAGCGCGAGGACTTCGTCTCTGCTCACCGGCCCCTCTTCATCCACGGCGTTCCGAACCAGGGTGTCATGGCTTGTCCAACCTTGGTCAAGGGCGGCGGCCAAGCCCCGAACTCGCGAAAGCGGCGGCGCATCATCCTTCGACTCGTCCGGGATTCCTGCGAAGTTTGTGCGCCGGCAACATGCCGCAACATCTTCTGGAAAATAGCCGGAGACAAGTTTGTCGAATTCGTCATGGAACTCGTAGATTTCTGTGAACTCGGCGAAGGCCCAGCGCCCGAAGGTGCCGAGTTGGTTCACGTCCGGGCCCGGTTAGAGTCCATGTCATGCCGATATCGGTATAACACTCGCGACATCCGGTCGGCAGGCCGCTCGCGGTCCCGTCAACACACACCTACCTCGCGCGGGAATGTCCCCGAACATGACCCGTTGAGCCCCGTCAGCCAGACCCCAGCCCGTGCCCGGATGGCAAATCAGACTCTTGAACGTGCCAGGGCGAATCTGGACCCGGCTTGACGCGCGCGCATCCCAGGGTCACGGTCGGCGGTGGAGGGAAGTCCATGAGCTGGAGCACCGTGTCGTGAGAAGCGACGAGACACCCTTCGTCCCCGGCGGACAGTTCGCCATCGAGGGGCGCCACGGCGGGCCCCTTCACGGGCTGAGCTTTGTCGCGAAGGACCTGTTCGACGTGGCGGGTCATCCGACCGGCGGCGGCAATCCCGACTGGCAGGCCCCGGTCCCGCAGCGCCATGCCTGGGCGGTGGAGACCCTGCTCGACGCCGGGGCCACGCTTGTCGGCAAGACGGTGACCGACGAGATCTCGCTCGGGATCCTGGGCGAGAACGCGTTCGACGGCACGCCGCCGAACCCGGCTGCTCCGGGGCGGGTTCCCGGCGGCTCCTCATCCGGCTCGGCGTCCGCCGTCGCCTCCGGACTGTGCGATGCCGCACTCGGTACCGACACCGGCGGCTCGGTCCGGGTCCCGTCCAGTTTCTGCGGTCTCTATGGTATCCGCCCGACCTGGGGCCGGCTCGACCTTCGCGGCATGATGTCCCAGGCGCCGAGTTCTGATACGACCGGCTGGTTCGCGCGCGACCCCGGGGTATTCGCCAGGGTCTCGGAGGTGCTGCTCGGCGAGACGCTGCCCGACGAGCTGCCGGACCGGCTGCTGCTGGCGTCCGACGCCTTCGACCTTGCCGATCCCGGGGTCGAGGCAGCGCTGCAGCCCATGGTCGAGCGGCTTGCAACCCTGGTCGGGCCTGCCGCGACGGTCACCATGGCGCCGCCGGGGCTCGCGGCCTGGGCCCGGGCACAGCGGACCCTGCAGCCCTGGGAGGCCTGGCTCACCTTTCGCGACTGGATCGAGCGCGACAACCCGCGGTTCGCGTTTTCGGTCGCCCGCAACCTGGTCCAGGGTTCCGCCATACCTGAGGGAGAACGCCAATGGGCGGGACTGGTCAGGCGCGAGGCCAGGGCCCGGATGGTCCGCCTGCTCCCGCCCGGCACCGTGCTGTGCCTGCCGACGACGCCGTTCCCGGCGCCGGCCAGGGGACTGCCGGTCAGTGTCCAGGACGACCTGCGGCTGCGCATCTCCGCGCTCGCAAGCCACGGCGGACTTTCGGGCGTTCCCCAGGTGAACCTGCCGGGTGCGACGATCGACGGCCTGCCGATCGGGCTTTCGATCCTGGCCGGGCATGGCGGCGATGCGGGTCTGGCGGCGCTGGCACGTGCAGTGGGAGCAATTGAATGACCGGAATGGCCGCGAACATCCCTGAGGTGGTTGCCGAGATCCGCGAGCGGTTCGAGGCCTACGAAAAGGCACTGATCGACAAGGATGTCGCGGTGCTGGACAACACCTTCTGGAACAGCCCGCACACGATCCGCTACGCCCTGCACGAGAACGGCTACGGGTTCGACGCCATCCATGCCCACCGGGTGGCGCGACCGCCCGGACCGGGTATCAAGGAACGCCGCCGACGGCTCGAAATCCTCACCCTCGGTCGCGACATTGCCGTGGTGAACCTCGAGTTCGCGGTCCGTGGCCGCGACCTGACGGGACGGCAGAGCCAGACCTGGGTGCGGTTTCCCGACCTCGGCTGGAAAGTGGTGGCAGCCCATGTCTCGACCGTCGACGACGAACCGCTGTGGTAGGATCGTCTCGAAGGGCCGTTGTTGCCGGCGGCGATTGTGACTAGAGTGCCGACCGTTCAACGGTAACGGGGTACGGCACAGGCATGGACTCGCTTTGCTACATTGAAGGGACCTGGCACGAGGGTAATCCGCCGGTACTCGGACCATCGACCCTGGCGACCTGGCTCGGCGCCCTGGTGTTCGACGGTGCGCGTGCCTTCGAGGGCACCGCGCCGGACCTGGACCTGCACTGCCAGCGCGTTGTCGACTCGGCCGAGGCCATGGGGATGAAATGTCCACTGCCGGCCGCGGAGATCGAGCGGCTGGCGCGCGAGGCGATCACGCGGTTTCCCGATGGCGCCGAGCTCTACATCAAGCCGATCGTGTGGGCGGAGGGCGGCTGGATATACCCGGACCCCGAGTCGAGCCGGTTCATGCTGCACGTGTTCGACGCACCGCTGCCGGACGCCGCGGGCATCGGGCTGTGCATCTCGTCGCGGCGCCGTCCGGCCCCGGACCAGGCGCCGACCGACGCCAAGGCCGCGTGTCTCTATCCCAATGCCGGCCGGGCGCTGCGCGAGGCGAACGAAAAGGGGTTCGACAACGCGGTGGTGCTGGACCCCGACGGCAATGTTGCCGAGCTCGCGACGTCGAACGTGTTCATGGCGCGAGACGGTGTCGTGGCGACCCCGGCCGCCAACGGAACCTTCCTCGCCGGCATTACCCGCATGCGTGTCATGGGGCTGCTGCGCGACGCCGGTTACGAGGTGCGCGAGACCACGATGACCGTCGACGACCTGATGGAGGCCGACGAGATCTGGTCGACCGGCAACCATGCGAAGGTGGTCCCGGTCACCCGGCTCGAGCAGCGCAGCCTGCAGGCCGGCCCGATCTGCCGGAAGGCGCGCGAACTCTACTGGAACTACGCGCACGGCCGCCTCGGCTGAGACTCAGCCGCGGAACTTCTCGATGGTCGCGCCGACACCGGCGCACTCGGGCATGATGTCGCACTTTTCCACCGTGACCGAGACCCGGCGCACCCGCGGGTCGGACAGTGCGAGATCGGCAACGCGCTCGGCGAAGGTTTCCACCAGCACGACATGGCCGCCGGCGGCAAGTTCCCTGATCCCGGCAACGAGGGTCTCGTAGCAGTACACGGTGCGGTACTGGCCGTCTGCGAAACCGCTCTCGGGGTAATCGAGGGCCAGCTCGACGCTGATCGAGACCCTCTGCGGGGCATGGCGCTCGAAGTCATGCACGCCGACCAGCATGCTGAGCACCAGGTCGCGGATCCCGACCCGGTAGCGCCCCCGCATACGGGACCCGACACTCCCGGCCGGTGCGGTCCATCCGTGATCCGGTGTCATGTGTGCAGTCCCGTCAGCCGTGTCTGGAACATCGTGGCCGGAACCGGGCTCCGGGACTGTTCCGGATCCGCCACCTCCCGGCGGCATCGGCGAAGAGGACGGGCGGCGTGGACCGCCGCCCGTCACGACCAGTCAGCGCCGGGGCGGATCGTAGAAGTCCACCGGACGCATCAGCTGGTTCCGCTGGGATGCCAGGGCGCCGAGCTTGGCGCTCTCCTGGGTGTACCTGATCCAGTCCGGGTCGGCCTGCATCGCCGTGCGTTTCGCCTCGCGGTCGCCGGCGTTCTCGTAGGCCCAGATGTGCACGTACTGGTTGGGGTCGCCGGTCTCGGTGATCAGGTAGGCCACGGGCTGGCCGAGATGACGGGTCTGCGGCTGCTTGCCGTACTTCTCGTAGACTTCCAGGTGTGCCTTGATGGTACCTGGCTTGCAGGTATAGGTGCGGACGTCCAGAAGCATCAGGTATTCTCCTGCCGGATAGTGGCGCCTTCTCGGGCGCGGGGGTTGTGACTGCCGCGGACAATAGCACGGCTTTGCGGCCGGCCGGGGCATGTGGTTTTGCGTTGACCGATGCCGCGTGGCAGGATCGCGCGCCACCAGCCGCGCAGGGGAGACGGCAATGATCTACGAATTCCGCACCTACACCACAGTTCCGGGCAAGGCGACGGAGCTTGCCAGGCATTCGGCCGAGGTCGGCCGCGCGATCCGGGGTGACGATCACGGCAAGCTCGAGGGCTACTGGGTGACCGAGATCGGGCCGCTCAACCAGGTCATGCACCTGTGGTCGTTCGAGGATCTCAACCACCGGGCCGAGGTGAAGGCGCGACTCGCCGCCAACAGGGCGTGGAACGAGGAATACCTCCCGCTGGCCCGGCCGTTGATGGTTCGCCAGGACAACCGGCTGATGGTGGCGGCAAAGCCGCTGGTCGCGCCCGAGGGGACCGGCAACATCTACGAGTACCGCTACTACCGCTGCAAGGTCGGCCGCACTGCGGGTTTCGCGAAGGGCCTGGTCGCGGCGATGGAACATCGCGAGAAGTACTCGCGCAACGTCTGCATCTGGGTGACCGAGGCGGGCCAGCCAAACGAGGTCTCGCACATGTGGGCCTACGGCGACTTCAACGAGCGCGCCCGCGCCCGCGCCGCAGCAGCTGCTGATACCGGCTGGTCGAGCTTCGTGACCGGCGGCCCCGACAACCTGGAAGAGATGTACTCCGCCATCCTGGTCCCCTGGAGCCACTCTCCGCTGCAGTAGGCCGGTCAGCGGCCAAGCCTGGCCTGGAAACCGGCCCGGTTCACCACCTCGGGATTGACCAGGTTTTCCGGCGCAGTTCCGTCGCGGAACGCGAGAATGGCCCGGGTGTTTACCTCGCCCATGGTCTGGAACATCTGGTCGGAAAACCCGATGGCGTGCGGGGCGACGATCACCGAGTTCAGCGCGAGGATCGGATCGTCGGCCGGTGCCGGTTCCGGGTCGAACACGTCGATGGCGGCGCCCGCAATCCTGCCCTCGACCAGGGCTGCGTACAGCGCCTGCTGGTCGATGACCGGACCGCGCGCCGTGTTGACGATGTAGGCGGTCGGCTTCATCAGCGCGATCCCCTCGGACGAGCCGATACCCCTGGTCTCGTCGGTGAGCGGGCAGTTGAAGGAGAGGAAGTCGGCCTCGCGGAACGCGGTCTCGAGTCCGACCAGCTCGACGCCCAGACCGGCCGCGACCTGTGGATCGAGGTAGGGGTCGTGGGCGATGATGCGCATGTCGAACGGCCGGATCAGCCGTGTCACTTCACGGCCGATGTTGCCGAGCCCGATGATGGCGAGGGTGCGGCCGACCAGCCCGGTCCCGAAACAGTCCATCCGCGCCGGCCAGCCGAGCGGCCCGGTGCGTGCGATCCGGTCCTTCTCGACCAGCCTGTGCGCCAGTGCCAGGATCATCAGCACCACCGAACTCGCCATCGGGCGGCGCACCCCGTCCGGCGTGATGGTAAGCGCAACGTCCCGTTCCGTGCAGGCGGCAACATCGATGCGGTCGTAGCCGACGCCCATCCTGCACACGAGCCCGAGCCGACTGTCGGCCGGAAAGTTCGCGGCATTCATGCCCTCACCCATCAGTACCACAGCGTCGAAATCCTCGAGATCGCCGGGTGCCAGTACATCCGCCGGGTTCATGTCGGCGAGTTCGATCCCGGCGGCGGCAAGGCCGCTCCAGTCGCAGCTGGGAAAGGCGGGCTTGCCGTCAGCCCGGACGAATGCGGCGCTCAGGCCAACGCGGAACGTGCTCATGATGTCTCCATGTCAAGGGTTTCTGCGTTGCGGGTCTGCATGCCCGCGTGTTCGAGATCGATGCCGCCGCGCACCACCATGCCGCGCACGGCATTGGGGTCGTGTCCAACCTCGCGGAGCGCACGAATGGTAAGCGCGCGGTCCCGCTTGGCAAGGCGCCGGCCGTCGCCATCGACAATCAGCGGGTGATGCACGTACTCCGGGACCGGCAGGTCGAGCAGCGCCTGCAGCAGCCGGTGGACGTGGGTGGCCTCGAACAGGTCGCCGCCGCGGGTAACCAGCGAGACCGCCTGGGCGGCGTCATCCATCGTGACCGCGAGGTGATAGCTGGTGCGGACATCCTTCCTCGCGAGGATCACGTCGCCGAACAGCCCGGGCCGGGCATCCTGCCGGCCGGCCCGCCGGTCGTGCCAGGCGAGCGGGCCGGCGCGTCTCGTCGCCTCTTCCATCCGCAGTCGCAGGGCATAGGGCGCGCCCTCGGCCAGCCGGCGGTCGCGCTCCTGCGGCTCGATCATCCGGTCGGTTCCGGTGACGGCTGTCCCCGCCGGGCCGCCGTGCGGTGCACTCAGCACCTCCGCCAGTTCACGTCGTGACAGCACGCAGGGATAGAGCAGGCCCATCTCGTCAAGCCGGTCGAGAGCGCGTGCGTACTCCGCCATGTGCTCGGACTGCCGTCGCACCGGTTCCCGCCAGGTCACGCCGAGCCAGGCGAGGTCCTCGCGCAGCGCCTGGTCGAAACGGGCCCGGCAGCGGTCGCGGTCGATGTCCTCGATGCGCAGCAGGAACTGCCCGCCGGCTGTCCGGGCGGCCTCGAAGGCGAACAGGGCCGAGCCGGCGTGGCCGAGGTGCAGGTACCCGGTCGGGCTCGGGGCGAACCGGGTGACGGTGCTCCGCGTTCCCGCCTGCCGCACCCCGGTCAGGAGTTGACCAGCCTCGGCAGCCAGAGGACGATCTCCGGATAGGCGAGGAACAGGCCGATGGTTACCACATCGGCAACGAAGAACGGCCCGATGCCCCTGAACACGTCCCCCAATGGAATATCCGGTCTGACCGCGCTGACCACATAGCAGTTCAGCCCCACCGGTGGTGTGATCAGGCAGACCTCGCACATCTTGACCACGATGATGCCGAACCAGATCGGGTCGAAGCCCAGCGCTATCACCGCCGGGTGCACCACTGGCAGGGTGAGCAGCAGCATGCCGATGGCGTCCATGAACATCCCCAGCACGGCATAGCCGCACAGGATCAGGATCATCACCACGATCGGCGGGAACGGCAGCGTGACCACGAACTCGGAGAACGCCTGCGGCAACCCGGCGTAGCCGAGGAACCGCACGAAGATCAGCACGCCCCAGATCAGCGCGAAGATCATCACCGTGAGCTTCGCGGTCTCGAGCAGGGCCTCCTTGAGCGCGCCCCAGCGCATTCCCTTGGCGAGGGCCACCACCAGGACCACGAAGGCACCGAGCGCACCGGCCTCGGTCGGTGTCGCGGTGCCGGAGTACATCGAGTAGAAGATGACCACAACCACGACGAAGATCGGGACGGTGCCGGGCAGGCTGGAAAACCGCTCGCTCCACGGCGACGACGGGATGGCCCGGCCGAGATGCGGCCAGATCATGCACTGGCCGATGATCAGCAGGGCATAGATCAGTGCCGAGACCACGCCCGGTATGAAGCCGGCGAGGATCAGGGTTCCGACCGATTCCTCGACGATGATGGCGTAGATCACCAGGATGGCGCTTGGCGGAATGAGCGACGCGAGCGTGCCGCCGGCCGCGACGACACCGGCGGCGAGGCGCCGGTCGTAGCCATGCGCGAGCATGTGCGGGATCGCCACCCGGCTGAAGACCGCGGCGGTGGCGGTGCTGGCGCCCGAGACCGCGGCGAAGCCCGCAGTGGCAAACACGCTGGCGACCGCGAGGCCGCCCGGCACCCAGCCGACCCAGGCCCGCGCGGCCCGGAACAGGGCGTGGGTCAACCCGCCGTGATAGGCGATGAAGCCGATGAGAATGAACATCGGCAGCACGCTCAGCGCGTAGTTGATCGATTTCGAGTGCGGAACGGTTCCGCTGATACCCGCACCCGCCTTCCAGCCGATGATGGCAACGGTGCCCATCAGGCCGATGAGGGCGGCAACGATAAAGACGCGGACACCGCCGAAGACCAGCAGCAGCAGCGCGCCGGTGCCGACCAGGCCGATGGTAAATTCGTCCATTACCGCTGCACCCCTCTTGCGACGATGGTGACCTTCTCGTCCTCGCCGGCGAGACCGGCATCGATCTCGTGCTGGGCCTGTTCGTCGACGGTTTCGATGATCGGAACCGCGACCGGCCGCGCGTCAGGGTAGAAGAACAGCCGGATGAAGCCGGCGAGCTGCACCCACAGCCGCAGCTGCAGGCTGATGAAAGCGATGACAACCACCAGCTTGCCGGGCCAGATCGCCAGCTGGATGTCGATCGAGGAATCGCCGATGTTCCACGCCCGCAGGAAATGGGTGTAGCCGTACCAGGCGAGGACGACGATGACGAACATGGCAATCAGCGTTCCGATGATCTCCAGACCCCACAGCAGGCGTCCGGAGAACCGGCCGATGAAGAACTCCATGCGCACGTGACCGCCGACGCGCTGGGTGTAGGCGATTGACAGGAAGGCAAAGATCGCCATGGCAAATTCGACCCAGTCGACATAGCCCCGGATCGGCAGGTCGAATGCCTTGCGCCCGACCACCTGTACCACCGCGAGCAGCATCAGCATCAGGATCACCAGCGCCGACGTCAGGTTGAACATGCTCTCGACCCGAAACATGCTGCGATCGATCCGGTCCAGCAGCTGCGCGATCGGAGTGAGGGGCGGATACTCGGTGTCGGCCATCGGCGGGCTCCGCGGGAGCTGAATCCGAAAACCGCCGGGCGCTGGGCCCGGCGGTTCGACTTCGGTCAGGTTGTCGGCGCGTCAGCCGCCGGCAGCCGTGTTCAGGACCAGGTCAAGCAGTTCCTGCGCCGGGACCTTGTCCTTGTTGGCCTCGACCCAGGCATCCCAGACCGGCTTGCCCGCAACGCGGCGGAACTCGGCCATCTCTTCCTCCGGGATCTCGATTGCCTCGAGCTTTGGATCCGCCGCCCACTTGGCAACGTTGATCGCGTCCTTCTCGGCATAGGCCGCCTTCTGGGCCTCGTAGGCACCGTCACGCACGTCCTCGAGCAGCTGCTTGTACTGGTCGGGCAGTGCGGCGTAGGCATCGGAATTGAAGACGATCGGGCAGTTGACGGTCCCGAGCGACATGTTGGTCGTGTACCAGTCGGAGATCTCGTCCAGCTTGTAAGCGGCGAAGGTGTAGGTGTACGGGAAGCCGATCGCGTCGACGGTTCCGCGCTGCAGCGCGGTGTACACCTCGGATGCCGGCATCGTGGTCGGGGTCGCGCCGATCTTCTCGGCCGCATCTCCCATGCCGCCGAGCGCACGAAGCCGCATGCCCTCGAAGTCCTTCACGCTGCGTGGCGGCTCGCCGCGGCCCATGTACTCGTACTGCGGCAGCATCATCGACATGTAGATCTTCGCGTTCCACTGGGCGAGCGCCTTTTCCGACGCCGGGTGCGAGTAGATCACGTCATGCACCTTGCGCATGATGTCGAGGTTGCCAAGCGGCAGGAACGGCAGGTCGAGCACGTTGAGCGGGACGTTCTTGCCCGGATGGTACGAGGCGCAGAAACTCGCCATCTCGAAGGCGCCCACGGAAATTCCGTCCAGGTTCTCCTTGCTCTTCGAGATCTGCTGACCGTAGTACAGCTTGATATCGAAGTTGCCGCCGGTCTTCTCCGAAACCATCTTGGATACGTATTCCGGCGCCTCGGTGAATGCGCGGCGTTTGCCCCACAGTGACATCCGCCAGGTGATCTCGGGGCCCTGGACCTCCTGGGCAGTGGCGATACCGGGGGTGCCTACACCCGCAAATCCCGCGATGCCGAGGCCGACCACACCCAGTGCGACGAGTGTTTTCCTCATGTTGGCTGTTCCTTCCCTGCCATGACACGTTCGATTCGACGTGTCAGTGTACCGAGCCGGATATCCGTGCGGTTCATCCGGCGTAGACTGGCGCGATCATATCCGCTCCGCACGTTGCCTTCAATGACCGGCCCGGAGGCGGGTCTCGCGTTGCCGAACGGCCCCGGGGACAGGCCATGCTGAAGGCGCTCTACCACAGGACTCTCGCTGCCGCCGCCCACCGGCACGCCCGCCGGTGGCTGGCGCTTGTCGCCTTCGTCGAAAGCTCGGTCTTTCCCGTTCCGCCAGATGTCATGCTGGTGCCGATGGTCCTGGCCGAGAGGAACCGGTGGCTCGGTCACGCGTTCGTGTGCACGCTGGCATCGGTCGTGGGAGGATGTGCCGGCTACCTCATCGGCTTTGCTTTCCTCGAGACCGTCGGCCGGCCGGTCCTTGAGTTCTATGCCTACGGCGGCCGGTTCGACGAGTTTGCCGCGCGCTATGCCGCCTGGGGGGCGTGGATCGTGTTCGCCGCCGGCATCACGCCGTTTCCCTACAAGGTCATCACCATCGCAAGCGGCGTGGTCGGGCTCGACCCGGTGGTGTTCGTGGTCGCGTCGGTGCTTTCGCGCGGAATGCGGTTCTTCGCGCTCGCTGGCCTGCTGTGGTGGTTCGGCCCGGCGATCCGCGCCCTGCTCGAACGCTACTTCGGGCTTGCGATGAGCCTGGTCCTTGCCGTGCTTGTCGGCGGTTTCCTTCTGGCAGGGGTCGTGCTGTGATGGTGGGCATGGCCCTTTCGATCCGTCGCCCCGCCGCGCTACTGTTCCTGGGCTCCGGGCTGCTGCTCGCCGGCGCGCTCGGCTTCCAGTACCTGGGAGGACTTGCGCCGTGTCCGCTGTGCATTGACCAGCGGGTGGCGCATGGCGTGGTTCTCGCGCTGGCCGCGGTCGCCGCCGTTGCCGGCGATCGCAGTCCGGCGCTCGCCGGTACGGCTGCAGTCGCGGCCCTTGTGGCGCTCGCGTCCGGGGCGGCCGTCGCCGGCTACCACGTCGGGCTCGAACAGGACCTCTGGCAGGGACCCGCGAGCTGTGCCGCAGAACCGGTCAGGGCCGCAACATCGAAGGAGTGGCTGGAGGAAATGCTCAAGCGTACGACGGTGGTCCGATGCGACGAGGTGGCCTGGTCGCTGTTCGGCATCTCGATGGCAGGGTACAACATGCTGATCTCCCTTGGCCTTGTCGCGGTCACGGGGCGCATGCTCTCGGGGGCGGTTCGATGACGGCCGATCGCCCGTCCGAACGGACCGCGCGAATAATCCGGGTCAACCATGCAGGTGAGTTCGGCGCCCAGAGGATCTATGCCGGGCAGCTTGCCGTGCTCGGCCGCTCGGCAGTCGCCCCGGTTCTGCGCGAGATGAAGGCGCAGGAGGAACGCCACCTCGAGACCTTCGAACGAATGATCGTCGAACGTCGCGTCAGGCCGACGGTGCTGCACCCGGTCTGGAAGGTCGCCGGGTTCGCACTCGGTGCCGGGACCGCGTTGCTGGGGCGCAGGGCGGCCATGGCCTGCACCGTCGCGGTCGAAGAGGTAATCGACAGCCACTACGCCGCCCAGAGTGCCGAACTCGACGGGCACGAGGAGGAGCTTGGCCTTGCCATCGAGCAGTTCAGGGCCGAGGAACGCGAGCACCGGGACCAGGCACGCGACCTGGGTGGCGAGAGGGCGGTCGGCTATCCCGTGCTGCGCCGGGCCATCCGGGCCGGAAGCCGGGCGGCAATCTGGCTTTCCGAGCGGTTCTGAGCCGCCTACGCCATCGGGGTCCGGGGCTCGTCCTCGAGTTCGCTGTCCCAGTACAGGAAGTCCCGCCAGCTCTCGTGCAGGTAGTTGGGCGGGAACGCGCGGCCGTTTTCCTGCAGTTCGAAACTGGTCGGCATGTAGGGCGTGCGCACCAGCTGCAGCCCGACCTCGCCCAGCATGCGGTTGCCCTTGTGCAGGTTACACCGGGAACAGGCGGTGACCACGTTTTCCCAGCTCGTGCGTCCGCCGCGCGAGCGCGGGATGACATGATCGAAGGTAAGATCCTGTGCCGGGAACCGCACCTTGCAGTACTGGCAGCAGAACAGGTCGCGCAGGAACACGTTGAACCGGGTGAAGGCAGGCCGCCGCGACAGGCTGACGTAGTCCTTCAGCGCGATCACGCTCGGCAGCCACATTTCGCAGCTCGGCGAATGCACCTTGCGGTCATACAGCGACAGCGTGTGGACGCGGCTGCGGAACACCGCCCTGATCGCATCCTGCCAATTCCATACCGACAGCGGGAAGTAGCTGAGCGGCCGGTAATCCGCGTTCAGGACCAGTGCCGGCGCATTGTCCGGTATCGAGGACACGACCGTGCTCCCTGTTTCGGATCGACCCGTTGGACCGGGCCGCAGTCAAGCAAGCTTTTGACCGGATTACAATACAGGCCCCAAGGCGACACCGGCGTGACGGCCGGGCGTCACCCGGGGCCCGGCAGCACGCGGCGGAGGAACGCGAGCCCGTCACGCAGGCCGGTCTCGTCGATGGAATGACCGAGTCCGCGACACATCCGGGAGCTGACCTCGAAACCCGCGGCCTCGAGTCCGGTCACCGACGCCGCCAGTTCCGACGCCGGAACCATCTCGTCCGAATCGCCGTGCACCAGCGAAACCGGGCAACGGCTGCGCAGTTCCCCGGGCAACAGTTCCGGTGCGATCAGCCGGCCGGAAAACCCGAGGATGCCCGCGATCGGGTCGGCCCGTCGCGGCCCGACGAACAGCGACATCATCGTTCCCTGGCTGAAGCCGACCAGGGCCAGCGCCCCGGCGGCGAGCCCGGTTCTCGCCAGCTCATCGTCGAGGAAGCCGTCGATCAGCTGCGCCGCCAGCCGGGTGCCGGCCAGCACCGGCTGCGGGCTTCGATCCGCAAGACTGAACCACTGTCGCCCGAACGGCGACATTTCGCAGGGAAACGGTGCGTGCGGCGAGACGAACTCGACGTGCGGCAGGACGCGGGACCAGTAGGGAGCAAGCCCGATCAGGTCGTTGCCGTCGGCGCCGTAGCCGTGCAGCAGCACCACCAGCGCCCGGGCCGGCCCGCCGTCCGCCGGTGGCTGGCGTGGGCCGTCAAGCTCCATCATGACGCGTCTCCGGTGCCGGTTCAGTCGAGGCGAAACCCCTTGCGCCTGAGGTGTTCCGCCAGCTGCTCGCGTTCCGTGACCGAGACCTGGCGCGCCTTGTCCTCCGACCAGCCATAGAAGTCGGCGACGCCCCAGGTGTCGGCATGGCGCTGCTTTTCCCGCGGAACGCTGTAGCGGGCGTCCCGGCGCCGGTCGTAGGCGTCGATCTCGCCTGCGAGCGCCTCGTCGCGATAGCTGTCCTCGTGCACCGTCACCGAGGCGGGCAGCCGCAGACTGATGTAGCCGGGACCCGCGGGATAGCCGGTGCACATTCCGGCGACGGGAAAGACGTGATCGGGCAGTTCCAGCAGCTGCGAGATCGCATCGATGTGGTTGCGGACCACGCTGATCGGGCAGCAGCCGAGCCCCATGGCCTCGGCCGCCCGGATGTAGTTCATCAACACCAGGCCACAGTCCACCGCCGCGTTCAGGAACGCGTCGAGATGGTCATTGGCGAACGGCTTGCCGCGCATCCGGCAAATCCGGCGGATGCGCCTGCTGTCGCCGAGGAACACCATGAATACCGGGCAGGTTCCGATCCACTCCATGCTCGGCATCAGTTCGGCGATCGCCGCCCGCTTGTCGGGGTCGCGCACCACGACCACCGCGGACTGCTGCAGGTCCGACTTCGCGGGTGCCGAAAACGCGGCGGCGAGCAGGACGCGCAGCAGGCTGTCCGGCACCGGTTCCGGACTGAAGCGCCGGTGCGTGCGATGGGAAAGAATGCCGGCGAGCTCACCCTCGGCCGGCAGGTCGCGGCCGTCGGCAGTCGGAACGCCGTAGCGATCCTCGATCAGGTCTGCAATCGTTGACCGGGCAGTCATGGCACGTCACGCCTCGCGTCTCGGAACGGATGTGCCATAGTGCCCGCAGTCGGTCGGGCCAGACAAGACCGCGACAACCGGAGGAGTACGGGAATGAAGATCGGCATCATCGGATGCGGTGCGATGGGTTCGGTGTATGCAGCGCTGCTGGCGGATGCCGGCAACGAGGTCTGGGCCATCGATACCTGGGCGGAACACGTCGATGCGATCAACCGCACCGGGCTGAGGCTGGAGGGTGCGAGCGGTGACCGGACGGTCCGGCTGAACGCCACCACCAGTGCCGCGGATGCCGGGGAATGCGATCTCGTCATCGTTGCGACCAAGGCCGACGGCGTGGCGTCTGCAGCCCGGTCCGCAGCCGAGATTGCCGGGGACGACAGTGTCATCCTGACCATCCAGAACGGACTTGGCGCCGCCGACCGGATCGCCGAGGCTATCGATACCGGCAAGGTCATGATCGGGGTGGTTGGCGGCTTCGGAGCGTCGATGAAGGCGCCGGGCCACGCCCATCACAACGGCATGCAGCTGGTCCGCATCGGCGAGATGCAAGGCGGAATGTCGCAGCGTCTCGAACGCGTGGTCGAGGCCTGGAATGCCGCCGGTTTCACCGCGAAGGGCTATCCCGACATTCACCAGATGATCTGGGAGAAGTTCATCTGCAACGTGACCTACAGCGGCCCCTGCGCGCTGATGAACATGACCATCGGCCAGGTCCAGGCCGAGCCGTCCGCCTGGTCGATCGCGCTCGGCTGCGCGCGTGAGGCGGACGCGGTGGCGCGCGCGGCGGGGATCGCTCTCGGCTTCGGGGAGGTCGACACCTATGTCCGTGACTTCGGCGCGCGGATGCCGGACGCGCGCCCGTCGATGCTGCTCGATCACCTGGCCGGACGGCGTTCGGAAATCGACGCCATCAACGGCGCGGTGCCGGTGGAGGCGGGGAAGGTGGGGTTGGACGCGCCGGTCAACCGGACCGTGTCGGACCTGGTCCGCGGCAAGGAGGCCGGGTTCGCCGCCTGAGATGGTTCTCGCCCCGGTCCTGGGCCTTCTGCTCGTCCTGCTGGCGGCCGGAACGGCTGGCGCCTGCCCGGGCGCCGGGTCGCGTTGCGAGGTCCCGGGTGGCGGATACTACATCCGCATGCCCGCACAACACTCCTCCCCGGTGCGGGCGGTGGTTCACGCCCACGGATACGGTGCGAGCGGGCGGTCGGTGATCGGCAACGCGGGCCTGACCGAACCGTTTCTGCAGGCCGGACTCGCCGTCGTCGCGCCCGACGGGATGCGCCGGGCCGGGCGGAACGGCAGGACCTGGCACGTCCTGCCGTACGTGACGGAGCGGCACGGCAGACGCGACGAGGTGGCGTTCATCGAGGCGGTCATGCGTGATGCCGAGCACCGGTTCGGCGTCGACCGCCGTCAATCGCTGCTTTCCGGCTTCTCGCTGGGCGGCTCGCTGGTGTGGACCGTCGCCTGTGCGGCGCCACGGATGTTCGCCGCCCACGCCCCGGTTGCTGGGGCCTTCTGGCGCCCGCCGCCGCAAGAGTGCGCCGGGCCGGTCTCGCTGCTGCACACCCATGGCTGGCGCGACCGTACTGTGCCGATCGAGGGGCGATCGATCAGGAACGGCATGCTCCGCCAGGGCGACGTGTTCGATGGCCTGGAGACCCTGCGCCGCGCCAACGGCTGCACGCCGGCCCGCGGTCTTGTGGCCGAAACCGCCGGTCGCTTCTGGCTGCGGCGCTGGGACGCGTGCCGGGCCGGAAACCTGCAGCTTGCGCTGCATCCGGGCGGTCACGAGATCCCGCAGGGCTGGCACCGGCTGGTGCTCGACTGGTTCCGGGCGGTGGTGTCCCGATCCGCCACGCGATAAACCGCATTTGCCTGCACGCCGATAATTCAATGCCGGGGGCCGATCGGCTACCCTGCGGCCGGCACCGACTGTAGCAGGGGGAGAACCATGGCCGGAGTACTCGAGGGTGTGCGCGTACTCGACTTCGGGCGCTACATCGCCGGACCGTTCTGCGGCATGCTGCTCGGCGACATGGGGGCCGATGTCATCCGCATCGAGAAACTGTCAGGCAGCGAGGATCGGTACCTGGTCCCGATCACAGGGACCGGCGAGGGCCCGATGTTCCTCGCGCTCAACCGCAACAAGCGATCGCTGACCCTGAACCCGATGAAGCCGGAGGGCCGCGAGGTCGTCCGCTCGCTGGTCGCGACCGCGGACGTGGTGATCGCCAACCTGCCGCAGCCGACACTGGAGGCCATGGGGATCGACTACGAGAGCCTGAAGGCGATCAGGCCCGACATCATCCTGGCCACGGTCACCGCCTACGGCCGGGGCGGACCGTACAGCGACCGGGTCGGATTCGATGGCGTTGCCCAGGCCCTCGCCGGCGCCACAGCCATGGGAGGCCACCCGGGCGATCCGATGAAGTCGTTCGTCCCCTTCGCCGATTTCGGCACCGCCACGCTTGCGGCCTTCGGTGTCATGTCCGCACTGCTCGAACGCACCCGTACCGGCAGGGGCCAGCTGGTCGAGGCCGCGCTCACCCGTACCGTGATGGCGTTCAACATCGCGTGTCTGGCCGAGGAAGCCGTTACCGGCATTGGCCGTCCGTCCTACGGCAACCGGGGCTACATCTCCGGTCCGAGCGACCTGTTCCGCACCCGCGACGGCGCGGTGATGGTGCAGGTGGTCGGCCAGCCGCTGTTCGAACGCTGGGCCCGGCTGATGGGAGAGGACCACTGGCTGGACGATCCCCGCTTCGCCGATGACCAGGCCCGCGGCGACAATGGTGAAGTCCTGAGCGCGAGGATGGCCGAATGGTGCCGGGACCAGACCACCGCCGAGGTGCTGGCGGCACTTGACGAAGCGCGGATCCCCTGCGGTCCGGTGCTGGAACCGGCACAGGTGCTGGAGGACCCGCACGTCCGGGCGATGGACTTCCTCCATGACATGGCCTTCCCCGGACTCGAGCGGCCGGTTCCGGTCACCACGACGCCGGTCAGACTGTCCGGGACGCCGGGAACCATCCGCAGCCGCGCGGCAACGCTCGGCGAGCACACCGACGAGATCCTGGCCGAACTCGGCCACGATCCGGCCGCCATCGCGCGGCTAAGGGACGGGCGCGTGGTATGACCAGGCGACCCTGGGGACAGTAACGCGGAGACAGCAATGGTCGCACATTCGTCGAACCGGGAGTGGTTGGCGCGGATCGAGGAGGACATCCTCGAACCCGACCTGCCGATCTGCGATCCCCATCACCATCTCTGGGACCGGGCAACGGCCCATCAGATCCAGCCCCGCTACCTGCTCGACGAGATCCTCGCCGACACCGGAAGCGGGCACTCCATCGTCTCCACGGTCTTCATCGAGTGCGGCGCCATGTTCCGCGGTGATGGGCCCGAGCACCTGCGACCGGTCGGAGAGACAGAGTTCGTCAACGGCATCGCCGCCATGAGTGCGTCGGGTCTGTACGGCCCGACGCGGATAGCCGCCGGGATCGTGGGCACGGTCGACCTGCGGATCGGCGCACGCGCCGGAGAGGTGCTGGACGCCCATCTCGTTGCCGGCGGCGGCAGGTTCCGCGGCATCCGCCGGGCGGTCGCCTGGGACCCGTCGCCTCAGATACGCAATCACCGTACCGATCCGCCGCAGGGGCTGCTGCTCGACGAGACGTTCCGGCGCGGATTTGCCGAACTCGGTCCCCGGGGACTGAGCTTCGAGGCCTGGTGCTACCACCCGCAGATCCCGGAAGTCACCAGCCTCGCGCGGGCGTTTCCGGACACCACGATCATCCTCGATCATTTCGGGGGACCGATCGGGGCCGGCCCGTATGCCGGGCGCGAGCGCGAGGTGTTCGAAACCTGGAAGCCGATGGTCCGGGAACTGGCCAGGTGCGGCAATGTCGTCGCCAAGCTCGGCGGCATCAACATGGACGTCAACGGCTTCGGCTGGGAACGGCGGGGGCCACCCCCCCCCCCGGGCGGGCAGGCGGGCGGGGCGGCGGCGGCCGCCGCGGCCGGCGGGGGGGGACGGGGCGGCCGCACCCCGCCACTACTACGACTACGTCATCGAGGTGTTCGGGGTGGACCGGTGCATGTTCGAGTCGAACTTCCCGGTCGACAAGCTGAGCTGCAGCTACGCGACGATATGGAACGCCTTCAAGCACATCGCTGCCGGCGCATCCGCTGACGAGAAGGCGGCCCTGTTCCACGATACCGCGGCCCGGGTCTACCGGCTGACCCCGGCCTGAGGGCCGGCCGGGCCGAAAGCAGCGGAAACCGGCTGTGCTGACCATCACCAGGCCGGCCCAGGGGCCGTTTACGCCGTTCGAACGGCTCATCATCACCGGTCCGGTGCTGGCGGCCTCGCTGCTGCACGCGCTCAACATGAGCACCGCCTACGTGGCACTCCCGAGCATCCAGGGCAACCTGTCGGCGGCCCCGGACCAGGTGTCGTGGGTGATCACCGCCTTCGTGGTGGCGACCGCGGTCGGGACCATCCTGACCAACGTGATGAGCCAGCGTTTCGGTCGCCGCCGGGTGTTCCTGGCCGCCATTCTCGGCTTCACGGTGACCTCGTTGCTGTGCGGCACCGCCGAGACCCTGGGACAGCTGGTGGCATGGCGGATCCTGCAGGGCTTCGTTTCGGCACCACTGCTGCCGATCTCCCAGGCAATCATGCTCGACACCTACCCGCGCGAGAAACACGGGTTAGCGATGAGCATCTGGTCCATGGGCATGATCATCGGCCCGGTGATCGGTCCGACCGTCGGTGCAATGCTGACCGAGTTCCACGACTGGCGCTCGGTGTTCTTCATGAACATCCCGTTCGGGATCGTCGCGTTCTTCGCGATTGTCGCCACCCTGCCAAAGGCGGAGGTTCCCGACCGTCGGGTCGACTGGTTCGGCATGGTCACGCTGATTGTCGCCGTGGTGTTCCTGCAACTCGCACTTGACCGGGGCGAGCGGCTCGGCTGGTTCGAATCGACGGAGATCCTGGTCAATGTCTCGATCTCGGTCATGGCCTTCTACCTGTTCACGGCCCACTGCCTGACGACCGTGGCTCCCTATGTCAACCTGGCGATCTTTGCCGATCGCAACTACCTGATCGGCCTGCTGCTGATCTTCGTGTTCGGCATTGCGGTGTTTGCCAGCCTGTTCATCCTGCCCCTGTTCCTGCAGAACGTTCAGGGCTACCCGGTGCTGTCGGCCGGCTGGGTGGTCTCGGCCCGCGGTGTCGGGACCATGGTGGCGATGGTCACCGCCGGGTTCCTCGCGGACCGGTTCCCCGGCAAGTACCTGATCATTGCCGGCCTGGCCTGCGTCGGTGTCAGCAACCTGTGGATGACCGGCTGGAACGCCGAGGTTTCACTGGCAGAGGTGGTCTGGGTCACCGTCATCAACGGCTACGGCATGGGGATGATGTGGGTCTCTCTCACCACGGTGACCTTCTCCACGCTGGCGCCGGACTTCCGGGTCGAGGCAGCGGCCCTGTTCGCGCTGGTCCGCTCGGTCGGCGCCAGCATGGGGACATCGGTGGTGGTCTCGATCCTGGTGCGGTCCTCCCAGGTCAACTACATCGAGATGCGCGAGCACATCGACGCCTTCGCGGCGACCGCCCTGGCCGGAACCGTGTCGGTGATCGATCCGGCGCTGCATACCCTGCAGCGGCTGGTGATCGACGAGGCCCGGACGGTCGCGTTCCTGAACGACTTCGTGTTCCTGGTCGTCGTGGCGTTTCTCGGCATGCCGTTGTGCCTGCTGCTGCAGCGGTCCGGACGCCGGGCGTGAGCAAAGACTGTCCACGCTGGCCCGACATCCGGACTGTCCTGACGCCTGCATCATGTCAGCAAAGCGCGGTCACCTGCCCAGGATACCGGTCGTGGCCACAATCACCGTGCGCGAGGCCGAGGACACCCTGCATGCGGCTCTCGAGGCTCGGGCAAGAGAAGGCCAGGTGCAACCCTCACCGGGTGTCCGTCATGGGGAGAAACGAGCGGTCGCGGCCCGGGCAAGCTTGCGAATGCTGCTGTCCGGCTGATCCGTCCACACATCCAGGAGCCGCCGCCAGGAGCAGGACACAAAGCCCACCTCGACACCGGCCCGGTGCCCGGTGTGTGAACGCTTCGTGCATCATATCCGGCATCCGCGGCGACACCGCGCCAGATGCAGCGGGAGTCTTCGCCCCGCAACCCGCGTGCAGCGGCACCACGTGAAGATGGATGCGCGGTGGCGGGCCATTCAGCCGGCAAGGCACACCTGGCCAGGGCAATCGGAAAGTCACGGTGCGCGAGGTGTGCAGCGCGCCGTCACAGGATCGCCTCGCGCCTGCCGTTCCGCTGCCGATGGGAAGGCGACACGCAAGCGCACTCACGGATTGCCGCCCCGCCGTTTCGCCCGACCGCCCTGAAGGCTCCAGATCCGTGCGTCACCGGCCGTGGTGTGGCGAACAGACATGTCTGTCCGACCCTTGACCGGGTCGGGAACCTCACACCCGCCGGACGGGACATCGCGCCCGGGACTGCGGTATGATCCCGGCTCCACCGGATCCGGGAGTTCGCGATGGCACTCGCAAACCAGCGCACCGTCTACCTCAACGGTGAATTCGTCCCCGAGAGCGAGGCGCTCATTCCGATCAAGGACGCCGGGTTCAAGTTCGGCGACGCCGCGTTCGACACCACGCGGACCTTCGGGCACCGCATCTTCCGCCTGCGCGAGCACCTCGAGCGGTTCGAACGGTCGTTGCGCTACCTCGGCCTGTCGTCGGGCCACTCGCTTGACCGCTTCGTCGAGATCACCGGGGAAGTGGTCAGGCGCAACCTGCCGCTGATCGGCGATGACGAGGACTACTGGGTCAGCCAGCGCGTCAGCCGGGGAGTGCCGCCGGGTGACCGCGAGGCATGGCCGGACTGGCCCGATGCGACCGTGGTGGTCGAGTGCACGCCGCTGCCGCTCGCAGCGCGGGCCAGCTTCTACCGGGACGGGATCGACGTGGTCACGCCGGGCGTGCGGCGTGTCGCGCCGGACATGATCAGCCCGAGGGCGAAGTCGCACAACTACCTGAACCTGATCCTGGGTGACCTCGAGGTGGCGGCCCAGGACCCGAACGCCCTGTCGGTGCTGCTCGACCGCGACGGCAATCTCGCCGAGGGCAAGGGCAGCAACATCTTCCTGCTCTCCGGTGGACGTCTGAAGACACCGCGCGCACGGATGGTGCTGCCGGGCGTGAGCCGGGCGGTCACCATGGAACTCGCCGCCGCCCGCGGCATACCGGTGGACGAGACCGATATCGACCTGTTCGACGCCTACAACGCCGAGGAGGCCTTCATCACCTCGACCAGTTTCTGCATCTGCCCGATCCGAAGCATCAACGGGCGCCGGCCGGCCAGCGAGGCGATCCCGGGTCCGGTCACCCGCCAGCTGATCGACGACTACGTCGCACTCGTCGACTTCGACTGGTACGGGCAGTACCTGAAGCACCTGTCCTGACCGTCAGGCCCTGGTGGCCAACTGCGCGACCTTGCGCATCACCGACGGCAGGCCGGCCGCGTCGAGCGTTGCCACCGGGTGCCAGAAACACCGCCCGGGAGCCCGGGGACGGCCGGCGAGCTGCGCAGTCCGGACCCGGAGTTCGAGGTGGAAGTGGGTGAAGGTGTGGCGCACCGTGCCCGCCAGTTCCCGCCAGTGGCCCGGCAGGGGCGGATCGGCCGCGGGACCGGAAACGCGGGTCCAGTCGCTGGTGGGAACCTCGACCATGCCGCCGAGCAGGCCCGATGCCGGCCGGCGGCGAAGCAACACCCCGCCCTCAGCGTCCAGGCACCAGAACGCGGTTCCGTACCGGGTCGGCCGGGCGGGCCTGGGGATCCGGCGCGGCAACTCTGCCGGGCTGCCTGCCGCGCGGGCAGCGCAGGAGTGGTGCCACGGACAGCCGGTGCACGACGGCGAACGCGGAGTGCAGATGGTTGCGCCCAGGTCCATCACCGCCTGGGCATAGTCGCCTGGCCGGCGCCGGGGCGTCAGCACCGCGGCGTGGCGGCGGATCAGCGGGCGCGAGCGGGGCAGCGGTTCGCGGATGTTTCGCAGCCGCGAGATCACCCTCTCGACATTGCCGTCGACCGGTGTAGCCGGCAGGTCGAAGGCGATGGCCGCGATGGCGGCGGCGGTGTAGCGGCCGATCCCGGGAAGAGTGAGCAGCGCATCCTCCGTGTCGGGAAATCTACCGGCATGTTTCTCCACCACGGTCCTGGCGCAGGCGTGCAGATTACGGGCGCGGGCGTAGTAGCCGAGGCCGGCCCACTGTGCCAGCACCTCGTCCTCCGACGCCCGGGCAAGTGCCGCGAGCGTTGGCCAGCGTGCCGCGAACCGGGTGAAGTACTCGCCGACCCGACCGGCGGTGGTCTGCTGCAGCATGATCTCGCTGAGCCAGACCCGGTAGGGATCGGGACATTCGCCGGGGGCGGCGCGCCACGGCAGAACGCGCCGGTTGGCGTCGTACCAGGCAAGCAGGTCCCGGGCGAGCCGCGGGGATGTGTTCATGGCCATGCCTCAATATACTGTCCGGCCAGGCATGCGGGAGCCGGCCAGGATGACAGGGCAACAGGACGACACGCCACGGCCCGCGCGGCGCTCCGGCCGCGGCCTCATGCCGCTGCGCGCAATGCTCCCGGAGGCCGCGACCCGTGAAATCCGGCGCCGCGGCTTCTTCGAGGTTGCCATTATCAGTCGCTGGTCCGTCATCGTCGGTCCCGATATCGCGCACTGCTGTGTGCCCGAACGCATCGCCTACCCCCGGGGTCAGCGCTCGGGAGCGACACTGCACCTCGTGGTCAGCTCGGCACGGGCCATCGAGGTGCAGCACATGGAACCGGTTCTGATTGAACGGATCAACACCGTGTTCGGATACGACGCGGTGTCGCGACTTGCCCTGCACCACGGTCTTCCCCAGGCCGTTCGTCCCGGACGCAGGCGGCCCCGGTCGCTCGAGCCGGAAGAGGAAGAGTGGATCGACCGGCAGGTCGCGCAGGTGCGCGACGGTTCGCTGCGCGAGGCACTGCTGAGGCTTGGCCGCGCGGTGCTGGGAAGCACCGACGGCTGATCGCCGGTTCTGCCTGCAGAACGCGTTGTCTGTAGTGGGGGATCAGGGTATTGTCCCCCACATGTAGTGTAATGGAGATCGAAATGCGGCGCAGAACACTCATCGGGGCACTGGGGGCCGCTGCCCTTGTCTCGGCCGTTCCCGGTCCCGGCCGGGCGGGGTACGACATCGGCACGGCACTCGAGCCCAGGACGATCGGGTCGCCCTCGGCACGGCTGGTCCTGATCGAGTACTTTTCCCTGACCTGTTCACACTGCGCGCGGTTCCACACCGAGACCTGGCCGCAATTGCGGGACACCTACGTGGTTCCTGGTCACCTGCTGGTCGAACTGCGCGACTTTCCGCTCGACCTGCTGGCCCTGCGGGCGGCAGCGCTGGCGCGATGCCTGCCGAAGCAGCGCTACGCTCCCATGATCGACCTGCTGCTGAAGCAGCAGGCGTCCTGGGCAACCTCCGGCGAGGGCGAGGCGGCGCTTGTCAGGCTCGCCCGGCTTGCCGGCATGGACGAGGAGACCGCGCGCGGCTGCATGAACGATCGTGACCTGCTCGAGGGGATCGGGAAGATGCAGCGGACGGCGCAGGCGGAGCACGGTGTGGATGCAACCCCCACCTTCGTGCTGAACGGCGAGCGGTTGGCTGCCTTCACCTTCGAGGAGTTCGACGAGGCGCTCTCGGACGCGCTTCGGTAACGCCGCTCGGCCAGCACCCGTCGGGAGGTCCGCACCGGTGCAGTTTTCCAGTCTCAGACTCGCTGGGTTCAAGTCCTTCGCCGATCCGGTGGACATCGAACTGGTCCCCGGCCTGACCGGCGTGGTCGGGCCGAACGGGTGCGGCAAGTCGAACCTGGTCGAGGCGTTGCGCTGGGTCATGGGAGAGAGCACCGCGAGCCGGATGCGCGGCGCCGAGCTCGAGGACGTGATCTTCAACGGGTCCGGCCGCCGGGCGGCACACGGGTTTGCCGAGGTGGCGCTGGTCGTCGACAATGCCGACCGTTCGGGTCCTGCGGTGCTTGACGGGTTTTCCGAGGCGACGGTCACCCGGAGGATCGAACGCTCGAAGGGGTCGTCCTATCGCATCAACGGCCAGGAGGCCCGCGCCCGCGAGGTGCGCCTGCTGTTCAATGACGTTGGCACCGGGTCACGGTCGGCCTCCATCATCGCCCAGGGCCGGATCGGCGAACTGATCAGCGCCTCGCCTGACGAGCGGCGCCTGTTGCTCGAGGAGGCGGCGAACCTGGGCGGCATCCGGGCCCGGCGACGTGAGGCAAGCCTGCGCCTCGAACACTCGCACGCCAATCTCGAGCGTGCGGCAGATCGGCTTGCCGGGCTCGCGCAGCGGCTCGACGGGCTTCGGCACCAGGAGCGCGAGGTCCGCAGGTACCGCAGCCTCGGCCAGGCGATCCGGGATGCCGAAGCAGCCTTGCTGTACCTGGAATGGCACGCGGCGTCGGCGGATCACGCGGACCAGGCCGGGCAGTGCCTGGCCTGCGAGACGGCGGTCCGGGACGCTGCCGGACTGGTTGCAACCGAGACCGCGACCCGCGAGCGACGGGGCGCGGTGCTGCCGGCGCTGCGCGAGGCAGCGGTCCGGGCGGCGACCGAGACCAGGGAACTCGAACTTGCGCGCAGCCGCATCAACGACGAACGCGCCCGTCTGGCGAGGGATCGTGCACAGGCGCAGACCCGGTTGCAGCAGATCGGCGACGACCTTGCGCGCGAGACCGGACTCAGGCAGGAGGCCGAAGGCGCACTTGCGCGGCTGGCGGGCGAAGAACGCACCCTTGGCGCGTGGTCCGGAGCCAGGCAGCTGTCGCGCGCAGCCGAGGCGGTCGACGCGGCCGAATGCCGGCTCGACGCCGTGGCAAGGCGCCTGTCGGAGCTGGAGAACAGGATCGCGACCACGGACGCCCGCCGCGAACTGCTCGAGCGCCAGCTCGCCAATGCCGAGACCCGGGAGCGGGATCTCGCTGAGCGGAAGCAGGCGCTCGCGGCCCGGCAGGCGAGCGCCAGACAGTCGGGGGCAACCGGCGAGGAACTTGCCGCGGCACGTGTGCAGGTCGCTGCCGCCGAAACCGCGGTCGATCAGGCACAGGAGGCGGCGGAGAGTGCGGAGTCCGCCCGGCGAAATGCGCGTGATCGACTGGAGACCACCGCTGCGGCCTGTGCAACGGGTGATGCCGACATCGCGCGCGTGGAGGCAGAGGCTGGCGCGCTGCGCCGGTTGCTGGTCTGCGACCTGCCCGGCGAACCGGCGCTCGACGGACTCGAGGTCGAGCCCGGCTGCGAAATGGCGCTGGGTGCGGTACTCGGCGACGATCTGTCCGCACCGCTGGTCGCCGCGGGTGACACCACCGCCCGACGCGGCTGGGTCGAACGACCCGATCCGCCGGCATCCTGCGCTCTTCCCGACGGGACCCGGGCGCTTGCCGGGATGGTCGGACACGCCGGGCGGATGGGGGTGCGGCTTGCACAGATCGGTGTCGTTGACGACGCCGTGACGGCCCGGACGCTGCAACAGCGCCTTGCGCCGGGGCAGCGGCTGACCACACCGCATGGCGGGTTGTGGCGCTGGGACGGCTATTTCGAGGATGTGGGCCAGGAAAATGCCGCCAGCCTGCGGATGCGGAACCGGGCACGGCTCGCGGAGCTGGAAGCGGCCAGGGCGGCGATCACGGACCGCAGGGCCCGGTCCACGACGGAACGGGAACAGGCGCGCCGTGCGCACGAGGAAGCGGTGGTACGCGAAAGTGCCGGGCATGATGCGCTCAGGGACGCACGTCGAAACCTCGAGACGGCGCGTGCGCGCGAGACCCGACTGGTCGCGCTCCACGCCGAGGCGACGGCGACAGCCGGGTCGCTGGCCGATTCCGTGAAACGGCTGGCTGCCGAACAGGAAACGGCGCACGCCGAAACCCGGACGATGGCGGCGGAGTTTGAGGCTCTCGACGACGTGTCCGCCTGTCGACAGGAACGCGAACGCCTGGGCGCAGAGCATGATCGCCGCGGACAACAGCTTGCGGAGGCGAGACGTGCTCGCGACGAACTCGAGATCGAGGCCCGGCAGCGCGCCGGGCGCATCGAGCAGATCGACGCCGATATCAGGACCTGGAACGGGCGCCTCGAGCAGGCTGGCGAACGCATCGATGCCCTGGCCGGGCGACGGAACGAGACCGCGGAGTGGCTTGAGGAACTCGAGGGAGTGCCGGGGCAGATCGAGACCAGGAGCGCCGAGCTCGAGAGTGCGATCGGAACAGCCCGTGCCCGGCACGACCGGGCCGACCCGACGCTCGCCGGGGCCCAGGAAACCTCTGGGGGGGGCTGGAGGACCTCGAGGGAGTGCCGGGGCAGATCGAGACCAGGAGCGCCGAGCTCGAGAGTGCGATCGGAACAGCCCGTGCCCGGCACGACCGGGCCGACCGGACGCTCGCCGGTGCCGAGGCAGCACTGGAGGCGGCTGACCGGGCGACCCGGGAGGCGGAAGCGGCCGCGCTGGCATGCCGCGAGCAACTGATGCGGGCCGAGACGGCCAGAGAGCAGGCGGACCGCCGCCTCGAGGTGGTGCGCCGGAGCATCAGGGAACGGCTCGATACCTCCGTGGACGAGCTGTGCGCGGCCATGACAGGGATCGAGCGGGACGCCGACAGCGAAACCATCGGCCTGCGTCTTGAGCGTCTGCGTCTGCGGCGGGACCGGATGGGGCCGGTCAATCTGCGGGCCGAGATCGAGATCGACGAGCTGCGCGCGGAGATGAGCGCACTCGAGGACGAACGCGATGACCTGGTGGGCGCTGTCGAGCGATTGCGCGAGGCGATCGGGGTTATGGACCGGGAGGGGCGGCGACGGTTGCGCGCCGCCTTTGCGGAGGTCGACAGCCACTTCCGGCAGGTGTTCCGCCGGCTGTTTGCCGGCGGGTCCGCGAAGCTGGTCTGGGTCGAGACTTCGGACCCGCTGAGCCCTGGTCTCGACGTCATCGCCAGTCCGCCGGGCAAGACGGCCCGGGTGCTGTCCCTGCTCTCGGGCGGCGAACAGGCGTTGACCTCGCTTGCCCTGGTATTCGCGGCCTTCATGACCTCTCCGTCGCCGATCTGTGTGCTCGACGAGGTCGACGCGCCGCTGGATGACCGTAATGTTGACCGGTTCTGCGACCTGTTGGCCGAGGTGGCGCGGCAGACCGACACCCGTTTTCTGGTGATCACCCACCATCGCCTGACCATGGCCAGGATGGACCGTCTCTACGGGGTCACCATGGCGGAGCGCGGCATCAGTCGACTGGTGTCGGTCGACATCCGCGAGGCCCGGCGGCTCGCACCGGCAGCCTGAGGGCGATTCGTTCAAAAAATTTCATGATTTCATTATCTTGTGGCCCAGAAAGCAGGAATGGTTCCGGCTTGACAGGCACCATGGAGGTTCCCTATGTTGGCCGCGATTTCGCGGCAGGACGCGGATCGGGACACCAGGACCGGAGGGTCGGCTCAGGCCACATGTCAGGAACGGATGGCACCCCGCCGCCGACGTTGCGCGAGCTGGAGGCACGGCTTGATGCGGCGCGCGGCAGACAGGACCGGACAGCGTCCGGTCGCAGTCGCCCGACGGGCGGGCCGCCGAAGGGAATGCTGGGCCTGGCGATGCGCACCGGCGTCGAACTTGTCGCCGGTGTGGCGGTCGGCGCACTGGTCGGGTACGGGCTGGATCGCTGGCTCGACACGTCGCCCTGGCTGCTGATCCTGTGCTTCATGCTCGGCGCTGCGGCCGGGATGTTGAACGCGTTCCGGGCGATCTCCGGCGTCGGCATGGCCCTGGGCTACCGGCGGGAGCCGACCGGGACCGATCGCGAGGCCGAGTAGAAGGGAAGTCCGGGTGGCGTCACCTGTCGAACAGTTTGCGCTGAAACCGCTGGTTCCGCTGCACGTCGGCGGCGTTGACCTGTCGTTTACCAACTCGTCAATGTGGATGGCGATCACGGTAATCGGCGTGACCGCGTTCCTGACGCTGAGCATGCGCAGTGGCCGCCTGGTGCCGGGACGCTGGCAATCGATGGCCGAGGTCTCCTACGAGTTCATCGCCAACATGCTGCGCGAGAACGTGGGCAGCGAGGGTCGCGGCTACTTTCCGTTCATCTTCACCCTGTTCCTGTTCATCCTGTTCGGCAACCTGTTCGGGATGATCCCCTACGCCTATACCTTCACCAGCCAGATCATCGTCACCTTTGCGATGGCAATCACCGTCTTCGTGGGCGTGACCGTCATCGGGCTGGTCCGCCACGGCCTGCACTTCTTCACCCTGTTCGTGCCGTCGGGAACGCCGTTGGTGATGGCGCCGCTTCTGGTGCCGATCGAGATCATCTCCTACTTCGTGCGTCCGGTCAGCCTGTCGGTGCGCCTGTTCGCCAACATGATGGCGGGTCACACCATGATGAAGGTGTTCGGCGGGTTCGCGGTGCTCATGGGAGTGCTGGGCGTGGCGCCTGTCGCGCTGCTGGTTGCACTGACCGGGTTCGAGATCCTGGTCGCCTTCCTGCAGGCCTATGTCTTCACCGTGCTGACCTGCCTGTACCTGCACGACGCGATTCACCTGCACTGATGCCCGGAAGCCGGGCAACCCTCCCAACGACCCAGCAAATCCCAAGGAAGGATCCTCGTCATGGAACTTGATGCCGCGAAGATGATCGGAGCGGGCCTCGCCGTGATCGCACTTGCCGGTGTCGGTGTCGGCATCGGCAACATCTTTTCGTCGCTGGTCTCCTCCATTGCCCGCAATCCCGCGGCACGCGGCGAGGTATTCGGTATCGGCATTCTCGGTTTTGCCCTGACGGAAGCGATCGCGCTGTTCGCGTTGCTGATCTCGTTCCTGATCCTGTTCACCTGATTGCCGATAGCAGGGGATCCACGATGCGGATCAGCCCTGACCGGGTACGACGTGCGGGAGCGGCGGCGGTGCTTGCCGGCGGCTTCCTTGCGTCCGGCGTCGCCCGGGCCGCGGATGACTCCGGGGTCAAGCTGCCGCAGCTCGACATCCAGACCTACCCGTCGCAGATCTTCTGGCTCGTTGTCAGTTTCGCGGTCCTGTACGTCCTGGTCTCCAGGGTAGCGGTGCCGCGGATCTTCGAGGTGCTGGAAGAACGCCAGGACCGGATCGCCGACGACCTCGACAAGGCCCAGACCCTGCAGTCGGAAGCCGCACAGGCGCAGGCGGACCACGAGGCTCTCCTCGCCGAAGCCCGTGCCAGGGCGGCGGCGGCCGTTCGCGAGGCACAGGACGTCGCGGCGCGCGCGGGTGCCGAACGGGAGGAAGTGGCCCGGGCCCGGGTTGCCGGAATGGTGGCCGAGGCCGAGCAGCGGATTGCTGCTTCGCGCGCCGGGGCTGTCGACAACATACGCGACGTGGCGAGCGAGGCAGCAGTCGAGGCTGTCGCGAGGCTGATCGGCTCTCGTCCCGGCGAGGAAGCGGTCACCCGTGCCATTGCCGCGGTCGCACGGGACGGACGGCCATGAGCTTCACAGCTGACATAGCGGTTGCCATCGCGTTCGTCATCTTCGTGGCGCTGGTGCTGTGGAAGGGGACCGCACGGATCACCGCGTTGCTCGACCGGCGCTCCGCCGAGATCGCGCGCCAGCTCGAGGAAGCGCAGAAGTTGCGCGAGGACGCCCAGACCGTGCTGGCCACCTACCGGCGCCGGCAGCGCGATGCCGAGACCGAGGCCGGAGAGATCGTTGCCCAGGCCCAGGCTGAGGCCGAACGGCTGCGGGTCCAGGCCGAGGAGGCGGTCACGGCCATGCTGGAACGGCGCGAACGCCAGGCGCTGGACCGCATCGCCCAGGCGGAGGCGCGGGCCCTGCAGGATGTCCGCTCCATGGCGGTCGATCTTGCCGTCGATGCGGCCGGTCACCTGATCCGGGAGACCATGACGCCGGAAACCCGAACCCGGTTGATCGACGACGCGATCGAGGAACTGCCCGACAGGCTGCAGTAGTCCGGCGGCTTGACCACCGGCGTCTGCCGGCGCAGGCTTGGGTTCCCGGTTTCCGCGTCGGCGGAACCACCCGTTCCACCCGTACCCTGGAGGCCCGAGCGCCATGACTGTCTGTATTGTTGGCTGGTCCCATCTGCCGTTCGGCAAACACGAGAACGAGGACGTCGAGAGCCTGATCACCAGGGTGGCGGCGGATGCCGTGGCCGATGCCGGCTTTGCCCCGTGCGATGTCGACGCGATCTTCCTTGGTCATTTCGGCGGCGCCCTGTCGCCGCAGGCCTTCACCTCCAGCCTGGTGCTGCAGGCCTCCGACGACTTCCGCTTCAAGCCGGCGACCCGGGTCGAGAATGCCTGCGCGACCGGCAGTGCCGCCGTGCACCAGGGAGCCGACTTCCTGGAGGCGCGGCGCGGACGGGTGGTGCTGGTGGTCGGGGTCGAAAAGATGACCGACCTTCCCGGCCACCTGGTCGGAGAAACGCTGCTGACGGCGAGCTATCTCAAGGAGGAATCGGACATCCAGGGCGGGTTCGCCGGAGTGTTCGCTCTGATCGCCAACCAGTATTACCAGCGCTACGGCGACCAGAGCGACGCGCTCGCCATGATCGCGGCGAAGAACCACCGCAACGGCGTGGACAATCCCTTTGCCCAGATCCGCAAGGATCTTGGCTACGAGTTCTGCCGCCAGGTCTCCGACCGCAACCCGATCGTTGCCGGCCCGCTGAAGCGGACCGACTGTTCGCTGGTGTCCGACGGTGCCGCGGCCCTGGTGCTCACCGACGTCGAGACGGCGCTCGGCCGCCAGAAGGCGGTTGCGCTGCGCGCCCGCGCCCAGGTCAATGACTACCTGCCGATGTCGCGGCGTGACGTGACCGAACTTGAAGGCTGCGCCCGGGCCTGGGGGAGTGCGCTGGACAGCGCCAAACTCGCCATCGACGATCTGTCGCTGGTCGAGACCCACGACTGTTTCACCATAGCCGAACTGCTCGAATACGAGGCCATGGGCCTCGCCGCTCCAGGCAAGGGGGCAGAGGTGATCGCGGAAGGCGTGACCGCAAGGGATGGCAGGCTTCCGGTCAACCCGTCGGGAGGGCTGAAGGCCAAGGGCCACCCGATCGGCGCCACCGGGGTGTCCATGCACGTGCTCACCTCGATGCAGCTTCGCGGCGAGGCCGGAGGCATGCAGGTCCCCGGTGCCTCGCTCGGCGGCATCTTCAACATGGGGGGTGTCGCGGTCGCCAACTACGTGTCGATCCTCGAGCCGCTGCGCTGATCCGTTTGTTCGTATCGGAGGCCTGACATGCCGGGATTCCGCGCACTCGTGTTGCGCGAGGGAGATGAAGGCGTTTCCGCCGCCGTCGAGACCGTCAGCGAAGTGGATCTGCCGGATGGCGATGTTCTTGTCCGGGTTGCGTGCTCGACGCTGAACTACAAGGACGGCATGATCCTGGGCGGAATAGGGCGGCTGGTCCGCAACTATCCGCACGTCCCCGGCATCGACCTCGCCGGCGTCGTCGAGCAGTCTTCGCATCCTGAATGGGAGCCCGGTGACGAGGTCGTGCTGACCGGCTGGCGGGTCGGGGAGACCCGCTGGGGCGGCTACGCCGAGAAGGCGCGGGTGCACGGGGACTGGCTGGTTCCGGTTCCGGGCTTGTTCTCGATGCAGGATACCATGGCACTCGGCACCGCGGGGTTTACCGCCATGCTCGCAATCATGGCGCTCGAGGAGCACGGTCTCGAACCGGACGCCGGCGAGGTCCTGGTCACCGGTGCGGCCGGTGGTGTCGGGAGTGTGGCCACGACAGTGCTCGCACGGCTGGGATACCGGGTGACAGCTTCCACCGGCCGGCCCGAGCTCGGTCCGTACCTCCAGGAACTTGGTGCGACCACAATCATCGACAGGGCGGAACTAGCCGCCCGGCCGGAACGACCGCTCGCGCGCGAGCAGTTTGCTGCCGCGATCGACTCCGTCGGCGGCGTCACGCTTGCCAACCTGCTCAGCCGCATCGCGTACGGCGGGTCGGTTGCGGCCGTGGGGCTGGCCGGCGGCAACCGGCTCGAGACCACGGTGCTGCCGTTCCTGCTCAGGGGCGTTTCGCTGCTCGGGATCGACTCGGTCCTTTGCCCGGCAGGCCCCCGGCGCCAGGCCTGGAGCCGGCTTGCCCGGGACATGGAGCCCGAACGGCTCGAGGGCATGGTCTCCGTGCACAGTCTTGACGAACTTCCGGCGCTTGGCCGGCGCATCCTCGCGGGCGACGTGCGCGGACGGGCGGTGATCCGGATCTGAGACCTGTCGGTCAGACCGGCCGGTAGGGAGGTTTTTCGAGCCCTTCCGGCGAACGCGTAAACACCTCGTGGCCGTTCTCGGTCACGGCGACGGTGTGTTCGAACTGAGCTGACAGCGAGCGGTCGCGGGTGACAGCGGTCCAGCCGTCGGACAGGAGCTTCACCGCGTGTCTGCCGGTATTGATCATCGGCTCGATGGTGAAGAACATGCCCTCGCGCATCTCGGGTCCGGAGCCCGCGGTTCCGTAGTGCATCACGTGGGGTTCGGCGTGGAAGGTGCGCCCGAGTCCGTGTCCGCAGAAATCACGCACCACGGAACAGCGCTCTGCCTCGGCGTGGGTCTGGATGGTGTGACCGATGTCGCCGAACCGGGCGCCGGGCCGGACGGCTGCAATGCCCCGTTCCAGGCATTCGTGTGTGACGTCAATCAGCTTGGCGGCCTTCACCGGCACGGTGCCCACCGTGAACATCCGGCTTGTGTCGCCATGCCAGCCGTCCAGGATCACGGTGACATCGATGTTGAGGATGTCGCCGTCGCGAAGCGCCCTGGGTCCGGGAATGCCATGGCAGACTACGTGGTTGAGCGAGGTGCAGATCGACTTCGGATAGCCGCGGTAGTTCAGCGGGGCCGGAACGGCACCGTGATCGCAGATGAACCGGTGGCACAGCCGGTCCAGCTCTTCGGTGGCCACCCCGGCTCGGACGTGCGGAGTGATGAAGTCGAGGGTCTCTGCCGCGAGGCGCCCGGCACGGCGCATGCCGTCGAAGTCCTCCGGAGAGTGGATCTTGATGGCGGCGTCCGGCATGGATGTCCCTGCCCGGTGTCAGTGCGTGCGGCGGACGCGGTTTTGTACGCCGGCGGCACCTGCCGGTCAACGCCACCGGCCGCTCCGGTCCGCCGCCATGCGCGGACCGGGAGACCGGTGAGGTTCAGGGGACGCTACGCCGCATCCAGCATGTCGCGGAGCACGTACTGCAGGATGCCCCCGTGGCGGTAGTAGTCGACCTCGTCAGCGGTATCGATGCGGCACAACAGCCTGATCTCGCGCATGTCGCTGCCGTCGGCCGGGTGAATCCGGCACGCGAGTTCCTTGCCCGGTACCAGCCCGTCAGCGATCCCGATGATGTCGAAGGTCTCGTCACCGCGCAGGCCCAGAGAGGTGCGGGTATCGCCGTTGGTGAACTGCAGCGGCAGCACACCCATTCCCACCAGGTTCGAGCGGTGGATCCGCTCGAAGCTTTCCACGATCACCGCCCTGATTCCGAGCAGCCTGGTTCCCTTCGCGGCCCAGTCACGCGACGACCCGGTACCATATTCGCGCCCGCCGATCACGATCAGCGGCACCTTTTCCTCCTGGTAGCGCATGGCGGCAGCGTAGATGTCCATCACGTCGCCGCTCGGCTGGTGGCGGGTGAACCCGCCGGTGGTTTCCGGTGCGAGCTCGTTGCGCAGACGGATGTTGGCGAAGGTTCCGCGCATCATGATCTCGTGGTTTCCCCGCCGCGCTCCGTAGGAGTTGAAGTCGAACGGGCGGACCTGACGCTGCATCAGGTAGTCACCGGCCGGGCCGTCCTGGCGGATCGAGCCTGCGGGAGAGATGTGGTCGGTTGTGATCGAGTCGCCCAGGAACGCCAGCGGCCGGGCGCCGATGAGATCGGTGACCGGAGCCGGCGTCGTCTCCATCCCTTCGAAGTACGGCGGGTTCTGCACGTAGGTCGAGCCGGCATTCCACTGGTATGTGAGGGAACCGGTCGCACGCACGGCGCGCCACTCCTCCGGGCCGCGGAACACGTCCGCGTAGCGTGACTGGTACATCTCGCGGGACAGGCACTCGCGCATGACATCGGCTATTTCCTGGTTCGAGGGCCAGATGTCACGCAGATAGACCGGGGTGCCGTCGCCGTCCTCGCCCAGCGGCTCCGCATACAGGTCGCGTGTCATGGTGCCGGCAAGCGCGTAGGCAACAACGAGTGGCGGCGAGGCGAGATAGTTGGCCCTGGCGTGCGGGCTGACGCGGCCCTCGAAGTTGCGGTTGCCGGAGAGCACGGAAGCGACGATGAGGTCGCCACTCTCCACGGCATCGGCGATCGGCGGCGGCAGCGGACCCGAATTGCCGATGCAGGTGGTGCACCCGTAGCCGACGAGGTTGAAGCCGAGGGTATCGAGCTCCTGCTGCAGTCCGGCCGCCTCGAGGTAGCCGGTGACCACCTGGGAGCCGGGCGCGAGCGACGTCTTGACCCACGGCTGGACCGTGAGCCCGCGGGCGTTGGCATTGCGTGCAACCAGGCCGGCGGCGACCAGCACCGACGGGTTCGAGGTGTTGGTGCAACTGGTGATCGCGGCGATGACCACGTGTCCGTCAGCAAGCTCGTGGTCGGCGCCGCTCACCGGCACGCTGGTGATCTTCTCCCGGCCCATCTCGGCACAGGCCCGCGCAAACTCGCTTGACGCCTGCGACAGCAGCACCCGGTCCTGCGGCCGTTTCGGGCCCGCGAGCGATGGCACGACGGTACCGAGGTCAAGTGACAGCGTGTCGGTAAACACCGGGTCCGGCGTCGACGGTTCCCGCCACATGCCCTGCGCCCGGGCGTAGGCTTCGACCAGCGCGATCCGCTCCTCGTCCCGGCCGGTGAACCTGAGGTAGGAAATGGTCTCGGCGTCGATCGGGAAGAACCCGCAGGTGGCGCCGTACTCGGGTGCCATGTTCGAGATGGTTGCACGATCGGCGAGAGAGAGATGATCGAGGCCCGATCCGTGGAACTCCACGAACTTGCCGACCACCCCGTGGGCGCGCAGCATCTGGGTGACCGTCAGCACCAGGTCAGTCGCGGTTGCCCCCTCTGGCAGCTGACCCGACAGCCGGAATCCGACCACCTCCGGGATCAGCATCGACGTGGGCTGGCCCAGCATCACTGCCTCGGCCTCGATGCCGCCGACACCCCAGCCGAGCACCGCCAGGCCGTTGACCATGGTGGTGTGGCTGTCGGTTCCGACTACGGTATCGGGGTAGGCGAGCGTCCGTCCACCGTCGTCCCGGGTCCAGACCGTCTGGGACAGGTACTCGAGGTTGACCTGGTGGCAGATCCCGGTTCCCGGCGGAACCACCCGGAAGTTGGAGAACGCCTCCTGGCCCCAGCGCAGGAACTCGTAGCGTTCCCCGTTGCGCTCGAATTCGAGCTCGACGTTGCGCCGGAAACTGTCGGCCGACCCGAAACTGTCGACCATTACCGAGTGATCGATGACGAGGTCGACCGGCGAGAGCGGATTGATCTTCTCCGGCGCGCCGCCCATGGCTTCCATGGCGTCGCGCATTGCCGCGAGGTCCACCACGGCGGGGACCCCGGTGAAGTCCTGCATCAGCACCCGTGCCGGCCGGTAGGAAATCTCCCGCGGGGACCGGCGTTCCCGCGTCCACTCCGCGAGCGCGATGGCGTCATCGGCGGTGACACCGCGCGCACCCATGTGACGAAGCAGGTTCTCGAGCAGGATCTTGAGTGAGTATGGCAGTGAGCGGATTCCGGGGTAGCCGGCTCCCGCCATCGCTTCAAGGCTGTAGTAGTCGTATGGCTTCCCGCCAGCGGTAAGCGTGCGACGGGTATCCGGGAGAGTGGCAGCGGACATGGCTTGCTCCGTTCCTGACGACGAGCACGGCCGAGCGAGGTGCGCCTCGAAGCGGTCGTTGCGGCGCGATCGTGACTGGAAGCGGTCCCTGGGACCGCGCGGCGAGCTATAGCATGCGGGGCCGGTTCGGGCCAGAGTCCGCGGACATGGTTGGCGATGCGGGGAGGCGGTCGTGAACACCGATCTGGAAACGGGGGCCGTGGCGGCTGCCCGCGATGTCATGGCCCGGCACCTTGCGGCACTGAATGCCCGCGACGAGACGGCGCTGGCGGCCACGCTGCACTTTCCGCACTACCGGCTGTCCGGTGGCGTCATGCGGACCTGGCGGGACCCGCGGACATACCTGGAGGACTTCCGTCTGCGTGCCGGTCCGCAGTGGGACCGCACCCGGTGGGACGCGATCGACGTGCTTGCCGCCTCGGCCGAGAAGGTGCATCTCGACGTCCGGTTCACCAGACTGCGGCGCGACGGCGGCGCGCTCGCGCGCCACCGTTCGCTCTGGATCATCAGCTGTATCGACGGGGTCTGGGCGGCCCAGCTCAGGTCGAGTTTCGCGCCCTGATTTCGCCGGCGGCAGGATGACGCAGTCGAGCCGTCCGCGGGTCGCGTTCACCGTGGTGGTGGTACCGGGTCATTTCTGCAGGATGTTGACGATTTCGCGCAGCTGGGTCCGGGCGCGCAGCAGGTAGAAGCCGAGCGAGGCGAGGTGGCTCGGAAGCAGCGCGCCGTCCGGGTTGCCGTTGACCACGATGACCGGGGAGAGTTCGGCCGCCTGGCGGATCGAGTCCAGCATCTGCTGCCACGCGCCCGCGAGCTCCCGGTCTCGGATCACGTTCTCGAAGTCCAGTCCCAGTTCACGCAGCAGCAGGAAATACGCATAGAGCCGGCCCTTGGTGGCGTAGAAGACGTCGTCGGCCCGGGTGTCGAACCCCCAGGTCCCGGCCGCCGCCAGCTGCTGGTCGATGATGGCGGAGCGTGACCCGAGGTCGGCGGTAAACCGGATCAGGGTCGCCTGCAGGTTGTCGGCCCGGGGCTCGTAGGTTGCGGCACCTGCCGCAAGACGGGTGTTGTAGTCCTCGAGCGAGCGGGCCGCGGAGCGGTACTGCGCCTCCGACGAGGCCGTCGGCGCGAACGAGGTCGAGAAGTCGAAGATCCAGATGGTCCCCGGGTACTTCAGCAGACCGGCCGCCTTGTCGAGGTCCGGGTCGACCTCGCTCGAGCCGCGGGTCCGGCCGAGCTGGTCCGACATCTCGAGTGCGAACCGTGACAGGGCGTAGACGATCCCCTGCTGGAAATTGGGCATGTTGTCGAGCAGCGCGCCCGGCAGGTAGAACGGGTCGTTGGCGACCCAGCCGTTGACGTCGGTCTCGCGTCGGATCAGCGCCGCGGTCAGACCGACCGCGCGGCTCGCGCCGGCCGGCATGTCCGAGGGCGCGAAGGCGGTGTCGTCGTCGACCTTCGAGACGAGTGCCATGCCGAGCAGGTAGTACAGCACCACGAGCACAGCCAGGCCGCCAAGCCCGAGGGCTCCGATGCGGGCCGTTCGCGGCAGCAGTCTGCGCCCTCGTGCTCCGTACTCGTCGTCCCAGTCGAGTCGTTCCCGCGACATCGCCGCTTCTCCCGCCTGTCCGGTCCCGAGCATACCAGAACCGTGCCCGCTTCCGATGAAGTCATCGGCATTGGACCGTGATGGTCGTGCGGGACGATGTCGTCTGCACCCTGGCATGAACGGCAGTGGTTGCGCCGGTGGCAAGCGAGGCCACCGCCCGGTGCGCGGAGCGACCCGGCATCGTCGGGCGTCGTTATTTCCGGCGCAGTCTCTGGTGCAGGATCGGAAGCAGGGCCATGATTGCCAGTCCGACCAGGCCGGCAATGATGGTGCCGTCGAGCACACTGGCCACGGTGAAGGGTTCGTTGCGGTCGAAGATCTCGCCGAGTCCGCTGCCGATGAGCGCGTAGACGAACCCGCCCGGGATGATGCCGATGAAGGTTGCAAGCACATAGATGCGCAGCGAAACGCCCAGGAACGCCGGGACCAGGTTGACGATGAAGAACGGGAAGACCGGGATCAGTCGCAGGAACAGCAGGTAGGAAAGCGCATTGCGCGAGAATCCCTCGCGCATGCGTTCGATCGTCGAGCCGGCGCGCGCACGCAACAGGTCGGCAAACGCGGTACGTGCCGCAAGGAACACCAGGGTTGCGCCGATGGTGGCGCCGGTGACCGAAAACACGGTGCCTGCGACCGCTCCGAACAGGAAACCTCCGGTCAGCGTGAGCAGGGCGCCTCCCGGTGCGGAGACTGCGGTCGCGAGAGCGTAGATGCAGCAGAACACCGCGGCAGACAGGACCGGGCGGCTCGTGGTGAACGCCAGGAGGTCCGCCCGATGCTCGCGCAGCGCGTCGATCGACAGCCAGTCATCAAGGTCGAGAACCAGCACCAGGCCCAGCCCGGCCAGCAGGATGAGGATCGGAACCAGCTTGCGCAGACGCTGCATGGGCGAAGAACTCCATGGGACCGGGGTTGCTCGACAGGTCTCTGACGGGAAGGGAGCCGGCGTGGACGGCGGGCAGGGAATTTGCCATAAGTCAACCACGGAAGCGAGGCAACGGACAAACAGCATGGCTGAAGGCTACGGGGCGCCGACACAGTGGCAGGACGACCTCTATACCCTGTTGCGCAGCAACGGTGTGACACTGTTCTGCTACGTGCCTGATGGCGGGCACAGGACGCTGATCGACAGGTCGATGGCTGACCCGGAGGTGATTTCGGTACCGCTGACCACCGAGGAGGAAGGGGTCGCGATGTGCGCCGGCTGCCACCTGGCCGATGCCAGGGGGGTCCTGCTGATGCAGTCGAGCGGAGTGGGCAACTGCGTGAACATGTTCGCGCTGGTCCAGGGCGGGCGTTTTCCCTTCGTCACCCTGGTTACCATGCGTGGCGAGTTTGGCGAGATGAACCCGTGGCAGATCCCCATGGGCCGGGGGGTGCAGCCGGTGGTCGAGGCTATGGGGCTGCATTGCCTGAGGGCCGAGAGCCCGGAGGACGTGGTTCCCACCGTCCAGGCGGCGCTCGACATGGCCTACCGGTCCGATCAGGGTGTGGCCGTACTGCTCACCCAGAAGCTGATCGGCGCCAAGCCTTTCTGAACCCCGCGGGGGGGAATCACGTCATGGACACAGATCGACCCCTCGACCGCAGGACAGCGGTGCCTGCACTGGTCGGCGATCCTTCCGACCTGCTGGTGGTCTGCGGTCTGGCGGGCGCTGCCAAGGACATGGCGCACCTGACCGGGGACGGCGACAATGTCTACGCGCTCGCCGGCGCGATGGGAGGTGCGACCGCCATGGGCCTCGGCCTTGCACTGTCGCGTCCTGACCGGCAGGTCCTGGTCGTGACCGGTGACGGGGAACTGCTGATGAATGTCGGTACGCTCGCCACGGTCGGGGTCATGCAGCCGCCCAACCTGTCGATCCTGTGTGTCGACAACGGCCACTACGGGGAAACCGGCTACCAGCCGACCCACACCCAGCGCGGAGTCGATCTCGAAGTCATCGCGCGTGGTTCGGCGATACCGGTCACCCGGTCCGTGTCGACACCCGATGAAATCGCGCCTGCGGCCCGCTTGCTGCGCGAGGGTAACGGGCCGAGGTTCATCCTGTTGCGGGTCGGCATCGAGCCGCCCCCGGCGGTGCGCCGCTCGCTCGACGCCGCGGAAAGAAAGACCGCGTTCCGTGCGGCGCTGCGTGCCTCGCGAACTGCCGACCAGGCTTCGGAGTAGTCACGATGTCCTTCGACCTTGCGCCTGAACAGATCGACCTGGTGGAACATGCCCGCAGCCTCGCGCGAGATGTCGTCGCCGGGAATGCGGCCGCGACCGACCGGAACGAGGTCTACCCGTGGGCGAACGTGCGCGCCCTCGTCGATGCTGGGTTCATGGGAATGACCATCCCCGAGCGTCTCGGCGGCGGGGGACGCAGCTTTCTCGATGCGAGCCTGGTGGTCGAGGAGATGGCCGCCTGGTGCGGTCCGACCGGCCGCATCGTGGTCGAGGGCAACATGGGTGCGATCGCGGCCGTGATGGAATACGGCACGGACAGGCAGCAGCGTCTCGCCGCCGACCTGGTGCTGGCCGGCGACAAGCCGGCAATCTGCATCACCGAGCCCGAGGCCGGCAGTGCCGCCAGCGAGATGACCACCTTTGCGCGTCGGGTCGGCGAGAAGTGGATCGTGAACGGCAAGAAGCACTGGATCACCGGCGGCGGTGTCTCGCGACTCTACCTGATCTTTGCGCGGGTCCTGGACCGGTACGGTGACGAGCAGGGCATTGGCGGGTTCCTCGCGGTCGCGGGCGAGTCGCCGGGGCTGCGTATCGGCGCACGCGAGCCGACCATGGGATTGCGCGGCATTCCGGAAACCGAAGTGATCATGGAAGACATGGAGGTGACCGACGACATGGTGCTGATGCCGCCCTCCGGCTTCCGCCGCGGGTTTGCCGAACTGATGAACGCGTACAATTCGCAGCGGGTCGGCGCCGGCACCGTGGCGCTCGGCCTGGCGGCCGGCGCCTACCGCAACGCACTGGAGTTCAGCCAGGAGCGCTCCCAGTTCGGACGACCGATCGCCGAGTTCCAGGGGTTGCAGTGGATGCTCGCGGACATGTCGATCCAGCTCGAGGCGGCCCGCGCCCTGTTGCGCCGGGCCGCCGCCAGCGCCGGCAGCGGGGGCAGCCCGTTCCCCGATCCCACCCTGGCCGCCCAGGCCAAGATCTTCGCGTCCGAGATGGCGATCTCGGTGACCACTGACGCGTTGCAGATGTTCGGGGCCCGGGGCTACTCGCGCAACTACCCGATGGAGCGGCTTGCACGCGATGCGCGCATGTTCACCATCGGCGGCGGCACCGCCCAGATCCTGCGCAACGTCGTGGCCTCCCGCCTGCTCGGGCAGAAGCTTCCGCAGACACGCGGCGGCTATCTCGATCTTGCGGAAAGTCGACAAGAGGCTCCGGTCGCGCGCGACGCCGCCGACTGACCGCCCTCCAGTCCCGTCAACCCGCTAGGGCGGCGCCCCTGAGCACCCGGTCCGCCTCGCCGGTGAACCGTCCGTCTGCCTCATGCAGGACCAGTCCCGGGCTGAGAAGCGCCGGTCCCCGGGTTCCCTTGCGCGCCGAGACCAGGACCCGGCGTGCCGGCACCCCGGCGCGCGGCCACAGCGGGCACAGCCGGATGTCACCGCATGAACGGCGCAGGCTGGCCAGCACATGGTCAACGCGATCGGCGCGGTGGATCAGCGCGAGGGTTCCCCTCGGGCGCAAGGCGCGGATCGCCGCGGCAATCCAGTCATCAAGCCCGGCCGTCGTCTCGGTGCGCGCGGTGACCCCGCCCGCCGGTGCGGTACCGCGCGACATGTCACCGTAGGGCGGGTTTGTGACCACGACCTCGAAGCCATTGCCCGAAGGTGTGGTGATGTCACCGACCATCGCGGTGAACCGGTCTGCGAACCCGTTTTCTCCTGCGTTGCGCCGGGCCAGGTCAATGGCGAGCGGATCGGCGTCAACACCGGATACCTCCAGGTCGGGCCGGCGCGCCAGCAGGCAGAGCGAGACCACCCCGACACCGCAGCCGAGATCGAGGACGCGGGCTTCCGGCCCGGCCCTGACCGAGGCCGCAAGCAGCACCGGGTCGATCCCGGCCCGGTAACCGGCACGCGGCTGCCATACCACCACCCGCCCGTCCAGCAGCAGGTCGCGGGTGACGTCAACGGGTGTGCAGGGGTTCACCGGACTGCTCGAGGATGCGGCAGGTGGCGTCGTACCACTCGTCCGCGACCATCAGGCGGCGGGGAATGGCACTGGCGCTGCCCTCGAGAATGCTCATGTGGGTGTCCAGGACGTAGGTCTCGATCCCGGCATCTGCCAGCAGGGCAGTGATGAATGACAGGCGTACCGGGTCGGAACTGCGCAGGACTTCCTTCATGCTCGCTCTCCGGTGCGGATCAGCCGACGGTCGGGCTTGACCGCCGGTACCGCGCTCCTATGCTCCGCGTCAAACCACCGTCAAGTGGAGTGGATCGTGGCGACCATCGTCCCGATGAGCCGGCGCCGAGGCGAACCGGATACCCTGCTGGAACCCCTGGTCACCCTGGTCCAGGACGACATGGACCGGGTCAACACGACCATCATCGAACAGATGCAGAGCCCGGTCCAGCTCATTCCCCGTCTGGCCGGGCACCTGATCGAGGCTGGGGGCAAGCGGCTGCGTCCGATGCTGACCATCGGCGCCGGCCAGCTGTGCGGCTATTCGGGAGACCGCCTGGTGCCGCTTGCCGCCTGCGTCGAGTTCATCCACACCGCCACCCTGCTGCACGACGATGTTGTCGATGGCAGCGACCTGCGCCGCGGCCTGGACTCGGCCAACACGCTGTGGGGCAACAAGGCGAGCGTGCTGGTCGGCGATTTCCTGTTCAGCCGCGCGTTCCAGTTGATGGTGGCGGACGGGTCGCTGCGCGTCCTCAAGGTGCTGTCGGACGCATCGGCGATCATCGCCGAGGGCGAGGTGCGCCAGCTCGCCGCGAGCAACAATACCCGCACCGAGGAGATCGAGTACCTGCGGGTGATCGAGGCCAAGACCGCGGCGCTGTTCTCCGCTGCGGTACAGATTGCCGCGGTGGTTGCCGATCGACCCGGCGACGAGGAGGACGCGCTGGTCTCTTTCGGACTCAATCTCGGCCTTGCCTTCCAGCTCGTTGACGACGCACTCGACTACTCGGCGCGCCAGGCGGAACTCGGCAAGCGGGTGGGTGATGACATGCGCGAGGGCAAGATCACCCTGCCGGTGATCCTCGCCTTCCGGCGCGGCTCCGAGGAGGAACGTCGCTTCTGGTGCCGGACCATGGAGGATCTCGAGCAGGAGGACGGGGACTTCGACCGGGCTCAGGCACTGATGCGCAGGCACGGCGCGATCGAGGATACCGTCGCCCGGGCGAGGCACCACGCTTCGATTGCACGCGATGCCCTCGGTCTGTTCCCGGACAGTCCGGCCCTGCGGGCGCTGGTTGACGTGATTACCTTCTGCGTGACCCGCGACTACTGAGCGCCACTTTCCGCAACGGTTACGCGACCCGGGCTCGGGGCAGGTCGATGTCATCGTCATGGTCCATGACGAAATGCCCTTCCTCGACCTCGATCATCCTGCGGACCGGCGGCTCGTAGCCGATCGGCTTCAGCGGGCTGGGGATCTCGTCGGTCATCAGGTTGAGTTCCTGCTTGCGCAGTCTCGGGTCGGCGACGGGAACGGCGGCCATCAGCTTGCGTGTGTAGGGATGGCGCGGATTCTCGAACACCTGGCCGCGGGTCCCGACCTCGACGATCTCGCCAAGGTACATCACCGCGACCCGGTGGCTGATCCGTTCTACCACCGCCATGTCGTGGCTGATGAACAGGTATGACAGGCCGAACTCCTCCTGCAGATCCATCATCAGGTTGATGACCTGGGCCTGGATCGACACGTCGAGCGCGGACACCGCCTCGTCGGCGATGATCAGCTTCGGCTCGAGTCCCAGTGCGCGGGCGATGCACAGGCGCTGTCGCTGGCCGCCGGAGAACTCGTGCGGGTAGCGGGCCGCGTGTTCCGGTTCAAGCCCGACCCGGTACAGCAGGTCGGCGACCCGGTCCCGTGCGTGCCTGCCGCTGGCGATCCCGTGCACCTCCATCGGCTCGGCGATGGCCGCGCCGGCGGTCATGCGCGGGTTGAGGGATGCGAACGGGTCCTGGAAGATCATCTGCATCTGGCGCCGGTATGGCCGCATGTCACGTGACGTCAGGCCGGTGAGGTCGTGGCCTTCGAACACGACCTTGCCGCGCGTCGGCTGGGTCAGCCGAATGATGCTTCGCCCGGTCGTCGACTTGCCGCATCCGCTCTCCCCGACCAGCGCCAGGGTCTCTCCCGGCTGCAGGGAGAAATCCACGTCCTCGACCGCGTGGATGCGACCGGTCGCGCGGCCGAAAAGGCCCTTCCGGATATCGAAACGGGTGGTAAGGCCATTGACCTCGATCAGAGGTGCTGCGTCCCGGCGCACGGTGTCGCGGATCTCGAGCAGCTGCTGTTCGGCGCTGGCATCGCGCACCTCGTCGCCTTCGGCACGTCGCACGTCGACATTGGCGAACTTGGCCGGCAACGGCCGGGCGGACATGCTGCCAAGCCGGGGAACGGCCGAGAGCAGCGCCTTGGTGTAGGGATGCCGCGGGTTGTGGAAGATCTCTTCCGCCGAGCCTTCCTCGACCTTTTCGCCCCTCAGCATCACCACGACCCGGTCGGCAACCTCGGCGACCACGCCCATGTCATGGGTGATGAACATCACCGACATTCCGATCTCGCGCTGCAGCAGCTTGATCAGGTCGAGGATCTGCGCCTGGATGGTGACGTCGAGTGCCGTGGTCGGTTCGTCGGCGATCAGAAGCGACGGGCGGCAACTGAGTGCCATGGCGATCATCACCCGCTGGCGCATGCCACCCGACAGCTGGTGCGGGTACTGGGAAAGCTGCTTTTCGGGCTCGGGAATCCGCACAAGCTTCAGCATCTCGAGTGCCATACCGAGCGCTTCGCTCTCGGTCTTGCCCTGATGCAGGACGATGGCTTCGGCGATCTGGGTCCCGACGGTGAACACCGGGTTGAGCGAGGTCATCGGTTCCTGGAAGATCATCGAGATATCGTTGCCGCGGATGTCGCGCATGACGTCCTGGGCCTGCGTGACGATGTCGATGACGTCGCCGCTCTTGCGCCTGAACTGGCACGAGCCGGACATGATCCTGCCGCCGGCATAGTCGGTCAACCGCATCAGCCCCATCGCGGTCACCGACTTGCCGGACCCGGATTCTCCCACGACGGCCAGGGTTTCGCCTCGGTCGATATGCCACGACACGCCGTCAACCGCCTTGACCGTCTCGTCCTCGAGCGGAAAGTAGACCCTGAAATCCTCGACCTCGATCAGACGATTGTCGTCCATGCGCCGTACGCTCCCGGTGCTACGCGCGATTTCCAGGCACCCCGTGTGCCAGAATTCGCGCAGGGTTCCAAGTGCCGGCCTGGGCGCGGGCGGCCTCAGGCGTTCCCGGTCAGGTAATCCATTGCCGCCTGAACACCGCCGCGGCTGTGTGGAACCTGCTGTACCGCCAGCCCCATCTCGACGCCCGAAAGCGTTCCGATCAGCATCAGGTCGTTGAAGTCTCCCAGGTGTCCGACGCGGAACATCCGGCTGGCGACCTTCCCGAGCCCGGACCCGAGCGACATGTCGAACCGCTCGAGGATTGCCGCGCGCAACGCGTCGGCGTCGTGACCGTCCGGCATTCGTATACCGGTCAGCACCGGACTGTGCTCGGCGGCGTTCGCACACTGGATGTCCAGACCCCAGGTCCGGACCGCACGCCGGGTCGCCTCGGCCAGGCGATCGTGGCGTGCGAACACCGCGTCCAGTCCCTCTTCCGCCAGCATTGCACAGGCCTCGTCGAGGCCGTAGAGCAGATTGGTTGCCGGCGTATAGGGAAACGACCCCGTCTCGCGGGCGTCGAGACAGGGCTCCCAGTCCCAGTACGACCGCGGCAGGGTTGCGGTCCTGGCGGCCTCGCGCGCCTTTGGACCCACGGCGTTGAACCCGAGCCCCGGCGGCAGCATCAGGCCCTTCTGCGAGCCGGCAACGGTGACGTCGATGCCCCAGTCGTCGTGGCGCAGCTCCACGCTGGCAAGGCCCGAGATCGTGTCGACCATCAGCAGTGCCGGGTGTCCGGCCTCGTCGATTGCCGCCCGGACCGCGCGCACGTCGGAGACCGCTCCGGTCGAGGTCTCGTTGTGGACGATGCAGACCGCCCGGATCTCGTGCGCCCGGTCGGCCGCGAGGGCCTCGGCGATCGCGTCCGCACGCGCGCCGCGGCGCCAGTCGCCGGGGAGCAAGTGAGGTCGCAGGCCGAGCCGTTCGGCCAGCCGGGACCACAGTGTCGCGAAATGCCCGGTTTCGTACATGACCACCCGGTCGCCCGGGGAGAGGGTATTGACCAGTGCTGCTTCCCAGGCTCCGGTTCCCGATGACGGGAAGATCACGATCGGTTCCGTCGTTCCGAACACCGGCCCGATGCGCGCCAGCACCCGGCGTGCCAGTGCCTGGAACTCGGGCCCGCGATGGTCGATCACCGGCTGGTCCATGGCGCGGAGGATGCGGTCCGGCACATTGGATGGTCCGGGTATCTGCAGGAAATGACGACCGGCGCGGTAGGGCATGATCAGGTCCTGTCGTGGCGTGGCCGGGGGGGCAGCGCGTCGGCGAGGACGCGGGCAGCGTGAACGGCGTCGCGCCCGGTTCCATCCCGTATCTGGTGTCTGCAGCTGGTTCCGTCAGCCACCACGATCGTGTCCGGGCCGGCGGCACGGACGGCCGGCAGCAGATCGCGTTCCGCCATGGCCATGGAGACGTCGAACCGTTCCGCCTCGTAGCCGAAGGGACCGGCCATGCCGCAGCAGCTGGACGCGATGACCGAGACCTCGAGCCCCGGGACAAGACCGAGTGCGGCGGGGACCGCATCCATGGCGCCGAAGGCCTTCTGGTGACAGTGTCCGTGCACGAGCGTGCGGGCGTCGCTGCGCCGGAACGAAGGCTCGAGGCGGCCGGCCTCGTGTTCGCGCACCAGGAATTCCTCGAGCGTGACGGCCATCTCCGCAAGCCGTTCCGCCCGCCCGCCCGGCAGCATGGCGACGAACTCGTCACGGAGGGTGAACAGGCACGACGGTTCAAGCCCGACTACGGACAGTCCGGCTTCGACGTAGGGCGCAAGGGCCGCGATCATCCGCTCCGCCTCGTCCCTCGCCTGCGTGACCATGCCGGCCGCAAGCCAGGTGCGTCCGCAGCACAACCGGCGTCCTGTGCCGTCGGCAGAGGGGTCGACGACATGGACCCTGTAACCCGCGGCCTCGAGCACCCGCAGCGCCGCGCGAAGGTTCTCCGGTTCGAAGTAGCTGTTGAAGGTGTCGGCGAGCAGTACCACCGTCTTGCTGCTGTCGCGCATCGCGGCCTCCCGCGACCGGAACGGGGCCGGGTGCCAGGCGGGCAGGCGGCGGCGCGCCGACAGGCCCACCAGCCGTTCGCTCAGCCAGGCGGCTCCGGGCACCGTGTCGCGCAGATTGGCGATGAAGTGGAACCGCGACGCCGCCTCGGCATAGCGCGGCAGGGTCGCGACCAGCCGGTCACGCAACGGCACGCCGTGCAGGCGGGCCCGGGCGTGCCTGGCCTCGATCTTCATGCGCGCCATGTCGACGCCGGTCGGGCACTCGCGCCTGCACGCCTTGCACGACACGCACAGAGACATGGCCTCGGCCATCCGCTCGCTCGCGAGGGCATCCGGACCGAGCTGGCCGGTCAGCGCCAGGCGCAGCGTATTGGCGCGGCCCCGGGTCACGTGCTGTTCATCCCGGGTGATCCGGTAGCTCGGACACATCACGCCCGGCGCGGTCTTGCGGCAGGCGCCGTTGTTGTTGCACATCTCCACGGCGCGCGCGAAACCCCTCCACTGCGACCAGTCGAGCGCGGTTCCGTGCGGGCGTGCCCGGTAGCCCGGCGGGTACCGCAGCAGGCTGCGGTCGTCCATTCGCGGCGGGTCGACGATGCGCCCGGGGTTCATCAGTCCGACGGGATCGAACGCTTGCTTGATCCCGGCAAAGGCGCGCGTGATCGCGGTGCCGAACATGGTTTCGTGAAACTCCGAACGCACGATCCCGTCGCCGTGTTCGCCGGAGTGAGATCCCTTGTAGCGCCGGACCAGTTCGAAGGCTTCCTCGGCGATGGCCCGCATCCTGCCGACATCGGTCCCGGACTTCATGTTGAGGACCGGGCGGACATGCAGGCAGCCGACCGACGCGTGGGCGTACCAGGTTCCGGTGGTTCCGTGGCGCTCGAATATCTGGTTGAGCCCGCTGGTGTAGCCGGCCAGGTCCTCGAGCGGCACTGCGCAGTCCTCGATGAAGGAGACCGGCTTGGCGTCTCCGCGCATCGACATCATGATGTTGAGACCCTGCTGGCGCACGCTGGTGATGCTGGCCTGGAAGGAGGGGTCGACTGCCTCGACCACGGCGCCGGGAAAGCCGATGTCCGCCATGGTCCGGTCAAGGTCCGCGAGCCGGCCCAGCAGTGTCGCATGGTCCTCGCCGGAGAACTCCACCAGCAGCAGCGCGCCCGGCTCGCCGCTGACGAAACTGTCGACCACCGGGCGGAACATCGCGATCTGCCGCGCAAGGTCGATCATGGTCCTGTCGATAAGTTCGACCGCCGTCGGGCCCAGCGCCACCAGGTGCCGCGTCGACTCCATCGCCGCCTCGAAGGTGGGAAAGTGGCATACTCCGGTGACCCGGTGACGCGGGATTTCGTGGAGTGCGAGCTCGATTTCGCGAAACGCCGCGAGCGTGCCTTCCGAACCCACCAGCAGGCTCGCCATGTTGTGACCGTCCGGGTCGATCCGGTCGAGGTTGTATCCGCCGACGCGCCGAAGCAGCGCCGGGAATCGCTCGGAGACCTCGTCGCGCACACCGGCGGCGATGTCGCGCACCGTGCGGACCAGTTCCGCGTAGCGCGGGTGCAGAGAGTTTGTCTCGATGCGGCCGGGAACCTGGCCGAACCGCAACTGCTCACCCGTCACCAGCAGTGCGTCGATCGCGGTGACGTTGTCGACCATGATGCCGTAGCGCAGCGAGCGGGTTCCGCACGAGTTGTTTGCGGTCATTCCCCCGATGGTCGCGCGGGACGCGGTGGAGATGTCGACGGGAAAGAACAGGCCGTGCGGCTTGAGGAAAGCGTTCAGGTGATCGAGCACCATCCCCGGTTCGACCGTGACCGACCTCGCGTCGGGGTCGAACCGGGTGATGCGGTCGAGATGGGGGCTGCAGTCGATGACCAGCGCCCGGTTGACGGTCTGTCCGCACTGGCTGGTGCCGCCTCCGCGCGGCAGGATCGGCAGTCCGGCTTCCGCCGCGATCTCGACGGTTCGAACCAGGTCCTGCTGGGAACGCGGGATGACGACGCCGAGGGGGGTGATCTGGTAGATCGATGCGTCCGTGGAGTACCGGCCCCTCGAGAAGGCGTCGAAGTGCACCTCGCCCTCGATCTCGGCAGCAAGACGGCTGCGGATTCTGCCGGCGATGTCCGGCGCATCCGGCGTGCAGGTGATCATGGACAGGACCCCGGTGTGACGCGGCGGCACCATAGCGATGCGATCGGGAGACGGCAAACGGCGCGGCCGGCGCCGTGCTCCGTCCAAGCGTGTTGCCGAGGAACCCTGCAGCCGATATAAGCCGCGTTTGCGGTCGGGGAGTAGCTCAGCCTGGTAGAGCACTGTCTTCGGGAGGCAGGGGCCGGAGGTTCAAATCCTCTCTCCCCGACCAGCTTGACTGTACCCGAGACAGCCCCGTTCCGGGCGGACTTCCCGGAAGCCCCGATGTCAGGTCAGTGATCCGGGCTCCCCTCGAGCGCCCCTTGCAGCAGCGCGCACAACAGCTCACCGTCAGCCGGTCCGACGCCCAGGTGGCACACGATGCGAATGGTCCGTTCACCGAACGCGCCCAGCCTCACGCCGTCATTCAGCAGGGCCCCGACGACGTCGGCGGCAGTCGGGCCGGAAGCGGAGAGGTCGAAGATGACGATATTGGTGTCGAATTTATTTCTCAACCCGACTCTCCCGATTTTATCGTCTAAGGCATACTTCCCCACTCATTTCCTACATCGCGATAGAGAGACCTAACGCATTGTATTGACTGGACTATCCAGTTTCGCTAAGCTGTCTCCCATCATGACACGCACGCGATACAGCCCCAGCGGCGACGCGCGGCTTCGCTCGCACCACACTACCAGTGCGCTTACCAGAGAGTCCGCCTGAATCACCTCGCCACCCGTTGGATTCCCCAAGGAGCACCCCGCCATGGCCCGGCCCCAAGGCCACGCCCTCACCAAACGAATCGTGGACCGTCTCTCGGTCGACAGCAAGGATGCCATCTTCTGGGATCGCGATCTCCCCGGCTTCGGCGTCCGCGTCTATCCCCACGGCCGCAAGCTCTACGTCGTCCAGACCCGCGCCTTCGGCCGCTCCAGGCGGGTCACCATCGGCGAGCACGGCAACCCCGTCTCCGCCGACCAGGCCCGCAAGCAAGCCACCGAGATCATCGCGCGCATCAAGCTGGGCAAGCCCCCGGTCGAGCCCGAGCCGGCCGCCGCGCCGACCGTCGCCGACCTCGCCGCGCGCTTCGAGCGCGAGTATGTCGCGGTCCGCTGCAAACCCCTGACCGTGCGCCATTACGGCCTCATGCTGCGCAAGCACATCGTGCCGGCCCTCGGGCACCTGCCGGTCGACAAGGTCCAGAAGAGCGACATCGTCGGCTTCTATACCGGCCTGCACGAGATGCCTACCGTGGCCAACCGCGCCGCCGACATCCTGGGCCACATGTTCCGGCTCGCCGACGCCTGGGGCTGGCGCCCCTCCGGGCAGAACCCCTGCCGGGGAATGAAGCGCTTCAAGGTCCCCCGGCACCGCGAGCGCTTCCTCACCCGCGAGGAACTCGCCCGGCTCGGCGAAGCGCTGAACGCGGCACCGGCCGAGCGGCTCGCCTCCACCCACGCCGCCGCCGCCATCCTGCTGCTGTTGCTGACCGGATGCCGCCGCAACGAGATTCTCGGGCTGCGCTGGGATGACCTCAACTTCGAGTCCGGCCAGATGCGGCTCCCGGACACTAAGACAGGCGCTAAATACCTCCCGGGGCCAGTCGGTTCCTTCCAGTGCCATGCGGTTCCTAACTGACCGTATTACTTAGCGTTTTTCCTCTCCCCGGCATTCTCCTCCCCTTGAATTGGGGCCACGCGGTCCCTAAGCTATCCCCTCGGGTTGATGCCGCGCGTTTGCTGTTTGATGACACGATTCCGAACCCGGTCGAACCGGGTCCGGACGCGCCG
>MPMT01000101.1 GCA_002238645.1 Alphaproteobacteria bacterium bin52 | reverse complement strand
ACACCAGAGTGCTTCAGCCTACATCGTTACCTCCGTAAACCGCTCTGGCTGCTTCCAACCGAAGCGACAAGGGTTGGGTGGGACTTGAACCCACTGGGACAACGCGCCTTTCCACGGCGCACTGAGATTTTGGGGCTAGGGGTTCGAGGCGGAACCACCCTCGGGAACCGCCCCCAACCAACCGTCAGGCGCCCGCCACGACAATGCGTCAAGCGATCGGCCCATGGCCGAAAGCTCCGCTTACGGCCATGCATGCACTCAGTCGGGAGGACGCCAGCGGGTCACCCGAAGAGCCGGAGCGAAGCGCAGGAGCCGCGGAGCGGCTTGACGCGCCGACGGCCGTCCGACACCCCGCGCCCATCAAACCGATCGGACAATCCGGGAAATCTGAACGCCTGTCGCGCGAAATAATCCGGGAAACACATGGTCAAATAATCTGCGAGACAACAACGGGCCAGTTGACGCTGCGGTTTGGCGGTCCTATTCCCCGAAAGGCCAAGGGCAGGCGACGGAAGAGGGCGGTGAAGGAACGAATCGCGCGGCTGCGCATCGAGCTTCAGGAACTCGAACCGAAGATCTGGCGGCGGATTGACATGCCGCTGTCAACGACGCTGGAAGCCTTACGATTGCCGGCCGGCGGCGGATTCCCGGAACCGTCCTGCGGGGCGTAACCGTAACCAACGCGCAAGCGGCCGGGGAGTGATCGGGATCGCATTGAAGCGCATCAGAGCGGCGGATGCAAGCCGCATCATCATCCGAAATAGGACGCTGTAACAACGGGTTACATAAATGATGTCAGCCGCATGGAGTGCCCGTCATGGCATGTCGTTGGGTGTCGAATCGCCGAAAATTCTCGATCTGTAAAAGTGCCGCCCACGTCCACGCCGATGCGGCGACGGACTCGCGATGCCATCACGACCCTCCGCGCCCGCGGGCCGCCCGGCGTTCCATGCTGGTCATGTCGCTCCTCGCTTCCGATGATCCCGAAAACGCCCCGGGAGCCTGCGCCGGGCAATCGGTCGGCATCCAGGCGCGATCGTGCTGCCGATCTCGGCGCGCAGCGGCGAGGCCGGTCTGCATCCTGCCGGAACACGGGAGGAAATGCCCAAAACGGACAGCCTCGCGGCCCGTCCCGGCGCGCGCGGGCCGCTTCGGCGCATCAACCCTTGTAGCCATAGACCGAACGGGCTGCCTCCACCGAGACGTACCCTTTGGCGATGTCGTCCTCGACCGAAGCCGGGTCGCGCTCGGCCGGATCGCCGTACCCGCCGCCGCCGGGAAAGTGCAGCCTGAGCAGCTCGCCCGGTTGCATTACCGTGCGTCCCTTCTGGTGCGGCCGGGTACCATCGCGGAACTCGATCCGGGTGTGCGAGCCGTCCCCGCCGCCCAGGATTCCGCGTGGCGGATACTTGTGACGGTCGGACATCAGCGAGAGCCGGACCGGCTGATCGGAACGAACCTCGATCTCCACGTCCTGGCCCAGGCCGCCGCGGAACTTCCCGGCCCCGCCCGAGTCCGGCGCCAGCTCCTTGCGCCACACCAGCAGCGGCGACACGCTCTCGAGCGCCTCGACACTGCCCACTCCGGTGTTGGAGGGGAAGGCGGTGCAGGCGTATCCGTCCATCCTGTGGCTCCCGCCCCCGCCCCCCCCCCCCGCCCACCACCCGTCGCGCCCGCGAGCGCCTCGACCCGGCCCCCTCCGGTGGTGGGGGGGAGGGCGGTGCAGGCGTATCCGTCCATCCTGTGGCTCGCGCCCATGCCGCCGCTCGCGAACAGCACCTGGTTGAACCGGTGGCCCTGCCGATCCACGCCGCCGTAGACCGAGCGCAGGGTCGGTGTGCTGCCCGATTCCGCGACCACCCGATCCGGCGCAATCTGCGCGAGGCACCGATAGATGGCGCCGTAGAGGAGATGCCCGGTGAGCTGACGGGCCCCGACCGGAGCGGGGTGGGTCGGGTTGAGGATCGATCGCTCCGGCGCCTTGACCGTGATGGGCTGGAAGGACCCCTCGTTGCGCGGGCTGTCGGGGTCCAGCGCACACTTGATCGGATAGGTCGCGAAGGCACGGGTGTACTTCATGACCGAGTTGATGCCGCACGCCACCTGCCCGGATGTTCCCGCGAAGTCGAGTTCGAGGTCGGATCCGCTGATCGTCATCCGGCACTCGATATGGGTCTCGAACTCGTCGATTCCGTCGGCGTCCGTCGACGCCGACCACGAACCGTCCGGCAGTGCTGCGATCGCCGCGCGCATCGCGGTCTCGGCCCGGCCGCGCAGCTCGGCGGAGAGCTCGGTCAGGTCGGAAAGGCCGGTGTCGTCGAGGAACTGCTGCAGCCCCTTGCGGCAGATACGCTGCGCCGCCACCTGGGCGTAGAGGTCGCCGATGACCTGGTCCGGCACCCGGACGTTCGCGCGGATGATGTCCGCGACGACCTCGGCCTCCTGCCCGTCCTCGATGAACCTGACCGGCATCAGGCGCAGTCCCTCCTCGTACAGCTCGCGCGTGTCGCAGGCCCACCCGGAGCCACCGAAGTCGGGCAGATGGGCGATCGACCCCGAGAAGCCCACCAGAGTGCCGCGGTGGAAGATCGGGGCAGCCATGGTGACGTCGGGGAGATGGCCCGACCCGATCCAGGGGTCGTTGGTGATGATGCAGTCACCGGGCCGCCAGCGTTCGACCGGGATTCGCTCCAGCATCGCCTTCACCGCGCTCGGCACCATGCCAACGAAGGACGGGATGCCGCCGGTGTTCTCGGCCAGGCAGTTGCACTCGGCATCGAGCAACACCGTGGTGAAGTCGTTCGATTCCCGGACCACGGTGGAGAAGGCGGTCCGCAACAGCGTTGCGGCGGACTCGTCCGCAATCGAGATGAGACGCGACCACAGGATCTCCAGGGTCACGGGGTCGAAGCGTCGGTTCGCTGCTGTGTGTGCGGGTGTGTTCACTGGACGTCTCGAGCCATATCGGTCGTCACAAACGGCGCCGCGCGCGCCGCCCGGCCGGTTGAGCCACGCTACCGAAAGTGGTTTCCTGTGTGAAGGAACGAGGCTGCGACGGGCACGACATCTCCGGGAGGGTGGCACCGGGAAGAGGCGTCGTGCACGCCTTGCCGGTCGGCGGCCTCGCACACATCCCGATGCAGGTTTCGGTGGCGCCGGCACGCCGATTGGCAGACAGGTCCGGATCGTGGTCGAAGAGCCCTGCCCACTCCCGTCATGGGACACGTCGTCCCCGGAACCGCCGGCGCCCACGGCCTCCCTGTCGGAGTCGCTTCGGGCTGACGCGATCGTCGTCGGCGCCGGGATCACCGGGTCCTCCACCGCGCTGCACCTGGCGCGCACCGGCAAGCGCGTCGTCCAGATCGAAGCGCGCGAGCCCGGGTGGGGTTCGTCGGGGCGCGCCTTCGGCAACGTGGTTCCGGTCTCGAAGCACGCAGGGCGCAGAATCGAGCGGATCTACGGCCCCGAGCGCGGCCGCCGCCTGAATGCGGCGCTCGCGGCCGGGCCGGAGATGGTGCGCGGGCTGCTCGCGGAGTTTCAGATCGGCGCGGTCCTTCATGGCGCTGGCTGGCTCCTTGCCGCACACACACCGCGAGCGGAGGCGGATCTGAAGCGACAGGCGAGCCGGCTCGTGGAGAGCGGCTTCGGACCGACCTACCACGATGCCCGCGAAACCGCGGACCTGATCGGAAGCCCCTTCTATCGCGGCAGCCTGACCGATCCGCGGGCGTTCGCTGTCAACGCGCTCACCTACGGGCGCGGACTGGCCCGGGCCGCGCGGCAGGCGGGTGTCAGCCAGTTCTGCAACTCCCCGGCGACGCGCATCGAGCGGTCCGGCGCAACGGGCTGGACCGTCTCGACGCCGGCCGGGGAAGTGGTTGCCGATACGGTCTTCATCTGCACAAACGCGTACACCGACGCACTGTGGCCGGGTCTGGCCCGCACCTTCGTTCCGGTACGCGGCTACACCGCCGTCAGCCGTCCTTTCGAGGATGGCATCCTCGAACGCGTGCTGCCGCACCGCCACTTCCTGACCGATACCCGTCACCTGTGGTCCGGCATCCGCAAGGTGCCCGGAAACCGGCTGCATGTCGGCGTCGGCGGGCCGCCTCTCGCGAAATCTGCCGACGCGGACCTGTCCGGCGCGACGCGACGGGTGAAGATGGTGTTCCCGGAACTCGGTGCCGTGGAATGGGAGGAGCAATGGAGCGGCTGGGTGGCGCTCACGGGACACCAGCTTCCCCGGATCCTGCGCCTGGACCACGGCGTGTGGGCGGCGCTCGGATACAGCGGCCGGGGACTGTCGTTCGCGACCTTGCTCGGCCGGGAGCTGTCGACGCTCGCCGACGGGACCACGTCCCGCGAGACGATCCTGCCGGTCGAGGAGATGCGTCCCCTGCCCTGTCACGCCCTCGCGCCGTTCGTCGCCGCCGCCTGCATCAGGTACTTCGAAGCCGCGGACCGGTGGTCGATGTGGCGCCACCGCCGAAGGCATCCGTGATGATCGGAGCGCTTCGCGCACCTCGATCGTTCCGCCAATCAAGCCACCCGGCTTCGAGTTTGCCCCCGAGCGGCCGATCTTCGTCCTGCACCCCCTTCTCCGGCCCCGGCCGCTCCTGCGGGAAGTGGACGGGCGACGACGCAATCGCCTACTCGCGCGGGAACGTCGCCGCGAGGAAGCGCAGGATCACTGCATCGGCACCGTGCGCGCGCAGGTCGTCGTGGCCGGCGCCGGCAATGAACACGCCCTGCTTAGGCTCGCGCGCGGCAGCCAGCATCCTGCGTCCGTGGGCCACCGGAATCGTGCGGTCGGCTTCGCCGTGGACGATCAGCAGCGGCGCGTCGACGGCAGCGATGTGATCGAGCGATTCATAGCGATCCTTCATCAGCCAGCGCACCGGCAGGAGCGGATAGGCGCGGGCGCCGACATCGACGGCCGAGGTAAACGGCGCCTCCAGGATTACCGCGCCGACCTCGTGCTCGACCGCCATCCTGACCGCGACCCCGGTGCCCAGAGATTCGCCGTACAGCACCATCCGGCGCGCCGGCACGCCGCGGCCGCGCAGATAGGCGATCGCCGCGCGTCCGTCGGCGAACAGACCCTTTTCGGTCGGCCGTCCGCCGCTGCCGCCATAGCCGCGGTAGCCCATCAGCAGCACGCCGTAGCCGGCGTCGATCCAGGATCGCGCTGCAACGCCGCGGTTGGCGATGTTGCCGGCGTTGCCGGGGAAGTAGACCACCGTCGGCGCGCCGGCGGCGGCATGGTGCCAGGAGACCAGCTGCACGCCGTCGGCGGCGTTGAAGCGAACGACCGACATCTCCGGTACGCCGCCCTCGCGCGGCGAGTACATGCGCCGGTCAGGGAAGTACTGGAGCTGCCGCTGCACGATGTATGTCAGTCCGACGACGACCCCGTAGACGAGCGCCGTGATCAGGGCGATTCGCGCGGCCAGCTCCATGCAGCGCAGCGTAGCAGAAAACGCGGTCCGCAGGCCCGCGCAGGCATGGCGGGTCATCGTGCGGCGCGTGCCCCGGGTCGATTCTCGCCGACCCTGTTCCACTGGGAATCCCAGAACACCACGTCACGGAGTACGCCCACGGGACGCCGCTACATCGAGCAGCCGGCCAGCGGCACCAAGGTCGTCCTGTTCGTGCGAGAACGCAAGAAGGACGGCCGAGGTGAAACCCTTCCGTACCACTGCCTCGGTCGTGCCCGTTACCGCAGCCATGAATCGGAACGACCCATGAAGATACTGTGGGAACTGGAACGCCCGATGCCCGAGTGGCTCTATCAGGCAGGGAAAGTGGTCGCGGGTTGAGACACTTGTGAAGATTACATGAGCGGTGTTGGATTTTGCTTGCGGCCATGTGGGGCCGGGAAAGAGTCGAGTATCAATATACGGTGGCAAGGGGCTGGTTCAACTCCACCCCTTGCCGATGAAAGGAGAACGACGATGCCGAAAGATCTGAACGACGTGACCCCTTCCATGGGTGAAGGTAGCGCGGTGAATGTGGCGGTGGAAGTCAGCGACAAGTCCTGGATTGTCGGGATCGGCGCTCCGTCGGATCCGGGCAAGGTTGGGATGCATGCACTGGCGCCGGCCGACACGGACGGTCTGGTCTCGAAGATCGAGAAGGCCCGTGCCGGTGTTGGCGATCGCTGTCGGGTGCTGCACATCCCGGACGTGACGTCGGGACAGCTGCAGAGCTTCGCACGCCGCCGGGGTGCCGCGATGGGGATTCCGGATGCGGCGGTGGACGCGGTGGCCGAGGGTATCGCCCGGGCGCCGGCGACCCTGCGGTTTCGGCTCAGCCTGAGGAACGTCAACCGGATGCCGGAGCGGGCGGAGGACCTGGCCAGTCATGGTCTTCCTGCAACCATGCAACCTCGTGGCAGACCGTGGCGCAGCGCGTTTCGATGCGCCCGTGATCGCCGTCAACCTGCTGACATGACGGGAGTTCGTCCGTCCGGGCGGGGTCGTCCAGATACAGCCTTACATCCTCATGCAGGCGGCCCTGATTGGCCTTGAGTGCCAGCACATAGTCCCCACCCCAGGCGGTGACCGCCTCGGGCGTCGCCCGCTGGGTGTGCATCGCGTCCGCCGTCTCGATGCGTCCCTTCAGCGCCAGCATCTCAAGCAGCTTCGGCATCGCCGCGATCTCGTTCGACTTGTCCGCGACCTTCACCTGACCGAGCACCAGGCGCGCCCGGGCGGCGAAGGCTTGCACCAGATGTACCGGCGAGCGGGCGGCGGCGGTCGCGAAGGAGCGGCGCAGAGACTTGCCGTCAATCGCAATGACATCGTCCTCCAGAAGCGCCGCCCAGTCTTCCAGAAGCCGCAACAGCACCTTCTGCAAGCCGCCGGGATCGAGCGCGTTGAACAGGTCCGAAAAGGCATCGTGGCTCGGAATGCCGTGCTTCAGCACCATGAAACGGCGCAAAAACGGCTCCTTCGCCCGTCCGAACCGCTCCATGTCCGCGCAGCCTTCCCCGCCGCACAGCACAGACAGCAACGCGATCAGCAGCATCTCATGAAGCGAATGCCGCGTCGCATTGCTGCTTCGCGGGTCCTCAACCCCTTCGAATAAAGACGAAAACTCCTGCATCTCACCCCCCGAACACCAAACGACACGCCCGGCAGTCTGAATCCAAAAAAAACAAACCGTCTCAAAATCTTCAAAAGCGATTCCCCTGACGTTTACCCTTGCACCCTTGCACCATTGCACCCTTGCATTGTGTAATGCACGATCGTGGCGGTGGCTTGCGGCAACCCGGTAACCACCAGCAGAGCATCGGGAATACACCACCAGAAGCGCATGAAAGCGCATACTCTTGGAGGAAAATGCAATGACAGACGAGCAGATCAAGATCCCAGCTGCGCCCGGGGAAGCCAAGAACACGTCATCGGCTGACGAAACGGTCGGCTCAAAGACGGCAATGAGCCGGCGCAGATATCTGAAGACTACGGCGATGGGCGTCGCAGGCGCGGGTGCGGCGGCGCTCGCCATGCCCGCGACCGCCAGGGCAGAGAACAAGACGTGGAAACTGAAGCTGCAGAGCAACTGGACGGGCATAGGCGTCGAGTCGCAGGACCGCGCCGTGGATCGGTTTGTCGATCGCATCAACAAATTGTCCGGCGGCCGCATTGAGGTGACGAACTTCGATGCCGAAGTGCTGCTCGGCATCGGCGAAACCTTCAACGGAGTTGGCACCGGCGTGGCTGACCTGGCCGTCACGGCCTCGGTCTACCACCGCGGCAGCGTGCCGGTCGGTGAGTATCTCTGGTCCGTGCCGTTCTTTCCGGTCACGAACGTTGAGTTCTATGAGACCATGTACCAGTTCATGGGGCTCAAGGAGCTCTGGCGCGAGGCTTATGCGCCGCACAACGTGATGCACCTGTCCTACACTTGCTCCGACGAATGGGGCGCCATGATGTCGACGCGGCCGGTCGAGAGCTACGCCGACTTCCAGGGCATGAAGGTGCGCGCGTTCGGCATCTGGGCCGAATGGCTCGTCAAGAACGGCGCGTCCATCGTCGTGTTGCCGGGCGGTGAGATCTACACTGCCATCCAGACCAAGATCCTCGACGCCGCCGCGTTCGGCGCGCCGGATGCCTGGGCCGGTATGAAGATGCACGAGGTCTGCAAGTACTACATCAATCCCTCGGTGGCACCGTACGACATCACAGAGATCATCATGAACTTGAAGACCTACAACGAGATGCCGGCGGACTTGCAGGAAGTGCTGCTGTCAGCTGCCCGCGTCTATAACCTCGATATCACCGCGCTCACCATCCCGACAGATGCCAACGGCCGCAAGGAACTGGCGGACGGCGGCGTGGAGACGATCCTCATGCCGGACGAGGAATTGAGGGAAGCAGCCGACTGGTGCTGGGACAAGTTCCTCAGCAAACGGGGTACGATGCCCCACATCGACAAGATGATCGACATCTACACCGCGGCTCGGGAGCTGTACAAGAACTACTACGGTCCGAAGCAGCTTCCTGTCTAGGGCCTGCCTGGCGGTTCCAGCGCGAAACGCCCCGCGACTTGCGGCGGGCAGGGCAGGATGCGTCAGCCGTGATGCGTCGTACCCGAGGCCCCCGAGGTCGGTGCATCCTCGATCCTTGCGCGCACCGAACTCGGGGGCCGGCCGAGGCCGGGGTAATTCATGGCAGCGAGCCTCGGGCGCTGCCAAGGAGGGGTAAGTCGCGCTGACGGTATCACTATGGCTGCCAGTGGCCCGAGTGTCTCGCTGGCGCGACCGGTCTGGATAGGAACGGACGGTGAAAGCAATCCAGTACTATCTGCATTTTACGGACTGGCTTAACGCGAGGTTTGCCTGGATCGTCGCGTTCACGATCGTCCCGATGCTCTGCATCATGGTCTGGGAAATCGTGATGCGGTACTTCTTCAATGCGCCGTCGCTTTGGGCTTATGAAATATCGCTTTTCCTGTACGGCGGCTACATTGTGCTTGGCGGGGCCTACACGCACATGACCGGCGGCCATGTCAATGTGGACATCTTCTGGGGTCAGCTCTCGCCTCGGGGGCGTGCGATGCTCGATATCGTCACCAGCGGCTTCGCGTTCCTCTTTCTGGGCGTGCTGTTTTGGGTATCGCTGGAGATCACCATCAATTCCTGGCGGCTTGGAGAGACCACGATGACACATTGGAAACCCATCTATTATCCGTTGCGCACAACGCTGCCGGTGGGATGCTTGCTGTTCCTGATGCAGGTTCTCGCCAAGTTGATCCGCGACGTGATGATCGTCGTCAAGGGCGAAGATATCTTTCCAGTACGCGTGCAGGTTCCCTGACCCCCGCCGTCTCGCTCTGTATATCCACTGACGTGTCGACCGTTGTGTCTCGACGACAACCCCGCAGGAGTTAGCTCATGTTTGGCCTTGGCCCAGAGTGGCTAACAGTGATCCTGTTTGGCAGTCTCGTTGTGCTCCTGCTTTCGGGGCTGCCGCTGGTGTTCGCGATTGGCGGCGTCGCAACTTTCTTCATCATCTTCTTGTGGGGACCGCACGCGCTGCCGATCCTCGCAAATCGAACATACATGGCCATGGACCTGTTCCTGCTCGTGGCCGTGCCCATGTTCATATTCATGGGTGCCTTGCTGCAGCGATGTGGCATCGCCGAAGAAATGTACGAATTGATGTACCACTGGATGGGCGGGCTCCGCGGTGGGCTTGCGGCCGGGACAGTACTCATCTGCACGCTGTTTGCAGCGATGGTCGGCATCAGCGGTGCCGCCACCACGTCGATGGGCCTGATTGCACTGCCCTCGATGCTCAGGCGCGGCTACAAGAAAGACATAGCGCTCGGTTGCATATCGGCAGGCGGTTCACTTGGAATCCTCATTCCGCCGAGCGTGCTGATGATCATCCTCGCTCTGACCTCGAGACAGTCGGTCGGCCAGATGTTCATTGCCGGCATTGTGCCCGGGTTGCTGCTCAGCGCATTGTTTGTCGGGTATATCCTGATCCGCTGTTACATCCAGAAGGATATGGGACCGAGCGTGCCGCCGGATGACCGACTTCCGGCGGCTGAGCGTTTGAGGCTACTGAGGGCGTTGTTGCTTCCCGTCGGCCTGGTTTTTGCGGTGATGGGGTCCATGTTCTTCGGCCTCGCCACGCCCAGCGAGGCTTCGGCAATCGGCGCCCTCGGCGCGATTGTCAGCGCGGTGATCAAGCGGTCGTTCAACTGGAAAAACTTCACCTCGGCGCTCTTCATCACGCTGCGATTGAGCGCGATGGTAATCTGGATTGTATTCGCCGCCTCGGCGTTCACAGCGCTCTATGCCGTAACCGGTGCCTCTACGCTCGTAGGCGACTTGATCACGGGTATCGGTGATCCATGGATGGTGATCATTACCATGCAGATCATCCTGCTCGTGTTGGGAATGTTCTTCGATCCGGCGGGCATCGTTTTGCTGACCGCTCCCCTCTTCTTCCCGATTGTCACCTCGCTTGGCTTCGATCCACTTTGGTTTGCGATATTGTTTGTAATCAATATGGAGTTGGCCTTTCTGACGCCGCCCTTCGGATTCAATCTGTTCTACATGAAGGCGGTTGTGCCGCCAGGTGTGAACATGATGGATATCTACAAATCGACGACGCCGTTTGTCTTTC
>MPMT01000011.1 GCA_002238645.1 Alphaproteobacteria bacterium bin52 | reverse complement strand
TGCTTTGCCGGCGCCGGCCTCGATACCGCGCTTGTGACACTGTCCTGGGGCGGCTGCCTGGTTTCGATGCCGTGGCCGCGTTCCGGCCTGGCGCTGGAGTTCCCGAGGGTGTAGCCGCCCGCCGGTACCGAACAGGCGGGATGTTCAGCAGCCGAGCTGGTTGGCGAGTTCGTTCATGTCGTTCGCGATGTGATCGAAGGCGTAGCGGGCTGCGAGGTCGCTGGTCTGGCCCGGCCCGTATTCTGCTGGTCGCGGAATGAAGGCGGTCCGCAGGCCGCAGGATGCGGCGGCGGCAAGATCGCCGTTGTGTGCGGCGCACATCAGCACCTGGCCGGGCGCAAGGTCGAGCCAGTCGGCCGCGATGAGGTAGGTTTCGCGCCTTGGCTTGTACATCCGTGCCGGTTCGGCGCCCAGCACCACGTCCCATGGCAGTCCGGCATGCTTCGCCATGTTCACCATCATCGAAACGTTGCCGTTCGAAAGCGGACCGATGATGAACCGCGACTTCAGCCGGTTCAGGCCCGACACGCAATCCGGCCACGGGCTCAGCCGGTGCCATGCCCGGTTCAGGTGATCGAGTTCCGCTCCCGACAGCCCCTCGATCGCGAACTCGTCGAGCACATCGAGCATGTTCTCGTAGTGAAGCACGTCGAGGCGCTGGTAGCCGCGTGTACCGAGACGAATCGGCTCCATCGACGGTTGGTACCGGGCGCGCCAGGCCTCGGCGAACGCCAGCCAGTCGACCGTGATCCCCTTCGGGCCAAGGCATGCCTCCGCCTCGCGGGCAATCCCCCCGCGCCAGTCAACAACGGTTCCGAAGACATCGAACAGGATGGCGCGGATGGGGGTGTCGTGCATGGTTCGGCCTCGTCCGGGTGGAAGGCTGGCGGTGGCGCAGCCTCCCTGTTGATCATCTCCCCGTGCACGCCCCGGCTCCGGGCATGCGACGGAGCACCTGACACACTATAGAAAGAGGGAAATCGGCGCGACAATCCGGGCGATCCGGGTGGGTGTTGGTCTTGACCGCGGGCGGGCGGTCTGCGTAAAGGTGTGCGCGGCACGGGGAGTGTCGGAACCGGGAACGATTGAGGCGTCCCGGACCAGGAGAGGCGGCCAGGGGCAACAGGGGGACCGGTCGGGGGTATCAGGATCGGTGCTTGGCCTGGCGCTTCAATCTTCCTTGAAGGAGAATCCAGCATGAGAGGCGTTGCACCGAAGCTCGTTGCGGCCGTTGCCGGCGCAGGATTTGCGCTTGGCGCCGTTGCGGCGATGGCGGAGACCCCTCAGGTCGGCGGTGAACTGAACATCGTTGTCGGCTCGAAGATCCCGTCATACGACGCACATATTGAATCCACATTCGGCATGATCCATCCGATCCGGCCGTTCTACAGCACCCTGATCAGGGTCAATCCGGACAACCCGTCCTCACCGACCGACTTCGTCTGCGACGTCTGCGAGGGAGGCGTGCCCGAGCCGACAGACAACGGCACCACCTATACCTTCAAGATCCGGTCCGGCATCACCTTCCACGACGGCAAGCCGCTGACCGCCGCCGACGTCAAGGCGACTTTCGACAAGATCGCGTTTCCGCCCGAGGGCGTTGCGTCCAATCGCAGGGCCTATTTCAAGATGGTGGAGTCGATCGAGGCGCCTGACGACACCACCGTGGTGTTCAAGCTGAAGCACGCGAGCGGGACCTTCATTCCGTCGGTCGCGATGCCGTTCAACTTCATCTATGCCAAGGCCGATCTCGACACCCACGGCTACACCTGGCACCAGACCAACATCAACGGCAGCGGGCCGTTCCGCTTCGTCGAGCACGTGCAGGGCAGCCACGTCACAGGCACGCGCAACGACGACTACTACCACGAGGGCAAGCCGTACCTCGACGGCTACACGGCGCTGTCGGCCCCGAAGATGTCGATCCGGCTGCAGGCGATCCGCGGCGGACGCGCCGACATCGAGTTCCGCGGCTTCCCGCCGAAGGCGCGCGACGACCTCGTTGCCGCGCTCGGCGACAAGATCACGGTTCAGGAGAGCGACTGGAACTGCGTGCTGCTGGTCACGCCGAACCACAAGACGAAGCCGTTCGATGACCCGCGGGTTCGCAGAGCCATGACCCTGGCAATCGATCGTCACGGAGGTTCGAAGTACCTATCGAACATCGCCATCGTGAAAACGGTCGGCGGTATCGTGTTCCCGAACCATCCGCTTGCGACGCCGGTCGACGAACTCAAGGCGAATATCGCCGGGTACAGCGACGACATCGCGGACTCGATCGAACATGCCAAGGCGCTGCTCGAGGAAGCGGGGCAGTCCGACCTCAAGTTCACCCTGCTCAACCGCGGCGTTGACCAGCCCTACAAGGTGGTGGGGACCTGGCTGATCGGCCAGTGGCGCAAGGTCGGCATGCAGGTCGACCAGGACGTTCGTCCGACCACGCCGTTCTACGCCTCCCTGCGCAAGCAGAAGGACTTCGACGTGTCGATCGACTTTAACTGCCAGTCGATCGTCAACCCGATCGCGGACGTCTCGAAGTTCCTTCCGACTGCAGGCAACAACTACGCCAGCTTCGAGGATGCCGAACTCGAGAAGATCTATGCAAATCTTCTCCGTACGGCGAATGTCGACGAGCAGAAGATCCTGATCCGTCAGTACGAGAAGCGGGTGCTCAACGATCTGGCGTCACAGATGATTACCCTGTGGTGGTACAAGATCAATCCGCACCGTTCCTACGTCAAGGGATGGAAGATTGCGCCGAGCCACTATCTGAACCAGTCGCTCGACAATGTCTGGATCGACAAGGAAGAGAAGAAGCGGCACGGCCTGTAGGGCCTGTCCGTCGAACCGATGAGCCGGCCGTTCCGGGTTGCCCGGAACGGCCGGTGACATGTCGGAGACCCGTTCCGGCCGTTGTCGGGACCTTTGTGCGATCGTCTGTCCCGGGAACATCGCGGTATGTACTCCTACATCGTCAAACGCGTCCTGTTGCTGTTTCCGACCCTGCTCGGGGCGGCGATCGTGGTGTTCCTGCTGTTGCGCCTGATCCCGGGCGACGTCTGCATGCTCAAGTTCGGCGGCGAGGGCGGATATGTCGATCCCGAGCAGATCAAGATGTGCCAGGAGCGGCTCGGGATTTCGGACAGCAAGATCGAGCAATTCGTCGACTACATGATCGGCTTTGCCACGCTTGATCTCGGGGTATCAATGTGGACCGGCCAGCCGGTCACCGAAGAGATCTGGATCCGGTTCCCGCTCTCGCTGCAGATCGCCATCATGGCCACCCTGACCTCCGTGATCATCGCCATTCCGCTCGGCGTGATCTCGGCGGCGAAACAGAACTCGATGATCGACTATCTGGTCCGGGCCTTCAGCATCGCCGGAATTGCCATGCCGTCATTCTGGCTCGGAATCCTGATCATCCTCGGCCTTCTGATCGGCACCCAGGCCTGGAGCGGCGTGCCCTGGATGCCCCCGGTGCACTACAAGTCGATCTTCGACGATCCGGCGCACAACCTCTCGCAGCTGATATGGCCGGCCCTGGCGACAGGCTACCGGTATTCGGCGGTGGCGACCCGCATGACCAGGTCCGCCATGCTCGAGGTGCTGCGTGAGGACTACGTGCGGACCGCCCGCGCCAAGGGCCTGATCGAGCAGGTGATCATCAACAAGCACGCGCTCAAGAACGCCCTGCTGCCGGTTGTTACCATCATCGGCATCGAGTTCGCCTTCCTGATGGGAGGACTGGTCGTGACCGAGCAGGTGTTCAATCTGAACGGGATCGGCAAGCTGTTCGTCGAATCGGTGACCCAGGCCGACTACACGCTGACACAGGCGCTGGTGATGCTCGTGGTCTTCATCTTCGTGCTGGTGAATTTCATCGTCGATCTCATGTACGCGTGGCTCGATCCGCGCATCAGGTATTCATAGGGGAGGGGTGACATGGCCCAGACGGAGATCGCACCGCTCGAAAGCAGCACCCTTCCGCGCCAGAAGACGATCTGGGACGCCGCCCTGCGGATGATCAGGCGGCAGCCGCTCGGCAGCGCCGGGCTGCTGGTGATCGTGATCATGACCTTCGCCGCCGTGTTTGCGGACTACGTTGTGCCGTACGATCCGGAAATCGAGAACTTCGAGTACATGCTGATGCCGCCGGGAACCATGGACGAGACGACGGGCATCACCTTCATGCTCGGGACCGATTCCTTCGGACGGGACATGTTCTCGCGGCTCGTGCACGGCGCGCGCACAGCACTGCTGGTCGGTTTCACGGCGTCGTTCATCGGCGCCTTCGTCGGCCTCGTGCTCGGTGTCGGGAGCGCGTATTTCGGCGGCTATATCGACCTGGTGTTCCAGCGGGTGATGGACGTGTTCATGGCGTTCCCGCTGATCATCATGGCACTCGCCATCGTCGCCATTTTCGGCACCGGGACCGAGAAGGTGATCATCGCGATCACCATCCCGTTCATCCCACGGTGTGCGCGGGTCGTCAGGTCGAGCGCGCTCGCCCTGCGCGAACTGCCCTACATCGATGCGGCGCGGTCGATCGGCTACAGCCATACCAGGATCGTGATGCGGCACATGGTGCCGAATGTCATGGCTCCGTTCCTGATCATGCTGACGGCCTTTGTCGGTCAGGCGATCCTGCTCGAGGCGTCGCTGTCCTACCTCGGGCTCGGGGTCCAGGAACCCACGGCGGCCTGGGGTCTGATGCTGCAGGGTGGGGCAGAGGAGTTTGCCGAGAGCGCGCCCTGGGTCCCGATCTGGCCCGGGGTGGCGATCACGCTCGCCGTGTTCGGCTTCAACCTGTTCGGCGATGCGGTGCGCGACGTTCTCGATCCCAAGCTCAGGGCGCAGAACTGAACCGGCGCCACCACGTGACCGTGGACGGCCGCGCGGCACACCTGTCCATGCAGGACCACGACCGGTACGCGTGCCGCGCCGGAACACGCCTCGACTGTCGGCACCCTTTCCCTGCCGGGCGCGTCGCGGGCACCGGGGCAGGGGCCATCACGGCACCAGCCGCAATGGATGCCGATGCCGCTCTCGCACCGTATTGGCCCGGTGCCCGTGAGCGCTCGGGTGGCACTCCGGGCCCGCGTGCCCGGAAATACCGTCGCGGTCACGCCCGGTGCGGTGCCGGTCGCCGCGCGCCGGGCGAAGATGCGATGCGTGACGGCCAATGGACGTGACTTCCGCCGTTCCCCGTCCAGCCACCGCCGCCGATGCGGCGGCCATCACCGCGTGCGTGCGGGCCGCGTATCAGCGTTACGTTGAAGGCATCGGCCGTCTGCCGGGGCCGATGCTCGAGGACTACCAGCAGGTGGTCCGGAACCATCGCGCATACGTCATCGAGGAAGGCGGCCGGATCATCGGCGCGCTGGTGCTGAAGGACACGGATGACGGTATTCTCCTTGACAACGTCGCGGTACTGCCGTCGAGACAGGGCGAGGGGCTCGGCCGCCGCCTTGTCGAGCACGCCGAATCCGAGGCCCGCCGGCTTGGTCATGACCACCTCGATCTCTACACCCATCAGCGGATGACCGGGAATATCGCGATGTACGCGCGATACGGGTACGAGGAGTTCGATTGCCGCACAGAGCACGGTTTCCCGCGTGTCTACATGCGCAAGCTGTTGTAACCGGAACGGTGCCCGGGCAATGAGTCTCGACAGCGGCCTGCAGGCCTGGAAACAGCGGTCGAACCACAACCGGATGATCACGCTTGAACGGGAGGGTCTGCGTCCGGGCCCGGGTCCGGTCGAACTGGCGTATTTCGGTGGGTCCGCCTTCCGGGTCACATCGCCCGGCGGTCTCACGGTCATGGTGGACCCGTGGAGAAACCACCCGTCGCGGCGCTGGGACTGGTTCTTCGACGACTTTCCACCGACCGCCGTTGACGTCGGGGTCTCGACCCATGCCCACTTCGACCATGACGCGCTGCACCGGCTCGATGCCCATGTCCTGCTCGACCGCCTTATCGGAACCTGGGAGTTCGGTGACGTCCGGATCACCGGGATCCCCGACAAGCATGCAACCGACTCTTCCGCGGCGATCTACGACTTCCGCGAGATCATCAGCCGGTTCGACGGGATCGACATCACGCCGCCGGACAACCCGCGTTCCTGGGACCACTGCCTGCTGCTGATCGAGACCGGCGGGATCAGGATCCTTGCCTGGGGCGACAACAGGCATGATCCGCCCGAGTGGGTATGGCAGGCGCTCGGGCCCATCGACATCGTGCTGCTGCCGGCCGACGACTCGCGCCATGTCATGGGATTCGATCATCTCGCCGCGATCATCACCAGGCTGAAACCCCGGGTGGTGGTGCCGCATCACTACTACATCGTCGACCTGACCCAGCGTCAGAGCACGCTGCAGCCGGTCGAGGGCTGGCTGCGGCTGCAGGGCCCGGCGGTTCGCGAACTCGGGGAAGCGCAGTGCGTCTACCTCCGCGGCGAGTTGGACGCGATCGCCGGAACGCGGGTCGACTGTTTCGGATCGCATGTCGCATTTGACCGTGAAGCCTGGCTTGCCGGCGCCAACCGGACGGGAGAGCGAGAGTGAAGATCGACACCCAGCTGCGCGACTGCGGGCTTGACCGGGTCGCGGATGAGGCGCGCCGCCTTGAGGCCATCGGGTTCGACGGCCTGTGGACCTTTGAATCGGCGCACGACCCGTTCCTGCCACTGCTGCTGGCCGTCACCGCGACCACGAGGCTCACTGTGGGCACCAATATCACCGTGGCGCTGGCACGCAGTCCGTTCGTCCTTGCCCAGACCGCGTGGGACCTGCAGAAGGCCAGTGACGGGCGGTTTCATCTCGGGGTCGGCACCCAGGTGCGCGCCCATGTGGAACGACGGTTCTCGATGCCGTTCGACCATCCCGCGGCCAGGATCACCGACTACATCCGTTGTGTCAGGAGCATCTGGAACAGTTTTCAGACCGGTGCCCGCGCGGAGCATGACGGTCCGTTCTACCGTTTCAGCCTGATCACGCCGTTCTTCAGCCCCGGTCCGATCGACTGGCCGGATATTCCGGTCTACCTCGCCGGTGTGAACGCACGCATGTGCCGGGCGGCGGGCGAGGTCGCCGACGGATTCCACGTGCACCCGATCCACTCGCCGGCATACCTGCGTGACGTGGTGATGCCGGCCATCGAGGACGGTGCGCGCCGAGCCGGCCGTTCGCTCGAGGGCTTCGCGCTCTACGCGCCGGTCCTGGCCGTTCACGGCGAGACCGAGGCGGAACGCGCCCGCGTCGAGGCCGATGTTCGCCGACAGATCGCGTTCTACGGCTCGACTCCGAACTACCGCGCCCTGTTCGAATACCATGGCCACGGAGAGCTTGCCCGGAAGCTGTCGCAGCTGATGCGCGCCGGCGAGCTCGACGCCATGCCGGCGCTGGTTCCCGACACCCTGCTGGATGCCTTCGCGATCTCCGGTGACCTTTCCGCTCTCGGACGACGGCTGCGCGAGCGCTACGCCGGGATTCTGTCGCGGGTCAGCCTGTATTTTCCGGTCCCGCCGGACGACCCGGACCGACGCTGGCAGGAGTTCGTGTCCGACTTTCGCGGGTAGCAGTGCCGGACGGTCGTGACCTGCAGGGCGCCAGTGCGCCCGGCCGCCTGCACGCTGGCGAATGTCCCGGCTTCGAACCGGATCCCGAGCCCGGCTTCATGTGCCAGCCGTTCACGGTGTTGATGGCGACGATGCGTCGCAACCGGCCGTGGGCGCGAAACAGCCGGGGCCCGATGCACAAGCCGGACTTCATCACCCGCGACGGCCGCCGGTCGGAACGTCATGCCGGCTTCCGACAAGCGGTTCATCGAGACGGCGGAAATCGCATCGGTCAGCACAGCGCCATTCCGAGGACGGTCCCCGAAAGCGGCGGCCCGTTCATGGTGCCGGGTCCGCGCGGCATGTCTTGCACTCGCGACATCCGGTTCATGACACCGTCGCAGAAGCCTGGACCATGCCCGATCCCGGCGACAGCGTAACAGGTGACCAGCCTGAGCAGGCGGAACTCAGGTCCCTGCGCGAGTCCGGGACGCGCGATCCGCCGGAGTCGCGCTGAAGCCGCGTGCCGCTCCCGTTCGGGGTCTGCCGGGCCTTTTCGTGCCGCGGGCCCGGCCACAGGTTCGCTGGCCACCCGTCGAAGTGCGAGCCGGAATGTCCGGAACCCCGCCAGTCCGGCCCGATGCCGGACCATGTCACCGGGGCAAAGCTGACCGACACCCTGTGTGAGAATCATGACGGCAATGTCGTCGAGAGCGGCTATGCTGTCGCTCAGGTGGGGCTTGTGCTGCACCCGGCGGCGCACGCAGAACACGGTGATCGCATCAGGCCGCCGGACCGAGCGAGATACGGAAGGAGAGGGCGCCATGATCCCGTTGATCGATCTTTCGCAAAGCCGGGAGCAGGTGGCTGACGAACTCGCCCGCACGCTTGAGCATGTCGGGTTCTTCATCATCGTGAATCACGGTGTTCCGAAGACGCAGATCCAGGGCATGTTTGCCGAGGCCGAGCGCTTCCACGCCCAGCCGGATGAGGCCAAGCACGCCGTGCTGATGAACGAGCACAACAACGGCTACATGGCGATGGCGCGCTACAATGTTCGCACCTCGCGGGTGAGCGAGGCCGAAGCCAGGCCCGACATGAACGAGGCCTTTTTTGTCAAGCGCGAGCGGGGCCCGGATGACCCCCTCGCAGGCCGGCGCTTCACTGGTCCCAACCGCTGGCCGGACGACCTGCCGGGGTTCCGCGAGACGGTGCTCGGCTATTGCGAGACGGTGGACCGGTTGGCGGTCAGTATCCTGCCGGCGCTCTCGCTGTCTCTCGGCCTGCCACACGACTGGTTCACCCCCCATTTCACCCGCAGCCAGTTCTCCTTTCGCCTGTCGCATTACCCGCCCGTCGCCCGCGAGCCCGGAAGCTACGGCATCGCGCCCCACACCGATACGAACTTCCTGACCTTCCTCGCCCAGTCGGATGTGCCGGGCCTGCAGATCCGCCCGGAACTCGGCGAGTGGGAGGACGTGCCGTTCGTGGAAGACAGCTTCGTCGTCAACACCGGCGACATGCTGCACCGCTGGACCAACGGGCGGTACAAGTCCACACCACATCGCGCATTGCCGCCCATCGGTCGCCACCGGTACGCCATCCCGTATTTCTTCGGCCCCAATCTGGACGCCGAGATCCGCTGCGTACCGACCTGCGCCAGTCCGGACCACCCGCCCCGCTGGCCCCCCGTCATCTATGGGGACCACCTCGCCTGGTGGTACGATTCCAACTACAACGCGAACGATCAGAAGGACCTGGCGGCGGAGTAGGTGACGTTTCGCCCGTCGAGCCGACCGGTCGCCTGAACCTCGTGGGTGTGCTGGAGTTCCCGCTCCAGGGCTCCGGCCACAGAACGGGACCCTGGCCATCGCGCCTCACCATTTCGGGGGCGGGAACGTGACGCGGGCGCAGTGAAGACAAACCGGGCCCGTTTGCGCGAATGGCCGGACGGCGCCGTCGCGTGCGACCCGTCGCGTACCTGATCGGGGACAATCCGGAGCCGACAGGCGTGGCGTCGGCCGCACTCGACCTCGCCGATGCACAGTGTGGCCGGTCAGGGAGTCATGCCGGCTTTCGGCCAGCGGTTCATGGCGGCCGAAGGAAACGCCCGGGCCAGCGGGGCAGAACACCCGGGGGCCGGTCCGGAGGTGCGGCGGTTTGGTGCCGGGTGGGGGCTCGTTTATGGTACGGCGACCGCGCCGCATGCATTGTCGCCGCGCGTTCCGGTTCAGATTACCGTCGGGGAGCCTGGATCATGCCCGATCTCGCAGACCGCGTGTCCGTGTACCAGCCCGAGCAGGAAGGTCTCAGCTTCCCGCGCGAACTCAAGACAAACGATCCGGTGGAGTTGCGCCAACACCGCAAGCGGCACCTGGTCGGGGCCTGCCGTGCCTTCGCGCGCTGGGGGCTGGACTACGGGTTCGCCGGCCACCTGACGATCCGCGATCCGGAGTTCCCGGAACTCTACTGGACCAATCCGATGGCGGTGCATTTCGCCCGGGTCAGGTTGTCCAACCTCATCCTGGTAGACCATGACGGGACCGTCGTCGAGGGCGACCATGCGGTCAATCGGGCGGGGTTCGTGCTGCACTCGGCGGTTCACGCCGAACATCCGGACATCCTCGCGATGTGCCATGCCCACACAGTCTATGGCTCCGCCTACGCGTCGCAGGGCCGGCCGCTTGCCCCGATCACCCAGGACGCCTGCCAGTTCTTCGAGGACCATGCGGTGATCCGCGAGGAATCGGGCCAGGTCGCGGTCGAACGGGACGCGGGCGCCAGCATCGCGCCGGCCTTCAAGGGCGTGAGGGCGGCAATCCACCAGAACCACGGCCTGTTCACGGTCAGCCGGCACAGCATCGACGCGGCAGCCTTCATGTTCATGGCGCTGGAGCGCTGCTGCCAGCAGCAGCTCATGGTGGAGGCCTCGGGTCACAAGCCGATCGAGATTTCGCCTGAAAAGGCCCGCTACAGCCGCCGGCATGTCGGCAGCGACTACACCGCGTGGCTCTGTTTTCAGACAGACTACGAGCACATCGTGTGCAGCGAGCCCGACATGTTCGACTGACACCTTGCGCAGGAGAAACCACCGGCGTCCCGTCCGGAGCGAGAGGAAACGACAATGAAGTTCTACGATTTTGCGCTTGCGCCGAGTTCCCAGCGTGTCCGCGTCTATCTGGCCGAGAAGGGGCTGGAGCTCCCGACCGAACAGTTGAACGTGCGTGAGGCCGCCCATTTCGCCGAGCCGTATACGACCATGAACCCCTTCCACTGCGTGCCGTTCCTGGTGCTGGACGATGGCGTGGTGATTGCCGAGTCGGTTTCGATCTGCCGCTACGTGGAGGAACTGCACCCGGATCCGCCGCTGTTCGGGCGTACGGCGGCAGAGCGTGCCGTCGTCGACATGTGGGGACGCCGCTTCGAACTGGACGGGTTTCTGCCGCTGCTGCACGCTCTGCGCAACCATGCGCCGAACTTCGCCGGCAGGGTCGTGCCGGGCACGCGCGGCACGGACCTGGCGCAATCGGAGGCCATGGTCGGCCGCGGCAAGGAGATGGCGAAGGTCCTGTTCGACCGTGCCGAACCGCACATGGCGAAGAACGCGTTTGTTGCCGGCTCGGACTTCACCGTGGCCGACATCACCGGCGTCTTCACGCTCCGCCTTGCCTACGCCCTGGAAATGGATATCGCCACGTCCTGGCCGGCAACCCATGCCTGGTTCCAGAAGGTGACGGCGCGGCCGGCCTTCCAGGCCCAGTGAGCGGGCGCACGGGCAGACCCGTCCGCCTCGTCACCGGCGTCGGACCCGGGGGCCGCGAAACGCTTCAGCAAGCGCGGTTGTCCGGTCGCCGTGGCGACATTGTCCGGTGACAACTTCTCTGCCGTGATGTCCGAACCGACAGCGGTCGCCGGAAGGAAGGCCATACCGATGAATTCGGCGACGGGGCAACGCCCGGGATCCTTGACCGGACTGTCGCGCTTGCGGCACGCGGTTTCGTTGTGACATTCCGACTTTGGATCATCCATCCATGATCGACACCGACCTCTGCTTTCTTGAGGCCAGGGAGGCCTTGTGCCTGTTCAGGACGCGCGAACTTTCGCCCGTGGACATTCTCGAGGCGCAGATCGCCCGCGCCGGCGTGGTCGAGGGCCGTGTCAATGCCCTCGCCTCGACCTTCTTCGATGAAGCCCTGGAAGCGGCACGGCGGTCGGAAGCGCGCTACGGCGGGAAGGATGGCGGTCCCAGACGGCTTGAGGGTCTGACGCTGGCGGTCAAGGAAGATACGGCTGTCCTCGGCAAGCCCCGAACATTTGGATCCCTCATCTTCGCCGACAATCTGGCGGATCATACCAATCCCACCGTTGCCGGCCTTGTCGATGAGGGAGCGATCATCCATGCCCTCACCACATGCCCGGAATTTGTCTGGCCCTGGACCTGCACGTCGCGTTTGCATGGGGTAACGCGCAATCCATGGAACACGGCGATCACGTGCGGCGCCTCGTCCGGCGGCTCTGCCGCCGCCGTCGCTGCCGGGACAACGACGCTTGCCACCGGTTCCGACAGTGCCGGCAGTATCAGGATGCCGGCCGCGATGTGCGGCATCATCGGCTACAAGCCACCCTACGGCCGCAATCCCGGAAGTCCCGAAGTGGCGATGGATCCCTTCTTTCACATTGGCCCCATGACCCGTACCAGCGGTGATGCCGCACTCGTGCAGAACGCCATTGCAAACAGCCCCCACGGGGCAAGGGATCCGGCACATGTTCCAGGTGCCCCTCTGCTGCCCGAGTGTCCTGTTAGCGTGGAGGGACTGAAGGTGGCCTGGTCGGAGGATCTCGGCGGCCACGCCGTCTCGGACGCGGTGAGGAGGAACACCCGGCAGATCGTTGAAACGGCCCTTGGCGGAGCCTGTGTGGAAGAGATCGCCACTCCGTGGGCCGGGGACCTGCTGGAAGCCTTCCCGGCCTGGGGGGGCATGATCTATGCCGATGAATTCAGAGATGCCGTGGATCGCCATCCCGACCTCGTCTGCGACTACACGGTCACCTTCGCACGGCACAATGAACGCTACACGCCCCGCATGTTCCACGACTGCATGAAGGCAATCGGCGACGCCTGGCTGAAGTTCGTGCCCGACCTGGCGCGCTACGACGTCTTCATCTGCCCGACGGTGGGAACCACCGCGATCCCGGCAGACCTGAGGGACTGGGAACAGCCGGTCAACGTCGACGGTGTCGACCGTGACGTCCAGAGTGTCATCATGACCCGGGCATTCAACGCGTTCAGCCGTTTGCCGGTGCTGTCAGTCCCCTCGGGTTTCGACACCAACGGGGTTCCCACCGGCATTCAGATCGTCGGCAATCCCTTCGACGAGGAGACCGTGTTCCGGGTGGCCCATGCGATCGGATCCGCCATGCCGCTCTACGGCGATACCGCAACGAGGCCGCCGCTCGACCGGTAGGGACCAGGCTCCACCCTGCGCTGCGAGGACGGTCGCCTCGTCATCGCGCCCGCACGTGATGATGTACCCGTGTCCCGTCTCCAGGTCGCAGGTTCCGGAAATGACAAGGGGGCAGGGCATTCGAAAGGGGCACGGGCGGTCGTGAAGCCTGACATTCGAACGCATGCCCGCTTCCGCGTCGCGGCTGGTGATGACTTCCTCGAACCGCCCCTGGCGCAGCGCCGGCACGGAATTGACGGGATGATGCGGTGGCGCGAACGCATCGTTGGTGTAGCCGGCATCGACGATCCTGCCGGCATGCATGACCGCCACCAGAACGACGATCAACGAGGCTGTCGTGAGATCGTGGCCCGCAAACCGCAAACCGAAGCCTGTCTTCGGGGACAGTCCGAAACACGGCGTCACATCACGAACGACGTTCGGGATCGATCCTAGTAGCCCCGGGACTCGTTTCGACTGTTCCACCACGGCAGGTCGGTCCAGGGCCGCAGATCGATCTCGTTGCTCCACGCCGAGCGGTGCTGGCGGTGGAGATGAAGGTAGGTCTCGGCGATCTGTTCCGGGAGCAGGAGGCCGTCCTTGCCAAGCCCGCGGGCTTCCCGCAGAGCCTGGAACCGTTCCTTGCCGAGAAGCAGTCCGACGGTGTCGGGAGCATCGACCGGGCCGTCGATCAGGACATGGCAGACGTGCACGCCCCGGGAGGCGTACTCGGCGCCCAGGGTCTGGCACAGCATGCGGCGGCCGGCCATGGCGGCAGCATGGGCATGCTGACCGGGGTTGCCGCGCATGGCCGCGGTCGCCGAGGTGACAATCATCGAGCCCGTGGCGCGTTCCGCCATCACCGGCAGGACGGCGCGGGCGGTGCGAAACAGCCCGAAGGTCGCCATGCGCCAGCAGCGTTCGAACTGCTTCTCGGTGGTTTCCGTCAGGTCCCGGTTACCGATCTGCGCACCGAGATTGTAGATCACCACCTCGATCGGCCCGATGTCGCGCTCGGTTGCCGCGATGCGTTCCTCGAGCGCGTCCGGTTCGACGGCATTGAGCAGGAAGCCGGACGCAGTCCCGCCGTTCTCGGTAATCCGGGCGACCAGGGTGTCGAGCCCCTCTCGGTTCTGCCGGCGGCACAGGACCGCGTGATAGCCTTCGGCGGCAAACCGTGCGCCCACGGTTCCACCGATGCCGGCTCCGGCACCGATCACCAGACAGACAGGTTTCATGCTCTTCGGTCCTTTCCGGCACGTGTTCTCGCGGCAGTCGCCAGGACCACCGGTATGACCGCCATGACGTGCCACGCGCCCGGCACGACCGTCAACGCCAATCACAACAGCGCACCAGGACGGTGCCGTGGTCCGCCGTCATGTCGCCGGTGCCGATGAACAGCACGGGGTCCGTGCCAGGCCGAGGTTCCGCGGGCGAGTGTGTGTCGGTGTGCCTAAGGAACTCCACCTGAGAGCCGGCCTGCCGCGCGACCCCTCCGGCAAGGTCCTGAAACGCCCATTTTTGCGAGGAGTTGGGCCACGGTTGGGGTAGAAAGGAGAACCGGTGTTCTACCCAGAGCGATTGCGATGAGCCTCAGTATCAAGAACGAGGAAACCTGCCGGCTCGCTGCCGAACTGGTCCGGCTGACCGGCGAGACCAGGACCGGCGAGATAACTGTGGCGCTGCGGGAGCGTCTGGAGCGGAAAAGGCGCGCGTGACATCGAGGGCGGCGCCGGGATCTGCGCGCCGAGGCGGAACGGTGTGCAAAGCTGATAAGCCCCGGTCCTTCGGCGGTCGAGCATGGCGATTTCATCCATGACGAGCTGGGACTGCCGAGGTGATCGTCTATAGCTCGACCCTGTTTGCGGTTGTGAACCGCGAAAGAGATGCCGGTCGCTGATAGCAGGCAGTTCTCACTGCCCCTCAATGCCACATGTCGGGCGTCGACATCCTTGAGACATCCACGGTGGTGGAGCGCCGCGGCGGCCGGGCGTGAACTCGATGGTGTTCCGGCGCCTGCCGGGATCGAGCCCGTGCCGGTGACGGTGGAGCAGATGGAAACCACGCGTCAGGCCCGGCGGCGCTTCGGCAACGACAACCATCGGATCGCTCCGGATTTCGGTGACTGTTTCGCCTGTGCGCTTGTACGCGTTACGATCCGCTGCTGTTCAAGGGCGACGACTTCTCGCGGACCGACATCGCCCCCGTGTAGGCTTACCAGGTCTCGCCGAAGGGGCGGAGTTCGACGGTGAAGGACCAGGTCGAGCGGTCCTGGTGGGCGACGCGATACATTTCCTCGGCGATGGCGACGGGTCTGGCGAAGAAGTCGTCGGGCGCATCCGGTGCGAGGACGGGCCGCGTGCGCGGCGTGTCGATGGCAGCGTCGATGATGAAATAGGCGACATGGATGCCCTGGGGACCGAACTCCCGCGCGATGGACTCAGCCAGGATACGCTGCGCCGCCTTGGTGGAAGCGAAGAAGCCCCAATGTGCCTTGCCGCGAGTGGCCGAGGTGTTGCCGGTGACGAGCAGCGCACCGCCGCCCGCCTCCAGCATGCCCGGAATCGTCTCGCGGGCGAGATGCAGCAGCGCCGTCGCATTCACGCGGAAATTGCGCTCGAGGTCCTCCGGGTCCTGCTCCAGAAACGGCCCACGCGTGCTCCTGAGCGCGTTGTGCACGACGACCGTCGGCGGGCCCAATTGCTCGCGCACGGCTGCGACGGTCGCCTTGAGCGCGTCGAGATCGCCGACATCGCATGGAAAGGCGGTGGCGTTCTCGATATCGGCCTCCAGCGCGGCCAGTCGCCCGGCGTCGCGGGCGAGCATCGCGGTCCGGTAGCCGCCATCGGCGAATCGCCTGGCGATTTCGGCACCGGTGCCCCTGTCGGGGCCGACGCCGGTGACGAGCGCAACCGACTGACTCATGCGTTTTTCCTCTCTTCGGACTGGGTTTCGAGCACATAGCCGCCCAGGTCGGCGGCGAAAGCGGGCAGGCGGCGCAGGCGGTCGAAATGGGCGTGCGCATGGGGGTGGTCACCGGGCCGGTAAATGGGCTCGAGGCCGCAATCCGCCAGCCGGTCCGCCATACGCTGCTCACGGCGGAACTGTGCGAAGTCGCAGATGAAGGCAATGTCGGCGATGGAGAACGGGCCCGCCAGGCCTTCTCCGCCGAGCTTCGCGGAATTGTCGATGCCGTCCAGGTAGAAGGCGTAGGCCTCGCTCATGCGGTCCGAGAGTTCCCGCGAAGCCTTGCGGGGCACAAGCGCCAGCAGATAGGCCTGCGCCTCGCGCGCGAAGATGAGCCCTGCATCGAGGAAGCTGTCGATCCGCGCGGCCTCGTAAGGCCCGTCGCCGTAGAGCCCGTTTGCCGCACGCGCAACGGCGCGCAGGATGCTGTTCGATTCGAACACACCGGTCGCGCCCTCCGGGTCGAAGGCCGCCGGCACCGTGCCGAACGGATGGGCGGCGAGGAAAGCGTCGGTCTTGTAGAGCCTGGCAACGTCGAAGCCGCGCTTGCTCGCGCGTGCATGCGGGCTGTCGGGCGTCTTCTCGGCCTCTTCGAGCGGCCTCGCGTCGAAGTCCCAGAGCCAGCCCGGAAGGGCATTCGGGCGGTCGCCCACGACCTCGACCTCGACGCCGAGCAGACGCGCGGCGATCGTCGCCTTCCAGACGCGCGGATTGGGGAGGTAGGAGAAAATCCTGAGCACCGCCATGGCCGACGCTCCCTTCGGCTCGGGTTTCCGGGACCGCCGGCACTCTGCCATGAAAGCCGCCGGCCCCTCCAGCCGATCGGCCGGTTCGGCGCCGGCGCTGTTCACCTCGGGCGCCTGGCAGCGCTGTGCAGGCTCGCCACGCTCATCGAAGGACCCGCCCCCACGAGTCTCCCGTTCCGCCGAGCCCCGCCGCGTCAGGCGAGCGCGGTCTGGAACAGCGACAACATCCGGCTCCAGGCCCGCTCCGCCTGCGCTTCGTTGTACACGGCAGAATCGGGTGGGCACCAGCCGTGCAGCGTGCCGGCATAGACCTCGATCTCCGCCAGCAGTCCCGCCGCATCGAATGCCGCCCGCAGCGCGGTCTTGGCGCCGGGGTCCTTCGCGTCGTCGTTCTCCGCGATCGCGAACAGATAGTGTGCGCGCATCTTCCCGACCAGCAGGTGGGGGCTGTCTGGCTTGTCGGTCACGAGCCTGCCGCCGTGGAACGAGGCGCCGGCGCCGATCCTGTCGGGGAACGCCGCCGCGGTCCGCATGGTCATGGAGCCGCCCATGCAATATCCCGTTGTCCCCATGCGGCGGTCGCGCGCCACCGCGTCGTGGCTGTCGAGGAAGTCAACGAAGGCGGTTGCGTCCGTCACCGTCCTCTCGGGGGTCAGGGAGCGCATCAGGGGAAAGACCTTCTTGCGCACCGCCTCGTCCCGGAATGAGGCGCCCTCCGGCACGACCGGTGCCGGTTCGGTGCGGTAGTAGGGATTGACGACGAGCACCGAATAGCCTGATTCGGCCAGCCGTCGCGCCATCTGCTCGAAGGCGGGCCTGAGGCCGAGCGCATCGGGCCAGATCAACATACCCGGATGGGCGCCGCTCGACGGATGCACGAAATGGCAGTCCGCCGTGCCGTCGGGCGTCGGCACCTCGACATTCCCGGCTGTCACCTCGAGCGCGGCTGCGGCTCCCGGCAGGAGCATGGCAACTCCCGCACCGGCCGAAAGAGCTCCGACTTCGCGCCGGCTCAGCCCTCCCGGACGGCGCAAGCGGTCCTCCGCGTCGCGGATCGTTCTCTCGTCGCACATGGGTTGCCTCCCGTCTTGCTACGATTCGCGTTTCGTTTCGACGCCGTCGATCTCCGGCGTGGGTCGGACCGCCGGCGAGGGCTTGTCCCCGCGGACCAGGACCTCGACGCAGCGCTCCAGCACGAACACATGCGGATCGTCGATCTCCAGGCGCCGCAATTCTCCCGCGAGTCTTCGCAGATAGTCGATGTTGGTGCCGCTCGGCCCCGCCGAGCGGGCAATGAGCGCGGCCATCTCGGGCAGCGGCGCCGGGCCCAGATAAGCGCTGTTTCCGACCGGCGCGACATAGAGTACGCCGTCGGCCGCCGTGCCGTCACGGAACTCGAGTCCAACAGACTCGCGCCGGTAGCCGTTCTTCTCGCGGTGGTCCAGGTCGGCCCAGGTCTTCTGCAACTGAAACCCGTCGACAAAATAAGCCACGCCTTCGCAGGATGCGTCCGCATCCGGGATGAGCGTCGCCACCCGGCCGGGCGCGTGCGGCACACCGCGATGGTCGTGCGAGCCCTGCCAGAAACGACGCTTCCAGCCGCGCACCCGCGCAACCCGCGATTCGAGGAACGGGATGTCCGGCCGCCATATGAGCGAGCCGTAGCCGAACACCCAGGCGCCGTCTGCCTGCCCGTTCATGCGCGCCGCTCGACATGCTCGGGAATGGCGCGGGCAGTGAGCTCAGGGTCTTCCTCCGGAATGAAATGGCGGCTTTCCTCCGCGATCGACCTGCAGACGTCGGTTACCACGCGATGCATCGATGTCTCGACCTCGCCGGTCCGCCCGAAACCGTCCGTCCTTCCGCCGCCGATGGCGAGCATCGGGACGGTCAGCCGGAACCCGCTGGCAAGCAGCGCCTCGTTGTCGGCCGCGTCCCGTGGCAGGTTGCGGTAGAAGGCGAAGCCCGCGCGAAGCGCCTCGGGGCTGGTGCAGGTGCGGAGATAATGTTCCATGGCCTTGGCGTCTATGGCGTCCGGGCGCGCGGCATGGGCCGGGCAGAAACAGCCGAGACAGGTGCGCTCCCGCCCGGCGCCTCCGGCGTGAGGTGGAAGGCATGATACCAGCGCCGCCCGCCTTGCGAAAACTTCCCGGGCCCGCATCCTGCGCGCCGGGCGGCAGGCGGTTGACGACCGAGATCTGCTGGAACTGTTGCTCTCCGGCTGCCGGTGTGGTGGCGCGCATGCCGAAAGGTCGCCGGTCCAGGCGTCGTCATGACGTACTTCGGTATCGCCGCCACCCGGAAGCGACTCAGCCCGTCACGATCGATCCGGCTCGTACCCTCGGCCCGGCTTGCGCTCCAGGCGCGAAGCAGCGTGCGGCCCAGGCCGTTCATGGCATCTCACAGCCCGTCTCAACCGTCTCGAATGCCTCCTCGGACGCGTGCGTCCGAAACGGTGACGGAATTCGGCCGGGGCGTCAGTCCGGGCCGGCCAGTATGTTGCGGGCGCGTTCGCGCAGGTGGTCGGGGATGCGTGAGGGCCGGCGGGCGTCGAGGTCGAGATGGACGCCGAACTGGCTGAGGTCGGCGATGTGTTCGCCGGTCCGGGCATTGGTCATGCGGTGACAGAAACGCATCGAGGAGCCACCGAGGTGTGCGAGGCAGGAATCGATGTCGATCGGGTCGCCCGGGCGCGCGAGCGTGCCCACCTCGAGCTGGAATTCGAAGGTCGAAAGCCCGACGCGTTCCCTGGTGAGGTAGTCCGGAGTGAGGCCGAAGGTAGCCATGACCTGGGTATTGGCCGAGGAGAAGTTCTGGATCAGGCATTCGAACGACATCGCGCCGTTCCAGTCGGCCTCGTCCATCCTGACCACCGTCATCGCCGAGCGCATCCAGCGGGTGTCGGGGTCGGGAGCGGGCCGGGTTTCCCAGGTGCCGCCGTCCCAGGGCAGTGTGGGACCGTCGAGCGTGACGCCTTCGAGATACTGCAGCATCTCGGTGCACACGGCGCCGTTGTCGACGTTGACGACCCGGTGCCCGAGCACCGGCCGGTTGCCGGCCTCCACCAGGCCGGTCTCGACCCGGAACACGTCGCGGACCCTGAGCTCCGACTTGTACAGCGTCAGTGCCGCGGTGGTCCTGGCACCGGCGGGATCAACACCGTGCTGGTGCAGGTAGCGCCACGAGGCGGACTGGAACTTCTGGTAATACCGGGACACGGTGAAGTGTTCCGTCGAATCGACCTCCCACGGCCAGATGTCGCCCAGGAAGGTCTGCGAATATCCGCTCACCGCACGTCTCCTCCTCAATCGTCGCGCTCGGCGTGCCGCCGCTCGAACGCCCACACCTCCTCGAAACCCAGCGCGCGGGACAGGGTCATGAAGTCCTCCAGCGGTACCTCCGCCTCCACCGAGGCCCCGGTCCGCTTCAGCGTGGTGTAGACCGAATTCAGCGCGTGGGCGGTTGCCATGAACCCGGTGCCGGGAAAGATGGCGAGCTGGTAGCCGATTTCGGCGTAGTCGCTGGCGCGCAGCACCGGTGTGCGGCCGCCCTCGACCACATTGACCAGCATCGGCACGTCGAACCGGGAACAGATGGCGCGCATCTCCTCTTCGCTCTCGGGTGACTCGACGAACAGGATGTCGGCGCCGGCCTCGAGGTAGCACTGGGCCCGGCGCAGCGCCTCGTCGAGGCCGAGGCTGGTGCGCGCGTCGGTCCGGGCAACGATCGCGAAGTCGCGGCTTGCGCGCGTTTCGGCCGCGACCCGGATCTTGCGCGCCATGTCCGCGGCGGGGGTGAACCGCCGCCCCCGGGGGTGACCGCACCTCTTCGGGGACTCCTGGGTCTCCATCTGGATCCCCCCCGCGCCCCCGGGTTGGGACCGCACTTCTTCGGGAACTCCTGGTCCTCGATCTGGATCCCCGCGGCTCCCGCGGCCTCGTAGCCGCGTACCGTGTGCTCGACATTGAGCAGGCCGCCGTAGCCGGTATCGGCGTCGGCGATGAACGGGGTTGACAGGATCGAGGCCATCATGCGGACCCGGCAGACCATGTCGGTGTAGCTGGCCAGCCCGGCATCGGGCAGGCCGAGATACGAGGCGACGGTTCCGTAGCCGGTCATGTACAGCAGGTCGAACCCGGCCCGATCGGCGAGGCGGGCCGAGATGCCGTCGAAGATCCCCGGTGCCGTCACCAGGTGTCCGGGACGAAACAGGCTGCCGATGCCGGCCATGGTGAAGCTCCCTGCAGGTGATGCGGGTCTGTCCGGGCGAAGAGGCCGTGGTCAGGCCCCGGTATCGTCCGCGGTGGAATGGTGGCGCGCGACCAGGAACAGTGCGACGGCGAAGACCACGGCGACCACCGGTGCGCTGAACACCTTGTAGCTCACCCAGGTATCGGTATCGAACAGCCGCCAGACGATCTCGTTCAGAATCGCGAGGACGACGAATACCGAGATCCAGATCCAGGTGACCAGGTACCAGCCGCGATCGCTGAGCATGAGCACATGGCCGAGCAGGATGCGCGGCAGGTTCAGGCGCAGCAGCAGTCCGACGAGCAGGGCCAGTGCGAACAGGGAATTGACCAGGGTGGGCTTGATCTTGATGAACAGTTCGTCGTCGAACAGCAGGGTCAGCCCGCCGAACACCAGCACGAAGGCGCAGGTGACCGCCGGCATCGGCGGAACCCTGCGCTCGAGGCTGTAGGAGGCCGCGATCGCGACCACCGTCGCGACCATGAGGGCTGCCGTTGCGGTCATGATGTCATGCAGCCAGTTGGTCACGAAGAACACCGCAAGCGGCCCGAGGTCGATTGCGGTCCGCATGCCCTGTGACGGTGGCGCGCGTGTCGTCATGACACGGGCTCGACGCGGCGGCTCACCATCAGGGCCGCCCGACTGATCAGGTCCGCGGTGACGTCGGGGCCGCGGACCTCCTCGCTGAGGGCCCGCCGCCACGACCGCGCGCCCGGCAGGCCCTGGAACAGCCCGGTCAGGTGCCGGGCGATGGCCTTCAGCGGGGTGCCCTCCGCCATTCGCCGCTCGGCGTACCGGCTCATCGCGTCCGCCACCTCCCAGCGGTTGGGAACCGGTGCCGAGGGATGGAAGAACAGGCGATCGACATCGGCCAGGACCCACGGCGTGCGGTATGCCGCCCGGCCCATCATCACCCCGTCAACCAGCCCGAGGTGTCCGGCCGCGTCCCCGAGCGTGGCAAGCCCGCCGTTGAGCACGATCACGAGGTCCGGCCGGCGCCGCTTCATCGCGTGCACCAGTGGGTAGTCGAGTGGGGGAACGGTCCGGTTCTCCGCCGGGGACAGTCCCGAAAGCCACGCCTTGCGGGCATGGATGATGAAGACCGCGCAGCCTGCGGCGGCGACGGTGTCGATGAACCCCGGCAGTATCTCGTGCGGCTGCTGGTCGTCGACGCCGATCCGGCACTTGACGGTGACCGGGATGGCGACCGCGCGCCGCATGGCGTCGATGCAGTCGGCAACCCGGGCCGGATCGCGCATCAGGCAGGCGCCGAAGGTCCCGGACTGGACCCGGTCGCTCGGACACCCGACATTCAGGTTGATTTCGTCGTACCCCCAGTCCTCGGCGATGCGCGCGCAATCCGCCAGCGCCCGCGCATCCGATCCCCCGACCTGCACCGCCAGCGGATGTTCCGACGCGTCGAAGTCGAGCAGCCGGCGCCGGTCGCCGTGCAGGATGGCGCCGGCGGTGATCATCTGGGTGTAGAGCCGCGCCGACCGCGAGATCCGTCGCAGGAAGTACCGGTCGTGCCGATCCGTCCAGTCCATCATCGGCGCGACGCAAAACCGGTAGGGCGAGGCGAGATCGATCATGGCGCGCAACCTAGGCGAAACCGTCGTCGGATTGAAGGGGCAGCCGCGCGACCCGGTCAGTCCTCGCGAACGCCCGCCGCAATGTAGCCCCCGTCGACGAACAGGATGTGGCCGGTTACGTATCGCGCCTCCTCCCCGGCCAGGAACGTGGCGGCATCGGCCATTTCCTCCGGCGTGCCGTAGCGGCCCGCCGGGATCATCCGGCAGTAGTTCGACCGGGTGGCCTCGGTGTGGTGGATGCGCGTGAGCTCGGTTTCAACCGGCCCTGGCGCCAGCGCGTTGACGGTGATCCCCAGTGGTGCCAGTTCGTGCGCCGCGTGCCGGGTCAGATGGATCACACCGGCCTTCGAGGTGCCGTAGGAAGTGCGGCCCACACCCGCCCGCTCACCTGAGATCGAGGCCACGTTCACGATGCGTCCGTATCGCTGCGTGGCCATGACCCGTGCCGCCGCCTGGGAAATCCACAGCGTTCCGTGCAGGTTGACCCGGAGAACGTGGTCAAACTCCTCCGCGGTCACGTCGAGGAAATTGGTGGAGGCGGCAATGCCGGCGGCATTGACCGCGATGTCGAGTCGCCCGTGCCGGCGAACCGTTTCCTCGACCAGCCGGCGCGCGGCCCCGGGGTCGCCGACGTCGGCCCCGATCGCGTCGTCCCCCAGCGCCGACGTGTCGAGGTCGCTCGGCACGACCGTTGCCCCCTCGGCCATGAACCGGGTTGCAATCGCCGCCCCGATCCCGCCGGCTGCGCCGGTGACCACAGCGATCCGTCCATCAAGCCGCATGTTCCCGCTCCTCCTGTCCTCTTCGGTGCGAGTGTCACGCGAACGGGTCCGGCCGGGCAACCCGTGCGGTCAGTTGCGTTGTCGCAGCAGAGCCGAGGCGGGAAGGGCGGCGACGCACAGGACCGCCATCACCCAGAACGCGTCGGCGCCGAACCGGTCGAACAGCATGCCCGCGACCGGCATCATGCAGCCCCCGATGGCCCCGCCGACCAGCGCGTAGTACAGCGCCTGCCCGGTCGCCGCGCGCTCGGGCGGAACCACCCGGGTCAGGAAGATCATGGCGCCGAGATGGGCGGCGGCGAAGGTGGCGGCGTGCAGCAATTGGGCGGCGAGAATGACGGCGACCGTGTCCGCGAGCGCCAGCAGCGGCCAGCGAATCACACCGGCGAGTGCGGCCAGCGCCAGCAGGTGGTGCGCACCCAGCCTCAACCTGCCCATGACCGCGAACAGGACGATCTCGGCAAGCACACCGGCGGTCCAGAACAGGCCGATGGTGAATTCGCTGATGCCGATCGAGCGCCAGTGCAGCGAGGCAAAGCCGTAGAGCACGGTGTGACTGGCCTGGATCAGTCCGGCCACCAGGACCAGAACCGCGAGCCGGCGGGCGAGCCGCACCCACTCGCGGCGTCCCGGCCGCGCGATCCCCGGTGACCGCACCCGTTCCGGTGCACACCAGCAGCCGAGTGCCACCAGCCCGCTTGCAACCGCCATCATCCAGACCACGGACTCCGCTTGCCAGATCCCGAGAATCCCACCCACCCCCATGGTCGCGCAGATGAAGCTGACCGAGCCCCAAAGGCGCATGCGGCCGTAGTCGTAGCCGGACCGGGCGGCGTGCGACAGGGCAACACTCTCCATGACCGGGAGAATCGGGTGCATGCAGGCGGCGATGGCGGCACTGGTCACGAGGATCGGCCAGAACCCGTGCACTCCGGTGAGCGCGAGGTAACCGGCCGCGGCAAGGATGCCGAGCAGGGCGGTGGGAAGGCGGGTGCGGCCGGTCCGGTCGACGAGGCGCGCCATCACCGGTTCGGCGGCGACCTTGATCCAGAAGGCCGCGGCAAGGACCAGGCCGATCTGGGCCGGATCGAGGCCCCGGGCGTCGAGCCAGAGTGGCCAGAACGGCAGCAGGATGCCGATGGCGAGGAAGTAGGCGGCGTAGACCGCCGACAGGCGCCAGAACCCGGAGCGCCGCTCCATGCGGCGGGTCAGAAGTCGATGTCGGCGTAATGGGGAGGCGGTCGCTGCCCTGGGATGACATCACGCAGCAGCGACTGGAAACTCGGCCGCGACTTGACGCGGGAATACCAGTTCTTGGCGTCGAGGTGATCATGCCACGGCACGTCACCGAGGTAGTCGAGACACGACAGGTGGGCGGCTGCCGAGATGTCGGCGAGCGAGAACTGGTTGCCGCCGAGCCAGTTCCGCTCCTCGGCCAGCAGGTTGATGTAGGACAGATGCAGGTCGATGTTGGTGTATCCGGTCCGGATCCTTGCACTGTCGGGCTCGGTCCTGCCGGTGAGGTGGCGACTGAGCTTCTCTCCGACCAGCCGGCTGGTGACCTCTTCATGGAACTTGCGATCGAACCAGGCGCACAGGCGCCTGATCTCTGCACGCGCCGCCGGGTGCGAGGGCAGGAGCGGTACCTTGGTCAGGGTCTCTTCAAGGTACTCGGCAATGACCTGGGAAGGAGAGAGCGCCAACTTGCCGGGTTCATGCAGGACCGGTACCTCGCCCGCCGGATTGATGTGCAGGAACTCCTGTCGCTTGAGCCACGGCTGCTCGGTGACCAGTTCGGCCTCGAACTGCTTTTCCGCCAGGATTATCCGGACCTTGCGGCTGAACGGGTCGAAGGGAAGGTGATACAGGATCGGCATCGGCACAATCGCACCAGGCAGGTCGTAACCGGCCCAGACAATATCAGTAGCGACCGGGTGCTGTCACACGCCGTTACCGCCGGCCATCAGATCGGAATGACGAGCAGGACGTCGATGCGGCGTGATTCGAGCACCACCGTGCGAGAGCGAAGCAGCGGCTGCTCGCGTCCGATCACGATCTCGTCCTGGTACCGGCCGGCGGCAAATAGGATCGACTCGCCGTTCTGCATGGTGCGGATGACGGAAAAGTTGGTGCGTGCGGCCACCAGATCCGGGGCCACGAGACGAAGCCTCGATGGTCCCAGCAGGTGGCAGTAGGTGTGCGGCTCGAAGATGTTTGCGGTCCGCAATGCATTGATCCGGTCCTCGAGCATGCCCCGGCTGGCGCAGGCCATGATGCCGACCGGCAGGCCGGCTTCCTCGTTTTCCCGGGTGGTGATGCGGTAGGTCGCCCGTTCGGTGAAGAACTGCGGCCAGGCCTCGAGCCGGTCGTCATCGATCGCATGCGCGACATCAAGCAGGAAGTCACCGATCCGCGCACGCAGCGCCGGGTCGACCGGCAGTTCTTCCCTGTCCGGATTGTCCTGCTCAGCCAAGACCCATGATCTCCCTGTACCCCTGCCAGAAACCGCGGATCGCCACCTCGGTGGCGCGCGATCCCTCGCTTGACTCGACCGTGGTCCCGCCCATTTCCATGAATGCCCTGTCGTCCGGCGTGCTGCCGCGGGTTCCGCGTTGCACGAACTCGTTGATGCAGCCGTCCTCGAGGCTGACCAGGCCGGCGGCCCCGGTGAGGTTGGCCTGCATGACCCGCATCTGCTGCTCGTCGTCCTCGTCGTCCGCATAGCCGAGGTACATCCAGAACAGTTCGGTCCGGTCCACGCCGCGCGGGGTGAACCAGCGCACCGCAAGCGAGTTCAGGGTGAACTGGATGGTGAGCGTCGGGAACAGCGCCTGGATCGCGTGGGTGATGCCGTCGTCGAACTCCTCCCAGGTCTCCAACAGTTCGGGACCATTCAGTCGCGACCCGTAGTTGGCCGAGTGCACCTGGGCGGTGGTGTATTCCTCCGCCGCCTCGAAGTTGGCGCGCCGGGCGAACGACAGGTGGTGCCAGGGCTGTGGCGCGTCGGCGATGCGGATGCCGCCGTCCATGTCGAGCCGGTTGATCCTGAAGGTGGTGTAGAAGGTATGGAGCAGCGTGGCGTGGTAGGAATCGCGCACGTTCTCGGCGTAGAGCTTCCAGTTGTTGTGGATCATCTGGCTGTGAAAGCCGAGCAATTTCAGCGGCCTCGACAGGTTGCGCTGCAGGATGCGGCACATGGCCGGGCCGAAAAAGGTCTCGACGCCGGGCGTGTCCGCATGAAAGGTCCCGAAGACGATGCCGGCGTAGACCTCGGTGCGAATCGGCTGCAACCGGTGGTCGCTGGTCCGGAAGGTCTTCGGCATTCCGCCCTTGCCCTTGAGCCCGTCGCGGAACGCCAGCCCCATGAGCCGGCCCTCCAGGTCGTAGGTCCAGGAGTGGTAGACGCAGGACAGCGTCTTCGCGTTGCCGCGCTCCTTGTGACAGACCAGCGCGCCCTTGTGGGCACATCGGTTGACCATGGCATGGATGTCGCCGGTCCGGTTGCGGGTCACGATGACGGGAGTCTCACCCACGAACCCGGTGCGGTAGTCCCCGGGGTTGGCGACTTCGAGTTCGAGGCACAGGAAGTGCCAGACCGGACCGCGAAAGATGCGCTCCTGCTCCATCGCGTAGATTTGCGGGTCGGAAAACAACTGGTAGGGAACCCTGGTCACCCCTTCCTCTGGCCAGGAAATCGGCACCGTTCCGGCGCTGGTCTGTGCTGAGTCGGCCGACATCGCGATCCTTCCGGACTGTCCGTTTCACATGCCCCGATCAGACCGCAAAGCCGTGGCGCGATCAAGTCGCAGCCTTGGGGGCAATCACGTAGCTGATGCCTGTGGAACGGCGGGGCCGCCGGCACCGGGATCCGGATGGCCGGCGGCTTGACAGGCCGCCCGGAAGGCGAACCAATGCGGCGAGGTTCGGCGGGGTACGGTGCGCCCGCCCCCGAGCCGGACCGCGGGGAGGTCGATGAGTGAGCCCATGGAATTGAAGCAGCGCGTGATCCGGGACGTGACCGTCGCCTTCCTCGAAGCGGGAAGGGGTCGGCCGCTGGTCTACCTTCATGGCGGGTTCGGACTGACCGGTCACGAGGCCTTCATCGGGCATCTGGCCGAACGGTTCCGGGTGATCGCCCCGGATCTGCCGGGGTTCGGCGCGACGGAACTTCCCCGCAGCTGGAACGTGGTGGACGACCTTGCCTGTTTCGGCCTGGACCTGCTGGCGGAGTTCGGCCTCGACGATGCCCTGCTGGCCGGCTCGTGTCTGGGCGGCTGGGTTGCCGCGGAAATGGCGGTGCGCTCGACGGGACGGCTCCGCGGGCTGGTGCTGATTGACGCGACGGGACTGAAATTCGGTGATCACCTCACCCGCGAGATCACCGACATCCACGCGATGGGCGAGGGGGAACAGGTCGAAACCCTGTATGCCGATCCGTCCCGGGCACGGCGGGACACCGCCGCGATGAGCGATCAGGAACTCGCGGCACTGGTGCGAAACCGCGAGAGTTTCGCGCTGTTCGGCTGGAAGCCCTACATGCATAACCCCGTGTTGCGGCGCTGGGTGCACCGGATCGACGTGCCGGCACTGGTGCTGTGGGGCGAGCAGGACCGCATGGTAACAACCGACTATGGCCGAAACTGGGCCGCGGCACTGCCGGATGCCACCTTCGAACTCGTTCGCGATGCCGGACACTATCCGGCGGTCGAACAGCCCGGCGCGAGCGCGAACAGGATCATCAGCTGGAGCGAGGAGACGGTGTCATGAGGGTCTGGCATTTTTCCGAGATGGCCTATCCCCAGGCGTGGGACATCGGCCACCGGATGGGAACCTTCCGCGTGACCGTCCCCAACAGCCACTACGACCCGGTGATCGGCGCCGACATCTACGAGCGCCACTTCGCCGAGTACGAGTTGTGCGACGAACTCGGCATCGACATCATGCTCAACGAGCACCACAGCACGCTCACCTGCACCAACGCCGCCGTGCCGCTGGCTGGCGCGGTGCTGGCCCGGACCACCAGCAGGTCGCGGCTGCTGCTGCTCGGCTCGCCGATCGCCAACCGGCCGGACCCGGTGAGGGTGGCGGAAGAAATGGCGATGATCGACGTGATCTCGCGCGGCCGCCTCGAGATGGGGCTAGTCAAGGGGGCGCCCTACGAGGTTGCGCCCGCCAACATGAATCCCGCCCGGCTGATGGACCGGTTCTGGGAGGCACATGACCTGATCCTGAAGGCCATGAGCACCCAGGACGGCCCGTTCAACTGGGAAAGCGAGAACTACCACTACCGGCAGGTCAACATCTGGCCGCGTCCGTGGCAGCAGCCGCATCCTCCGGTCTGGATCACCGCGCTCAGTCCCCGCAGCGGCCGGGCGATCGCGGAGCGCCGGCACGTGGCGGCAGCGTTGCTGTCCGGCGGCATCGCCGGCGCGATGTTTGACGGCTACCGCGAACGGGCCGCAGAACTCGGCTGGGCCGCGCCGCCGGACCGGTTCGCCTACTGCGGACTGGTGGGGGTCGGCCACACCGAGGAGGAGGGGCGCCGACGCGCCGACGAGGTGGCGGGCTACGTGAGGACCTCGCCGATTGTGGCGGAACCGTTCACGAACCCGCCCGGATACAACCCGATCGCCGCCAACGTCGCCCTGCTGAAGATGGGGCCGACCGCCTTCGGAGCCAGGGTGCAGACGGTCGACGGCAGGACCATCGACCCGACCAGGGCCACGGTGCAGGAGTTCATCGACGCCCGCACGGTCTTTGCCGGCACGCCCGACCAGGTGTTCGAACAGATCAGGACCTTCCACAGGGAGGTCGGCGGCTTCGGACACCTGCTCATCATGGCCCAGGGCGGAACCCTGTCCCACGACGAGACCTGCGCCAACCTGCGGCTGTTCGCCGAGGAGGTGATGCCGCGGCTCGACACCCTGGAGGTGCCCGAAAACCGCTGGGGCGAACATGCCGAGCGTAGCGCAGCGGCGCAGTAGGGAGAAGGAGCGATGCGCATCCTGGTGACAGGGGCGAGTCCGGGTATCGGCGGGACCACCTGCCGCATGCTGGCCGAGCGCGCACTTGGGCGCGGAGAAGTGCCGTGCATCGCCGCGTGCGAGATCCGGCGAACACCGGAGGTCGAGGCGCTGGCGGCCGAACTCGGTGATGCAGGCGCCAGGGTGATCGTTCTCGCCGGGGACCTCGCCGATCCGTCGGTTCCCGCCCGCCTGGTCGCCGACGCGGTGGACCAGTTCGGCGGCCTCGACGCGGTAGTGAGCAATGCCGGGATCACGGCGCCGTCCCCGATCAACGATCTCGACGTCGCCCAGTGGGACCGGTTGATGGCGGTCAATACCCGCGCCACCCTGCTGCTTGCCCAGGCGGCCTGGCCGGCGCTGCGCGACTCCGAGGGCGCACTGGTCGCCATCGCCTCGATGTCGGGAATGGGAGCGCACCCCGGGATGGGTGCCTACAGTCCGAGCAAAGCGGCGTTGATCTCGCTCTGCCAGGTGCTGGCCCAGGAGTGGGCGGGTGATCACATCAACGTCAACACGGTCTCGCCCGGCATGATCCGCACGCCGCTGACCTGGCAGGTCTACGAGAACAACCGGATTGCCCGCGACCGTGCCGCCCTGGTTCCCTGGGGCCGGGTCGGTGAGCCGGAGGACATCGCCAGGGTGATCTGCTTTCTGCTCTCGCCCGATGCGGAGTACGTGACCGGGCAGAACATCCTGACCGACGGCGGGTTCGTGGACTCGCTCTACTCGCATATCCCGGGCCGGCCGACCCGCGAGGTCTGAGCGGGCGGCCGGAACCGGGAAACGGTCAGGTGCCGGCGGAGCGGTGCTGTGGCATCCTGTTCATGGCGCTGACCACCGCGCGGATCGGGGCCATGGTGATCGAGGTGTCGATACCGACACCGAACACGCTCTGCCCGTTCTCGTCCGGCACCAGCAGCTCGATGTAGGCGGCCGCCTCGGCCTCCGACCCGGTGTTGCGGGTGTGCTCCGTGTAGTCGGCGAGACGGAACGAGAGACCGAACTCCTCGCGCACCGCCTTCACGAAGGCGGCGATGGGTCCGTTGCCGGTCGCGGTGATCGTGTGTTCCCGCTCCCCGTGCACCATCACCGCCGTGACCCGCTCGAACTCGTTCCTGCGTGATGCCGGGATCGCCTGGAACGAGACCAGGCGGAACGGGCCGTCCTGCTCGAGGAATTCCGCGCGGAAAGTGTCCCAGATCTCGGCCGCCGGGATTTCCCGGCTGGTCGCGTCGGTGATGCGCTGGATCACCTGGCTGAACTGGGACTGGGCCCCCTTGGGCAGCCGGATGGCGTAGTCGGCTTCCAGGATGTAGGCCAGTCCACCCTTGCCGGACTGGCTGTTGACCCGGATGATCGCCTCGTAGGTGCGCCCGATGTCCTTGGGGTCGATCGGCAGGTAGGGGACCTGGAACAGCGGATCGTTCGCCGCCTCCATGGCCTTCATGCCCTTGTTGATCGCGTCCTGGTGCGAACCCGAGAACGCGGTGTGGACCAGTTCGCCGGCATAGGGGTGGCGCGGGTGGATCGGCAGGCCGGTGCAGTGCTCGGCTGTTTCCATCAGCCCGTTGATGCGCGTGAAATCGAGGCCGGGATCAACGCCCTGGGTAAAGAGGTTGAGCCCCAGGGTGACGAGATCGACATTGCCGGTGCGCTCCCCGTTGCCGAACAGCGTCCCCTCTACCCGGTCCGCTCCGGCCATCTGCGCGAGCTCCGCGGCCGCGACCGCGGTGCCGCGGTCGTTGTGTGGATGGACCGACAGGACCACGTGGTCGCGCTGGCGGAAATTGTCGTTCATCCACTCGATCTGGTCGGCGTAGATGTTGGGCGTGGACATCTCAACCGTCGACGGCAGGTTGATGATGGTGGGCGACTGCGGTGTCGGCATCCAGATGTCCATCACCGCCTCGCACACCTCCATCGCGTAGTCGAGTTCGGTTCCGGTAAAGCTCTCCGGCGAGTACTGCAGGCGGACGTTCGATCCGCCGCGGGTCAGCATGTCGATCCGGTCGCGGACCATCCGGGCGCCGTCGGCTGCAATTGCCTTCACGCCGGCGCGGTCCGATTCGAACACCACGCGGCGCTGCAGGGTGCTGGTGGAGTTGTACAGGTGCACGATGCAGTTGGCGGCGCCGACGAGGCTCTCGAAGGTCCGCTGGATCAGTTCCTCGCGTGCCTGCGTGAGGACCTGGATCGTCACGTCCTGCGGAATCCGGTCCTGCTCGATGATCTCGCGCACGAAGTTGAAGTCGGTCTCGGAGGCGGCCGGGAACCCGACCTCGATTTCCTTGAACCCCATCTTCACCAGGGTTGCGAACATGCGGTGCTTGCGTGGCCCGTCCATCGGATCGACCAGGGCCTGGTTCCCGTCGCGCAGGTCCACACTGCACCAGACGGGGGCCCGGGTAATCTCCTGGCCGGGCCATCGTCGGACAGGTCTGTCGATGGTGGGAAACGGCTGGTATTTATCGATCGGCATTCGGCTCATGGCGGTGTCACTCCTGGACCGGGCCGGGACGGCCCGGATCGGGTCGCTTCAGGCGCATTGCGGTTCCGCGTGCATGGTCGAACGGTGATGTCATGGGGAAGTGGTACCCTGCGGAAACGCGTACGGCCGGTTAACAGGTCTGTCCCGGACTCCCTAGGGAGCCGGGTTCGTAAGTCGAAGGCCGTGGCCGCGTGCCGTGAGGGTCGCCATGGCGGTGACCATAGTGTGGTCCTGCCGGAGCCGTCAAGCATCCGGGCAGGCGCGTAGTGGTTCAGCTTGAAAATGCCTGGGGTCCGCCATGCCGGCATGCGGTCTGCCCATACGACATCGCCAACGGCTTCTCCGCCCGGCGCGTCAGGGGTTGACATTCGTGATGTGACCCCTGACATTTTGCCCACTTATCCCCCTCGGGACTTGCCTGTTCGGGATCTCCGCACTCAAGCTGAGAGCATCTCGGAAGGCCCCCGAGGGGTTATTTGCGTGAGACCCCATGGCCGATGAACCCGCCGTTAAACGCGCTATCGCGTTCTTCGATGGGCAGAACCTGTACCGACACGCCAAGGATGCCTTCGGACACCATCACCCCAACTATGATCCGAAGAAGCTGTTCGATGCAGTCTGTGCAGACAAGCGCTGGGTAAACCACGGTGTTCGATTCTACACGGGCACGCCCGCGCACGCGCAGAGTCCAATGTGGCACGGCTATTGGGCCACCCGGCTGCTCTTGATGCGCCGTGCAGGGATCATCGTCGAGAGCAGGCCCATCCGCTATCGAGCGCATGACGTCACACTCGCTGATGGAACCGTTGAAACCAGGTACGTTCCACAGGAAAAGGGAATCGATCTGCGTTTAGGGCTGGACGTGGTCCGGCTGGCGCGTGTCTGTCAGTTGGACGTTGCGGTCGTCTTCAGTCAGGATCAGGACCTGGCTGAAGTCGTCACTGAGGTCAAGGAGATCGCGCGCGACACCAACAGGTGGATCAAGGTCGTCTCTGCATTCCCCACAGGTCCCGCGGCCACGGCCCAACGCGGGGTCAACGGCGCGGAATGGTATCGGATGGATCAGACATTTTACGATGCTTGCCTGGATTTGCGGGACTACCGACCCAAGAATTCAAGCTGACCCGCTATCGGCAGGCGGGTCTGGAAGACGGGACATGCCGCGCTTCAGGATGACTGTCGAGTACGAGGGGACCGGTTTCGTCGGCTGGCAGCGCCAGGCGAACGGCCCTTCGGTGCAGGAGGCCGTCGAGGCGGCGATTGCCGCGGTCACGGGTGAGCATCCCGCCGTGGTGGGGGCCGGGCGTACCGACGCCGGGGTCCATGCCCGGGGCATGGTGGCGCATGTCGACCTTGCAACCGGCAGGTTCGACGGCCGGACCCTGTGCAGGGCGGTGAACTTCCACCTGCGCCCGGCCCCTGTCGCCCTGGTCACGGCCGGCATCGTCGATCCCGGGTTCCACGCCCGGTTCTCCGCCCTGGGCCGGCGCTACCTCTACCGGATCCTGAACCGCCCGGCACCGCCGACGCTCGATCGAAACCGGGTCTGGCACGTTCCGGTTCCCCTCGACGCGGAGGCGATGGCCGAGGCGGCGGCGGTCCTGGTCGGTCGACATGACTTCACCAGCTTTCGTGCCGCGGGGTGCCAGGCAGCGAGCCCCTGCCGGACCCTTGACCGCCTCGAGGTCTGCCGTGCCGGTGACGAGGTGCGGGTAACGGCCGAGGCCCGGTCCTTCCTGCACCGCCAGGTGCGGACCATGGTCGGTTCGCTCAGGCTGGTGGGTGACGGCAGGTGGCAGTGCGACGACCTTGCGGCCGCGCTCCGCGCCCGTGACCGTTCCGCCGCCGGTCCGACCGCACCGGCTGCCGGGCTGTGTTTCGAGGCGGCCCTCTACGCCGACGGGTGGTGACGCTATCCGCGTCCGAACAGTGATCCCAGGATCCGGGCGATCGCGGCGGTAAACAGCATGTCGAGCACCACCACTCCAAACGCGAGCCCGGTGCCGATATCGAGCAGGCGTCGGGCCACCTCGATCAGTAGCAGCGTGGTGGCGATGTAGACCGCGATGGTCAGGCCGGCCTGGATTCCCGCAGGGAGAGTGTCCTGGAGCGCAAGTCCGCTGATCAGGGCGAACAGATAGGAGATCGGGATCGCAAGCCAGTTGTAGGGAACGATGTAGGGCAGGAAGCGGTCGCGGCGTCCGAGGGCGGGGGCCACGTTCGCGATCAGCACCGGGTAGGCGAGCCAGATGATCACGTAGACCATCAGGTCCGAAGTCCCGTCACGGAACCCGTAGTCGCGTTCCCCGGTGTAGACCACGCCGTGTACGACGATGATCGCATGCGCAGGCAGGCAGATCACGGCGGCGAACATCGAGCGCCAGAACCCGGCCGGCGTGGCGTCGAACATCTGTTCCGCATCGGGGTGGCGGCGGATCAAGTATGCCATCCCGTAGCAGGCCCTGACGATGTCCGCGACCGACGGCAGCATTGCCCTATCCGGGCGCGCGGGCGAAGTAGCGCGCGAGAAGCAGCTCGTAGATCCGGCTCAGTGCCGGGATGTCGGCGACAGGCACGTTCTCATCGACCTTGTGCATGGTCGCGCCGACGCCACCGAACTCGATGACCGGGCACCAGGCGCGAATAAACCGCGCATCCGACGTTCCGCCGGTGGTGCTGAGTTCGGGGATGCGGCCGGTGACCACCTCCACCGCCGCACTCAGGTCGTCGGACAACGGCCCCGGTTCGGTCACGAAGGCGTTCGACGAACAGCTGGTCTCGAGTTCGTAGCGCCCGCCGGCCTGGTCGAAGATCTCCCGCAGCCACGCCTCGAGGCTCCGGTCGGTGTGCAGGTCGTTGAAGCGGATGTTGAAGGTCGCGCGCGCACGCGCCGGGATCACGTTGGTTGCGGGGTTTCCGGTGTCGATCGAGGCGATTGCGACGGTGGTTGGCGGAAAGTGGACGCTGCCCTGATCGAGCTGCTCGTCTGCGAGCGGCGCCAGCATCCTGACCATTCGCGACAGCGGGTTGTCGGCGCGCTGCGGATAGGCCGCATGCCCCTGGATCCCGTGCACCACCAGGGTTCCGGTCAGGCTGCCGCGCCTGCCGATCTTGGCCATGTCGCCCAGGACCTCGGCGCTGGTCGGTTCACCGACGATGCAGGCGTCGATCGTCTCCCCGTTCTCGTGCATCCAGTCGAGCACCCGCGCGGTGCCGTTCACGGCCGGGCCTTCCTCGTCCCCTGTGATCAGCAGGCTGATCGATCCCGCCAGGTCGTCTTCCGATGCCGTGAGGAACCGGTCGGCAGCGGCGATGAACGCGCCGATCGAGGACTTCATGTCCGAGGCGCCGCGGCCGTAGAGCCGGTCGTCGACGATGTCGCCTCCGAACGGGTCGACCTGCCACAGCGCGGTATCACCGGGAGGAACCACGTCGGTGTGGCCCGCGAAGCAGAAATTGGGGCTTTCGGTGCCGATGCGCGCGTACAGGTTGTCGACGTCGGCCGTTCCCTCATTGGAGAACAGCAGGCGATGGCAGGTAAACCCGATCTCCTCGAGGGCCCGCTGCACCACGTCGAGCGCACCTTCATCCGCCGGGGTGACGCTCGCACACCGGATCAGCCGCCGGGAGATCTCGACCGGGTCCGGCGCCGGACGGGTCACGGTCTCCGCGTGCGAGGACATGGCGGTTCAGTCGCGCAGCAGTTCGTTGATCGAGGTCTTTGACCTGGTCTGGGCGTCGACCTGCTTGACGATGACCGCGCAGTAGAGTGACGGGCCGGCAGACCCGTCCGGCAGCGGCCTGCCCGGCAGCGAACCGGGAACCACGACCGAATAGGCCGGTACCCGTCCGGTGGTGATCTTGCCGGTCTCCCGGTTGACGATACGCGTCGAGGCTCCGATGTAGACACCCATGCTGAGAACCGATCCGGTCTCCACGATCACGCCCTCCGCCACCTCCGAGCGGGCACCGATGAAACAGTCGTCCTCGATGATCACCGGGTTGGCCTGCATCGGTTCCAGGACCCCGGCGATGCCGGCGCCGCCCGAGATGTGGCAGTTCCTGCCGACCTGGGCGCAGGAACCGATGGTGGCCCAGGTGTCGACCATGGTGCCGCTGTCCACGTAGGCGCCGAGGTTGACGAAGCTCGGCATCAGCACCACTCCCGGCGCCACGTAGGCCGAGTGGCGCACGACGCAGTTCGGAACCGCGCGCAACCCGGCCTCGCGGAAGCGTCCGGCATCCCAGCCGGAGAACTTCGACGGCACCTTGTCCCACCAGCCCGACACCCCACGTCCGGGATCCGCGGGACCTCCGGACACCAGGTCCATGTCGTTCAGTTGAAACGACAGCAGCACCGCCTTCTTGAGCCACTGGTTGACCTGCCAGCGGTGGTCGCCAAGCGGAGTGGCGACCCGGGCCTCGCCGGAATCGAGCGCGGCGAGCGCAGTCTCGACCGCTTCCCTGGTTTCCCCCGTCGTGTCTCGGCTGATTGCGGCGCGGTCCTCCCACGCACGTTCGATGATGGCTTCGAGTTCGGCTGCATTCATGACCGGACTTCCGCGGCGTGGACCCGTGCATCTGTTCACTGAACGATGCGACCGGTCACCCGTGCCGTCACGTCGCCGGACCGGTCAGCGCTTGTATAGACGAACCCGCGCGATCCGGCCACGTGAATTCTCGGGACTGCGCCGGGCGCGTTACCCGTTGTCCAGCAGATGTTCGAGCCACGCCGACAGGTCGGTGATGCGATGGTGGATGTGGTCGTCGCCGGCGCCCGCGCGCGCCCACTCGGCATCGTGCCGCAGCCAGACGGTGGTCATCCCGCGCGCGGCCGCGGGCCGCAGGTTCGCCGCCATGTCCTCGATCATGACCGAGGAGGCCGGTTCGATCCCGTACCGTGCGATCATGACGTCATACGGCCGCGGGTCGGGCTTGGGAATGTAGTTGCTGGCCACGATGTCGAAGGTGCCCTCGAACAGGGAGACGAGGCCGAGCCGGCTCGTGATCCGCTCGGCGTGCGGAACCGATCCGTTGGTGAAGATGACCTTGCGACCCGGCAGGCGGGCGATCAGGTCGGCCAGCCTGGGATCGGGCTCGAGGTCGGAAAGGTCGATGTCGTGCACGTAGTCGAGGAACCGTTCGGGATCGAGGTCGCGTTCCACCATCAGGCCGCGCAACGTGGTGCCGTGGGCTCGGAACAGCTGGCGCTGAAGCGTCCGGGCCTCGTCTTCACCAAGGCCGTATTCCGCGCAGATGAACCGGGTCATCCGTACCGAGACCCGGGCAAACAGGTTCGACGCCGCCGGGTAGAGCGTATTGTCGAGGTCGAACACCCAGCTGGTGACGACACCGGCGTCAAGCGTCGGGCAGGTGGTGGGTTGCTGGTCCATCTCTGTCCCCGGCACGGTGCGTTCGGTCCGCCTCAGCTCGCGCGGATGATGGTGCCCGCACCCTGGGAGGTGAACAGTTCGAGCAACACGGCGTGCGGGATCCGGCCGTCGAGGATAACCGCGGCGCCGGCGCCGCGCGAGACCGCCTCGATACAGGTCTCGACCTTCGGGATCATCCCGCCTGAAATGGTGCCGGTCCGCATCAGTCGTTGCGCCTCGCCGACGGTAAGTTCCTCGATCAGTGTTCCGGTCTCGTCGAGTACCCCCTCGACGTCGGTCAGCATCAGCATGCGCCGGGCGTCGCACGCACCGGCAATGGCGCCGGCCACGGTGTCGGCGTTGATGTTGTAGGTCCTGTCATCCGGTCCCTGGCCGACAGGGGCGATCACGGGGATGAAACCCGCTTGCGTCAGGGTATCGAGCAGCGCGGTATCGATCTTGCGGGGTTCGCCGACCAGGCCCAGGTCAAGAACCTGCTCCACCCTGCTGTCCGGGTCGACGCGGGTGCGAGTGAGCCGTTCGGCCGTGATCAGGCTGGCATCCTTGCCCGAAATCCCGACACCCCGGCCGCCGGCCGTGTTGATCGCGGCAACGATCGACTTGTTGATGGAACCGGCGAGCACCATCTCGACGATTTCGACCGTGGCCTCGTCAGTGACCCGTAACCCGTCGACGAAGGTACTGCGGATCGCCAGTCGCTTGAGCATGTCGCCGATCTGCGGTCCGCCGCCGTGCACCACCAGCGGGTTGGCCCCGACCTGGCGCAGCAGGACCATGTCGGATGCAAAGCTGCGGAACAGCGACGGATCACCCATCGCGTGGCCCCCGAACTTGATCACGACCGCGCGACCGCTGTAGCGGCGCATGAAGGGCAGGGCCTCGGCCAGGATCTCGGCCTTTGACAGCCACGCCGCCCTCGGCCCTGCAGCCGCCTCGGAGGTGCTCATGGTCTGCGCTCCCGTTGCCCGCCCCGGGGCTTATACCCCGCGCGTCTCGCTGCGCAAGGGTGACGTCAACTCCCGGCGATTCCGGCGAGTTCGGCCCGCAACTCGGCGATGCCGAACGACTCCTGCGCGCTGGTTCGGGCGAGAGACGGGTGGGCGGCACCCCGGCGCGCAATCTCGCGGCCCATTTCCCCGGCACGGGACTCGAGCGTGTGCGGCTTTACCTTGTCGATCTTGGTCAGCACGACCTGGTAGGCGACGGCGGCCGTGTCCAGCATGTCCATGAATTCGCGGTCCGACGGCTTGAAACCGTGACGGGAGTCCACGAGCAGGCAGACCCGGTGCAGGGTCGGGCGTCCGCGCAGGTAGTCGCGCAGCAGCCTGGTCCAGGCGTCGACCAGGCTGCGGGAGACGCGAGCCCAGCCGTAGCCGGGCAGGTCGACCAGGACCAGCCGGCCCCCGAGGTCGAAGAAGTTGAGTTGCTGGGTGCGCCCCGGCGTGCGCGACGTGCGCGCGAGCGCCCTGCGCCCGGTCAGGGCGTTGAGCAGGCTGGACTTGCCGACATTCGACCGGCCGGCAAAGGCGATCTCGGGCATGCCGGCCGGAGGCAGTTGGTCGAGAGACGCGACCCCGCGCATGAAACGGCATTCACGCGCAAACAGCAGCCGTCCGGCCTCGATATCCTGCTCGTCGGTCCCGGCCGTTTCGGTCACCGCGCCACCTTCGTCTTCCCGGTGGGTGCGCTACTTCACGCCCATGCGCCACATGATGAGCTTCTGCTGCGCGATCGACAGCAGGTTGTTCCAGGTCCAGTAGATCACCAGGCCCGCGGGAAAGGTCCCCAGCAGGAAGGTGAAGAACAGCGGCAGGAAGGCGAAGATCTTGGCCTGGACCGGGTCGGTGGGTTGCGGGTTGAGCCGCTGCTGCAGCCACATGGTCAGGCCCATGAACACCGGCCAGACGCCGATCATCAGGAAGTAGGGCGGCTCCCAGGGGATCAGGCCGAAGGCATTGAAGAGCGACGTCGGGTCGGCGACCGACAGGTCCTTGATCCAGCCATAGAACGGCGCATGGCGCATTTCGATGTTGACGAACAGCACCTTGTAGAGGGCAAAAAAGACCGGGATCTGTATCAGGATCGGCAGGCATCCCGAGGCGGGATTGACCCGTTCCTGCTTGTAGATCGCCATCATCTCCTGGTTGAGGCGCATCTTGTCGTCGCCGTACTGTTCCCGCAGCGCCTGCAGTTTCGGCGTGAGCTCCCGCATCTTGGCCATCGAGCGGTAGGACTTGTTGGCAAGCGGGAAGAAGATGATCTTCACGATCACAGTGAACCCGAGGATGGCGAGTCCGAAGTTGCCGAGGAACCCGTACATCCAGGAGATCACGTAGAAGAACGGCTTGGTCAGGAAGTAGAACCATCCGAAATCGACCGCCAGGTCGAAGTTCGGGATACGGTGTTCCTCGCTGTAGCGATCCAGAAGCTTGACTTCCTTGGCACCGGCGAACAGCCGGTTCGTCACCTCGATCGAGGAACCGGCGGCCAGCGTGATGCTGCCACCGAGATAGTCCACCTGGTAGCGGTCGTCCTGGTCGCGGATGGAGTGGACGAACCGGGCTGTCACCCTGGTGTTCTGGTCGGGAACGAGGGCGGCGAGCCAGTACTTGTCGGTGATCCCGATCCAGCCGCCAGTGGTGGTCTTCTCGATCCGCGGCTCGTCCTGCATGTCGTCGTAGTCGATTTCGCTGAGCGTGCCGTCGAACACGCCGAGCGGTCCCTCGTGCAGGATGTAGAAGCCGAGGGTCTCCGGGGTACCGCTGCGCGCCACCAGGCCGTAGGGGAACAGCGTCTGGTCGGAGGCGCCGGCGTTGCGCACCCGTTGGGTGACGGTGATCAGGTAGTTCGGGTCGATCGCGTAGGTCCGTTCGAAGACGAGGCCGGCGCCGTTGTTCCAGGAAAGCGTGACCGGTTTCTGCGGGGTCAGGGTGCTGCGGTCCGCGGTCCACAGCGTGTCGGCGCCTGGCAGGGCGGTCCCGGTGCCGGCCCCGACCCATCCGAACTCGGCGTAGTAGGGTCGCGGCGCGCCCACGGGACTGAACAGCCTGATCAGGCCGGATTCGGGGTCGGTGGTCTGGCGGTAGTTCCTGAGGACCAGGTCGTCGATCCTGGCGCCGAGCAGGTCGATGCTGCCGGAGAGCGTCGGGGTATCGATACCGACCCGTGGCGAGGACTGCAGCGCCTGGGAGCGCTGTTCCGCCGAGACCACGGCCGCCGGCGCTCCCGGGGCGGCGACGTCGGCCGGCGGGGCCGCCGCCGGCGCGGCGGCGGGCGGGGGGGGGCGGGTGCCGGCGGAGCCCGCGGCCGCCGGCGCTCCGGGGGCGGCGACGTCGGCCGGCGGGGCCGCCGCCGGCGCGTCGGCGGGCGCCAGCTGCTCCGCGGGGCGCTGGGCCTCGATCTGGGCCTGGCGCGCGCGTTCCTGTTCCACCTTCGGGAACTCGTAGAGGAACTGGAACCCGAGCAGGATCGCCAGGGACAGCGCGATGGCGATCAGCATGTTCTTTTGGTCGCTCATGTGGCGGCCCGTCCGTTCTCGTGCTCACCGGCCGGCGGAACCGGATCGACACCGGATCCGCCCCAGGGATGGCAACGCAGAATGCGCGCAACGGCCATCCGGGTGCCGACCCATGCGCCGTGGGTCTCCAACGCTTCGAGCGCATAGGCCGAGCAGGTCGGCTGAAACCGGCAGGCATGTCCGAGCCAGGCCGAGAGTGTAAGCCTGTAGGCGATGACTGGCATCTTGAGGAGCGCGACTGCGAGGCGGCCCGGCGTCACTGTCGGGGCTCCCGCTGCCCGGACACGCGGGCAAGACAGGTCCTGAGGTCGCCGACGAGCTGATCGAAGGGACGGGAGACCGTCGCGGCCCGTGCGATCAGCACATAGTCCATCGGTTCTCCCATGCGTGGCAGCAGCACGTCATGCGCCGCCGCACGCAATCGCCGGCGTGCCCGATTGCGCATGACGGCGTTGCCGACCTTGCGGCTCGCGGTCAGTCCGATCCTCGGTGCCGGACCTTCCGTGCCGGCCGGCATCGGGGATGCCTGAAGCACCAGTCCTGGCATGACCGCCTTGCGTCGTGTCCTCGCGACTCGGAGAAATTCCGGACGCCGGGTCAGCCGTCCGAGACGCGAAATTCCACTCCCCCGCATCGATGTTCCATCTTGCGATGGCGTCCGGCCGCAGCGGCCTCAGGCGGAAAGCCTTGTGCGACTCTTCCGTCTCCGCGCCCTCAGGATTCGGCGACCTCCGACGGTGGCCATGCGCGCACGAAAACCGTGCCTGCGCTTGCGTACCAGAACGCTGGGTTGATACGTGCGTTTCACAAGCAAGCCCCCGGCAACGGACAGTGATTGCCCACCGCGGGCGGGCCGGAGGGGTGTATATCGACTTGGTGATGACACGTCAATGACGGCCGCGGAAAAGCCCGAGGCGGAAACGGGAGAAAATCATGTCGGAATTGCTTCGTGCAGACCTGTGCGTGATTGGTGGCGGGGCGGGGGGGCTGTCAGTCGCCGCCGGCGCCAGCCAGATGGGTGCCCGGGTGGTGCTGTTCGAGTCCGGGGCCATGGGCGGAGACTGCCTGAACCACGGCTGCGTTCCTTCGAAGTCGATCCTCGCCGCCGGCCGCGCCCGTGCCCGGCAGCGGCGTGACGAAGTGTTCGGCATCCGCTCGGAGCCCGGAGAAACCGACTTCGAGGCGGTGAAGGCGCACATTCGCGGCGTCATCGCGCAGATTGCGCCGCATGATTCAGTGGAGCGGTTCGAGGGTCTGGGTGTTCGGGTCGTCAGGGAGCGGGCCCGGTTCGTGGCTCCCGACCGGGTCCGGGGCGGCTCGACCGAGGTCCGTGCCCGCCGCTTCGTGATCGCGACCGGATCGATGCCCGCCATTCCGCCGATCCCGGGCCTGGCCGAAGTGCCGTACCTGACCAACGAGACCATCTTCGATGCCGACCGGCTGCCCGAGCACCTGCTGGTGATCGGGGGCGGGCCGATCGGCATCGAGCTCGCTCAGGCCTTTCGCAACCTCGGTGCCCGGGTCACTGTGATCGAGATGGCAACCATCCTCGTGCGCGACGATCCGGAACTGGTCGACCTGCTGCGTACCCGCCTTCGCGGCGACGGGATCGAGCTTGTGGAGAACGCCCGGGTCGTGTCGGCGGGCGGTCGTGAGGGACGCGTGGTGCTCCAGGTCGACGAAGGCGGCGGTGAGCCCCGTACCATCGAGGGAAGTCACCTGCTGGTGGCGACAGGACGGGTGCCCTCGCTTGCCGACCTTGATCTGGATACGGCCGGTATCAAGGCCACCCCTCGGGGCGTGACCGTGAACCGGTCGCTGCGCAGCAGCAATCGCCGGGTCTACGCCATCGGCGATGCCGCGGGTCGATGGCAGCTGACCCACGTGGCCGGCTACGAGGCCGGAGTCGTGGTACGCAATGTGCTGTTCCGCCTGCCGGCCAGGGTGGACGACAGCGCGGTTCCGAGGGTGACGTACTGCGATCCGGAACTGGCGTCGGTCGGGCTCGGGGAGGCCGAGGCCCGGGCCCGGCACGGCCGGGTCGAGGTGCTTCGCTGGCACCTGGCGGAAAACGACCGGGCCGTGGCCGAACGCGATACCGAAGGGTGCGTCAAGGTGATCGTGACCTCGCGCGGGCACATCCTCGGCGCGTCAGTCCTCGCCACCCATGCCGGCGAGATGGTGCAGTTGTGGTGTCTGGCGATCCAGAAGCGCGTCGGCATCGGCGCGGTCGCCCAGACCATCCTGCCGTACCCGACCTTCGGCGAAGCCAGCAAGCGCGCCGCCGGCGGCTTCTACACGCCGCGGCTGTTCAGCGACCGGACCCGGCGCGTGGTGCGCATGCTTGCCCGACTCGGGTGATATGCGCCGATCGGAAGGTCCGCTATCCTCTGGTCCGGTGGCTGGCTGGAGAAGTGCAATGCGCAGCTTTGAACTTGCCGGGATCGACCACGTGGTGCTCCGGGTCCGCGACATCGACCGGATGCTGGCGTTCTACCGCGATGTCCTCGGATGCACGCTGGTGCGTCACAACGAACCGCTGGGGCTGTGGCATCTCTCGGCCGGCAGTTCCCTGATCGATCTCGTGACCATCGACGGCGAGCTTGGCGCCGCCGGCGGTGCGGGACCGGGTGCGGAGGGACGCAACGTAGATCACGTCGCACTCAAGGTCTCTCCGTTCGATGCCGATGCGATCCGGAGCTGGTTGCACTCCCACGGCATCGAGACCGGCGATGCGGTCGTCCGCTTCGGCGCGCACGGCGAAGGGCTGTCGATCTACCTGTCGGATCCCGAGGGCAACGGGCTCGAACTCAAGCAGGTCTGAGGGCCTGAACCACTCCGACCCTGACCACACGGGCGACGGCGTCGGTGCATGCCCGCACAGGTATCTCGTGATGGTGAGAGGGGGGAAGCACCGCATTCGGGACTGCGGGTGAGCCGGTCGCGGTGCCCGCGCGGCACGCTCCCTGTCGGGGCGCGCCGGAGTGGCGGCATCGGCTGTGCCGCTCCTGTCCGACCGGTCGCTTTCGGCGTGAGGCGGAAGTGCCGGTGCAGGATCCCGAAACCGTGCCGGGTCCCGCACCGGCGCATCCCTGGGCGAACTGCCCTTCGGTCAAACCCGGTCGCGGAACTGCGACCGGAGGAACCGGGTGTCAGTCCAGATAGGTGCCCTTGAGAGCCTGGGCATCACCCCAGATCTTGTATTTCTCGCGGAACCCGAGATAGCTGTCGGCAAACTCCTTGAACAACGGATCCTTCGCCGACTCCTCTTCAAGCAGGTCACGCCATGCCTGCTCGAAGACCCCGAGCTGTTCGTCTGTCCACCGGTAGTTGGTCACCCCGTACTTCGTCTGCATTTCCATCATGGCATCGGGGTTCAGGCCTTCGGTCTCGGCGTAGGTGTACAGAATCTGCCAACCCAGGGCGGCATCGATCATGTCCTGGTATGCCTGCGGCAATCCCTCGAACAGGGTCTTGTTGACGAGGAACTCGCCGATCGACACCTGCTGATGCCATCCCGGGAAGTAGTTGTGCTTGGCGATCTGGTAGAAGCCGTAACCGATATCGATGGTCGGCAACGAGAACTCGGTGGCGTCAATCACGCCCCGTTCGAGTGCCGGATAGATGTCGCCACCCGCCAGCAGCTGGGTAGACACGCCGATCTTGCTCAGGACCCGGCCACCCAGGCCGAAGAACCGCATCTTCAGGCCCTTCATCTGATCGAGTGACACGATCGGCTCCTTGAACCAGCCCGACGTCTCCGGGCCGATGCCGAAACTGTCAAATCCCAGCAGGTCATGGTCGGCGTAGACGCGGTCACGGATCTCGTTGCCGCCGCCGAACCACTTCCATGCCATGTATTCACCCAGACCCGGACCGAACGGGACCGCGGTCATAAACGCCAGCCCCGGATAACGCCCGGCGTGGTAGCCAGGACTGGTCCAGGACGACTCGATCGCTCCCTTCGAGACCGCATCGAAGGTCTCAAGCGCGGGAACCAGGGCGCCCGGCTCGTGGAACTTGATCCGGAACTTCTCGCCCGACATGCTGTAGACCTTGTCGGAGAACCGTATCGCGCTCGGGCCAAGATGCAGGATCTTGCTGCCGAATGCGCTCTGCATCTTCCATCTGAGCCGTTTCTGGGCCTCGGAGTCGGTGGAGACCGCGACCGTAACGGCCAGGGCAAGGGGCAGGATCATCGCGCCCCGTGTGAGTGTTCTCAAATTCATTACTTTAGGCCTCCCCTATTCGTGTCGTGCACCGCCCACGCGAATGCACTCGCATGGTAGACGGTATCGGATACATGATGCGTCGGCAACCGGCTCGATACCCGGTGCGTGGGCCGGGCGGACCGTCACGCCGCTCTTCATGACCATTGCTGGTGCCCGCAGCTCCCGGCGAGACAAGGCCAGCCGCGCGCCGGTGCCCGGCCCGGGGAAGGGCGGGAAACGCGGGCGAGGCCATCACCTGTATCCCGCCGCGGGGATCCGTCCCGATCAGGGCGCGTGCGCCCGACGCATGGCGTTCTGCCGGGTAGGGTATGCCCCGCCGTTCGGGCGCATCCCGGCTATGGTGCGATTGAGGCCATGCCGAGCCGACCGAGGCCGGGGAGTTTCAGTGCCGGAGGATCGAAGTCGATCCCCCATGTCAGGCCGAGCAGCGAGACTTCAAGCCCCTCGTCCAGCCCGACGAGCACGCCCGCCAGCCCACCGAGCGAGACTTGCCAGCCGGTCCCGCTCGGGCTTGGCGCCATCGCGCCGCCGCCGACCAGGTAGTCCTTGCCAACCGCCGTCGGCGGCAGGTCGACGCCCAGTCCGTCGATGGTCCGCGCGAGCCAGGCGGTGAAGCTGTTGCTGTTGGGGCCCGGCCAGATCCGGTAGTGGGACCGGGCCGGGTAGGCGGCGACGGCCGGCCCCAGCTGGCCGATGATGCGCTCGGCTCTGCTGCCCCGGATGTCGGCCAGCAGTGTCGGGCGGGCGCCGTACCAGTAGCCGTCGGGCGTGCCTGTCGAGACCCGCACTGCGTCACCGCCGTACCGCGCCCGCCAGCCGAGGACTTCGTAGCGGGTGTAGTGATCGCCGTTTCGTGGTTTCGCGGCGATCCAGGTGTGCACCCCGAACGCGCGGCGCCACCCCCAGGCCCGCCCGGAATAGACCTGGACGACAGGACCGGGCTCGCTGGCCGGGTTCGGAGCAAGACCGCTGCTGTCGCGTCGGGCCTGGCTCCAGTGCGAACCGGCGGTTCCATGCACGCCCAGGCTGACGGGAAGTGGTGCCAGCAGCAGGACGGCGACCAGCAGCCACCTGCTCCAGCGCCGCACCGGATGCTACTCGGCGGCTGCCCGGGCGGTATCGGGATCCCGGAACGCCGCCAGGGCCTGATGCTGCAGGGCCCTGGCCCTGACGACATGGCGCTGCTTGACGTGACCGTAGCCGCGGATGAACTCAGGCACCCGGGCGAGTTCGATGGCCGCCGCGTGATTGTCCTGGTCCAGCGCGCCGGTCACTTCGCGCACCTGTTCGAAGTAGGTCTCGATCAGCTCGCGTTCCATGCGTCGTTCCGCGGTCCGCCCGAAGATGTCGAACGGGGTGCCGCGCAGGCGGCGCAGCGCTGCCAGCAACCGGAACACCGTCATCATCCACGGCCCGTAGGTCCGCTTGCGCACCTCGCCGGTTTCAGGGTCGGGTCTGGCGATCAGCGGCGGCGCCAGGTTGAACTCGATGCGGAAGTCGCCCTCGAACTGTTCTGCGAGCGCATCGCGGAATGTTCCGTCGCTGAACAGGCGCGCGACCTCGTACTCGTCCTTGTAGGCCATCAGCTTGAAGGCGTAGCGCGCGACCGCCTCGGCGAGCCCCGACATGCCCGGTGTCCGGTTCGCCTCGGCAGTTTCCACCTCGCGGACCAGTTCGAGGTAGCGCCCGGCCCAGGCCTGATCCTGGTATGCCTCAAGGTACCGGACGCGGCGTTCGACCATCTCCTCGAGCGTCGTTGCCCTGTCGCGGTGTACCGGTTCGGGCGCGGCAGGTGCGGCTCGCCGTTCGACCTCTTCCGGGTCGTGCGCCGCCCGACGCCCCCACAGCAGCGCCTGGCGGTTGAACTCGACCGCCACGCCGTTGAGCTCGATCGCGCGTTCGATCGCCTCCAGGCCGATCGGGACCTGACCCTTCTGCACGGCATAGCCAAGCATGAACAGGTTGGTTGCGATCGAATCGCCGAGCAGACGGGTCGCGATCCGGGTGGCATCGACGAACCAGGTCGAGTTCTCGCCGGCCGCGGTACGCAGAGCCTCGCGGAACTCGGCGCCGGGGAAGGCGAGGTCCGGGTCACGGGTGAATGCCCCGGTCATGGTTTCCCGGGTGTTCACGATCGCGGTGGTCTCCCCGCGCGAGACCCTGGACAGTCCGTCCGGACCCGCCGCGGTCACCATGTCGCACGCGAGCAGCAACCGCGCGCCGCCGGTGGCGATGCGCACGCTGTGCAGGTCGTCCGGTCGTTCCGCGATCCGCACGTGGCTGATGACGGCTCCGCCCTTCTGGGCCAGTCCGGTCATGTCCAGAACGGTGACGCCCTTGCCTTCGATGTGGGCCGCCATTCCGATGAGCGCCCCGATCGTGACCACGCCGGTCCCGCCGATACCGGTGACGACGATGTCCCACGGCCGGTCAAGCCTCGGCTGACCGGGCTCCGGCAGGGTCTCGAACAGGTCCGCGGATCCGGCCGCACCCGACCGGCGCGGGACGCCGCCGATCACCGAGACGAAGCTCGGGCAGAACCCCTTGGCACAGGAGTAGTCCTTGTTGCAGCTGGACTGGTCGATCGCGCGCTTGCGGCCAAACTCGGTTTCCACCGGGACCACCGATACGCAGTTGGACGCCGTGCCGCAGTCTCCGCAGCCCTCACAGACCAGTTCGTTGATGAAGATGCGCCGAGGCGGGTCGACCATGGTGCCGCGCTTGCGTCGCCGGCGCTTCTCGGCGGCACAGGTCTGGTCGTAGATCAGGACCGACAATCCCTCGACCTCGCGGAGTTCGCGCTGGACCGTGTCGAGCTCGTCGCGATGGTGCACCGCCGCCCCGTCCGGCCACCGGGTCCCGATCGGGTACTTGTCGGGCTCGTCGGTCACGATACGGACCGACCGCGCGCCTTCGGCCGCGACCTGTGCTGCGATCTGGGGAACGGTGAAGCCGCCGTCCGCAGGCTGGCCACCGGTCATGGCGACCGCGTCATTGAACAGGATCTTGTAGGTGATGTTGACGCCCGCGGCGGCGGCGGCGCGGATGGCCAGCAGGCCCGAGTGGGTGTAGGTCCCGTCACCCAGGTTGACAAAGACATGCCGCGTGTCGGTAAACGGCGCCTGTCCGATCCAGGTGGCACCCTCGCCACCCATGTGGGTGAAGGTCTCGGTGTTACGGTCCATCCACACCGACATGAAGTGACACCCGATCCCCGCCATGGCCCGGGAGCCGTCGGGGACCCTGGTCGAGGTATTGTGCGGGCACCCGGAACAGAAGTAGGGGGTCCGGGCGAAGCCGGTCCCACCGTGATGGACCGCGGCTTCCCTCTCGTCGAGCGCTCGAATCCGCCGGTCGATGGCCGGGTCGTCGTGGAAGCGGCCGATCCGTTCGGCGATCACGCGCGCGATGTGTGCAGGCAGCAGTTCGCCGTCCGGATCCTGAAGCCGACGCCCCGTCTCGTCGAACTTGCCGACGACGCGCGGGCGCGCCGAAGCCGGTGCGTTGTAGAGCAGGTCCTTCACCTGCTGCTCCATCAGCGGGCGCTTCTCCTCGATGACCAGCAGCTCTTCCAGTCCGGCGGCACACTCCGCCAGCCCCTCGGGCTCCAGCGGCCACGGCATGCCCACCTTGTAGAGACGAAGCCCGATCGCCTCGGCCTCGGCCTCGCCGATGCCAAGGTCATCGAGCGCCTGGCGGACGTCGAGATAGGACTTGCCCGCGGTCACGATGCCGAGTCGGGCCCGTGAGCTGTCGAGCATGATGCGGTCGAGCCCGTTGGCACGCGCGTACGCCCTCGCGGCGGGGAGCTTGTGGTGGTGCAGCCGGGTTTCCTGTTCCAGCCAGTCGTCGGGCCAGCGGATGTTGAGCCCGCCGGCCGGCATGTCGAAGGGCGGCAGGACGATCTGCAGCCGCGCCGGGTCGACACTGATCGATGCCGAGCTGTCCATGTTCTCCGGAGTGGTCTTGAACGCGATCCAGCACCCGGAAAACCGCGACAGGGCGAACCCGTGCAGGCCAAAGTCGAGAATTTCCTGGACACCCGCCGGGTTCAGCACCGGTACGTTGGCGTCCATGAAGGCGAATTCGCTCTGGTGCGGTACGGTCGATGACTTCGCGACGTGATCGTCGCCTGCGACCAGCAGCACACCGCCGTCGGGAGACGATCCGGCCATGTTGCCGTGCTTGATCGCGTCTCCGCTGCGGTCGACACCCGGGCCCTTGGCGTACCAGATGGCGAACACGCCGTCGCAGGTCGCACCCTCGAACAGGGTGGTCTGCTGGCTGCCCCAGACCGCGGTTGCCGCCAGGTCCTCGTTGACGCCGGGCTGGAAATGGATGCGGTTCTTGGCGAGGAAGCCGCGGGCGCGCCACAGCTGCTGATCGTAGCCCCCGACCGGGGATCCCCGGTAGCCGGAGATGAAGCACCCGGTATCGAGGCCGGCGGCAACATCGCGCTGACGCTGGACCATGGGCAGGCGCACCAGCGCCTGGATGCCCGTCAGGTAGACGCGCCCCGATTCCAGCGTGTACTTGTCATCCAGCGTGACGGCAGGTGACGCCATGGCGAGTTCTCCCTGCCCGCGACCCAGCGGGAAGCATAGAATTATGCCGGTTTGGTGGCAACGCGAAGCGCCGGCCGGCCGGGCCGGTCCCGCATGGACCGTCGGCGGGTGCCATCATCGTACCTGGCGCGCACAGTGCAAGGCCCGGCCCTACCGGTCCGGGGTGACGGGTACGGGATCGCAAGTACGGCGGGCGGTTTTGACATTGCCGGGCGTCCGGCCTATCCGGTCATCGTGAGCCGCCGCGGAGTGATGCATGTCCATACTGCTGACCGGTGTCGCCGGGTTCATCGGCATGCATGTCGCGCGCTCCCTCCTCGACCGGGGCGAGCAGGTGGTCGGTGTCGACTCGGTCAACGACTACTACGATCCGACGCTCAAGCGCGACCGGCTCGCCACCATGTCCGGCATTGCAGGGTTCGAGTTTCACGAATGTGACGTTGCCGACCGGGCGACGCTGTTCGACCTGGTGGACTCGAACGCGGACCTGGACCGCGTCGTGCACCTCGCAGCCCAGCCCGGGGTGCGGCATTCGATCGAGCGACCGTTCGACTACCTGCAGGCGAACCTCGCCGGCCAGCTGGTGATGCTGGAGGTCTGCCGCCGGCTGCAGGAACGGCACGGGGGCTGCCGCGGCCTCGTCTACGCGAGTTCCTCGTCCGTTTACGGTGCCAGTCCGGTCATGCCCTGTTCGCCCGGTCAGCGGACCGACCACCCGGTCTCGTTGTACGGAGCAACCAAGAAGTCGTGCGAGGTCATGGCGCAGTCCTATGCCCACCTCTACCGGATCCCGACCATCGGGCTCCGGTTTTTCACCGTCTACGGACCTTGGGGCCGGCCGGACATGTCACCGTGGATCTTCACCTCCCGCATCCTCGCCGGAGAGCCCATCCGCCTGTTCAACCACGGCAGGATGAAGCGGGACTTCACCCACATCGCCGACATCGTGCGCGGCGTGGTTTCCGCACTCGACCGCCCGCCAAGGCACGGGGAGGCCGATGCGCCCCACCGGATCTACAATCTTGGCAATGACAGGCCGGTTTCTCTCACCGACTATGTCCGGGTGATCGAGCAGGCATGCGGGCACGCCGCGATCATCGAAGGGCATCCGCTTCAGCCCGGCGACGTGCTCGAGACCTGGGCCGACATCTCGCTGAGCACCGCCGAGCTCGGCTTCGTCCCGTCGATTCCGATCGAGACCGGAGTTCCGGAGTTCGTGGACTGGTACCGCGGATACCGCGGCCTCTGAGTCGCGCCGGTCAGCCGCCGGGACCCGCCACGGTCATGCCGTCGATCCTGAGCGTCGGGGCGTTGACGCTGGTGCGGAACTCCAGGTCGTTCGCCGGTACCAGTCGCGCGAACATCTCCAGCAGGTTGCCCGCGACCGTCACATCGCTGACCGGCCAGGCGATACGGCCGTTCTCGATCCAGAAACCACCGGCACCGCGGCTGTAGTCCCCTGTCACCATGTTGACGCTGCTGCCCATGAGCTCGGTGACATAGAGTCCGTCCTCGATGTCCGCCATCAGCTCGTCGGGGCCCACGCTGCCCGCGGCCAAGTGCAGATTGGTCACTCCCGGGTGCGGTGTGCCCCCGGACGAGCGGCTGGCGTTCCCGGTGCTCTCCAGACCAAGCTGCCGCGCCGAGGCGAGATCAAGGACCCACGAGCGCAGATGGCCGTCCTCGACCAGATTGCGCCGGCATGTCGCCAGCCCCTCGCCGTCAAACGGCCGCGACGCCAGTCCCCGCTGTCGGTGCGGATCGTCGGTGATGGTGATGCCGGGGGCGAAGATCTGTCGGCCCAACGCGTCCTGGAGGAAACTGGTCCTGCGCGCGACCGCCGTGCCGTTGATCGCCGAGGCAAGGTGACGGACCAGGCTGGATGACACCCGTGGATCGTAGACAACGGGTACGGCGGCGCTGGCCGGCCGGCGCGGGTTGAGCCGGCGGACCGCCCGTTCGCCGGCCCGCCGACCGACCTCGGCGGGGTCGGCGAGGTCGGCGAGGTGGGTGGCGGCGGAAAACTCGTAGTCGCGTTCCCTGTCCTGGCCATCGCCGGCGAGGACCACCGCGCTCACGCCGTGACTGGACTGCGAGAACTCGCCGAAGAACCCGTTGCTGGCTGCAAGCAGGTAGCGCGACAGCGACCAGTCGGCCTCGCCCCCTTCCGAATTGGTCACGCCGGCGACCGCCATCGCGGCCTCCTCGGCCTCGGCCGCCCGCCGGACCAGGTCGTCGGGTGCGGGCTCGACGGGGTCGACGCTGTCGATCTGGGCCAGTTCACCGGCGACCTGGTCGGGATCGGCAAGTCCCGCCCACGGATCCTCCGGGACCGCCCGGGCCATGCCGATGCAGCGTTCGACGAGTTCCTCGAGTGCCGGGGCCGACAGGTCGGTCGAGGAGACCACCGCCTGCCTGCGTCCGACCATCACCCGCAGGCCGAGGTCACCGCCCTCGGACCGCTCCACCGCCTCCGGCCTGCCGAGGCGCTGGTGCGCGGACAGCGACCGAAACTCGGCGAAGACGGCATCGGCGGCGTCGGCGCCCGCCCTGCGAGCCCTGCTGATCAGGTCGTTCAGCAACTCGGCTTTCTGGTGCGTGTCCATCGGGAGCCCCGAAACAGGATCAGACCACGTGCGGCAGGCGGCCGCCCGACCCGGGCGGGGACCGCGATCGTGGGGAACATCCATGAAGAGGCGTGCGCTGTCGACCCTGTTCTGGCTGCTGCGCCGGGGGGAGCTTCGCCACGCTTGCCACCGTCCGCTTGCTGACTAGACTGCCGCGCCGGGGCGATCGCATCCGGACCGACAGGGCAGTCCCGCACACCGGGGGGTCCTAGCGGCGGAACGTCGCCCTTCCTGCATACCGGGCCCGGAAGGAAACCGGGGACGAAGCGGGATGCCGGATCCGCTGCGGCGCTGACAACGAGAACAGAGAGGACTGACATGCAAGAACGGAAGACTGGCCGGACAACCGGCCGACTGGTCATGGCCGGGGTCTCGGCGCTGGCCGTTGCCGCCCTGGGGCTGGCGGCGAACCAGGCTGTTGCCGACGACTACCCGTCCAAGACCATCGAGGTGGTGACCCACGCCGGTGCCGGCGGTGGCACCGACGTGAACTCGCGCATGATGATGCTGCGGGCGCGGCGCACGCTGAAGACCGACATGGTGGTGGTCAACAAGCGCGGCGGCAACGGTGCGCTCGCGATGTCGTACTTCCAGAGCCGGCCTGACGACGGCTACACGATCATGACCTTCACCAACGGTCACGCGCTCACCATGGCGCTTGGCAAGTCGGATCTGAAGGTCGAGGACATGCGACCGATCGCACGCGGCACCAACGACCCGCAGGTCCTGATGGTCAACTGCAAGACCTCGCCCTACAAGAGCTCCGACGAGTTCCTGGCCGGCGTGCGCGAGACCAAGCTGAAGTTCGGGACCACGAACATCGGTGGTCTTGACCACATCACCGCCTTCGTCTTCGCCAAGCGGGCCGGCGCGGTGCAGCCGACCATCGTTCCGTTCAAGGGCGGCGGGGAACTCGCCACCCAGCTGGTCGCCGGCTCGATCGATGTCGGCGTGCTCAATCTTTCCGAGGCATCCGCTCAGATCGAGGCGGGCGACATCTGCCCGATGGTGGTCCTGCACACCGAGCGGATGAAGCCGATCCCCGACGTCAAGACCGCCCGCGAGATGGGTGTCGACGTCGTCTTCGCCACGGTGCGCGGGTTCGTCACCCACGCCGGTGTCGACGACGCCAAGGCTGAGACACTCGAGAAGGGCATGCTGAAGGCCATGGGCCACAGCATCTATCAGGCCTATCTGACCACGTCGGGTCTGGACAACACCTCGGTGCTCGGTTCCGACGAGTGGGGTGCCCAGATCAAACAGCTGCTGCAGGACCTGATCCCGGCCGCAAAGGAAATGGGCCTGGTGAAGTGACGATCCGGACCGGTTCGCCGGATCCGGAATGATGCAACCCGATGACGTGACCGGCCGGGCGCAGGCGCCCGGCCGGCTTCGCTGGTTTGACCTGGGTCTTCCCGGCACGGTCTTCGTGTTCTGTGCCGCCGTGATCCATCTGAGCATGACCTTCGAAGAAGTGCCGGAGATCATCGTCGGGGACTCGATGCAGCCGCGCGTATTCCCCATCTTCCTGATGGTGGTGATGGGGCTGCTCAACATCGCCCTGATTCTGCAGATCACCAGGAACCCCCCGAAGCGGCTGGAACTGGAACCGAAGGCCACCTGGTTCAGCGTCGTGCTGATGGTTGCCTTCTACATCCTCGCCGAACATGTCGACATGATGCTGGCCCTGCCGGCCGTGATCTTCTGCATGTGCAGGCTGTGGGGCGAAACTCGCCTGTGGGTCGCGGCACTGACTGCGGTGATCACCACCTGCGCCATATTCTTCAGTTTCGATCTCGTGCTGGAAGTCCGTTTCCCACGCGGCGTCCTGACAAACATCTACTACGGATAGAACGGGCGGAGCGATGGTTGCCGATGCGCTGATCTCGATGCTCTCCGTCCTGAGCGACCCCTATCTGATGGGGCTGATCCTGATCACTACGGTGGGAGGGGTCGTGATCGGCGCTCTGCCAGGTCTCGGCGCGACCACGGGGGCGGCGCTGCTGCTGCCGTTCACCCTGACCATGGACCCAGTGCCGGCGATCGCGGTGCTGACCACCATCTACGTCTCCGCGACCTTCGCCGGCGCGATTACCGCGATCCTGATCAACACGCCGGGAACTTCCGCGGCGGCGGCGACGTGTCTCGACGGCTTTCCGCTTGCCCAGCGCGGCGAGGCCGGCCGCGCCCTCGGCATCGCGGTGGTCGCCAGCACCGTCGGCGGCATCTTCTCGGTGATCGTGCTCTCGATTGCCGCCCCGCTGCTGGCCAGGGTGGCCTACGAGTTCCGGCCGCCGGAGTACTTCGCGCTCACCGTCTTCGGCCTCTCGATGCTGGCCTCGATATCGGAGGGCGGGGCGGTCAAGAACCTGATGGGGGGCCTGTTCGGCGTCTGGCTTGCCACCATCGGGGCGGATGCCAGCACCGGTGTCGAGCGGTTCATGTTCGGCAACTACGAGCTCTATGAGGGGCTGAACTTCATCCCGGTCCTGGTGGGCCTGTTTGCGATCAGTGAGCTCCTGGTGCAGTCGACGACGCTGAAGCTCGCGATGGAACACATCGCGATGAAGGCGGTGCAGTTACCGAGCATGGCCGACTACAGGAAAATCTGGCGCACGGTGCTGCGTTCATGCGGCATCGGGACATTCATCGGCATCCTGCCGGCAGAGGGCGCCACGGTTGCCTCGATGATCGGCTACGCGGAAGCCAAGCGCTGGTCGCGCACGCCCGAGGAGTTCGGCAAGGGGGCGGTCGAGGGCATCGCCGGGGCGGAAACCGCCAACAACGCGGCAACCGGCGGCGCAATGGTGCCGACCCTGGTCCTGGGCATTCCCGGCAGCGGAACCACGGCGGTGATCCTCGTCGGGCTGATGGTGCACGGGCTGCGTCCGGGCCCGTACCTGTTCACCGAGCAGCTCGACAAGGTCTACGCCATCTTCGGCACCATGTTTGTCGCCAACGCGTTGTTCTTCGTCCTTGGCCTGTTCGCGGCAAAGCTGTTCGCCCGCGTCACCCTGGTGCCGCGCAACATCCTGTGGCCGGTCGTCTTCGCGTTCAGCGTTCTCGGTTCCTACGCGCTTGCCCAGTCGATGCTCGATGTCTACGTCGCACTGATCTTCGGTGTCATCGGCTACCTGTTCCGCCGTTTCGGCTTCGCGGTTGCACCGGTCGCGATCGGTCTCATCCTCGGTGAAATGGTCGAGACCAACCTGCAGAACTCGCTCAAGATGTTCGACGGCGCGTGGTGGGAGATCGGGACGCAGCCGCTGGCGGCATTGTTCCTGGTGCTTGCGGTCCTCGGCATCATGCAGCCCTATATCGTCGGCTGGTTCCGGCGCCGGAAGGCCACGGTTCCTGAGTGCGACTGACTGTCCTCGCCGGGCGTCGGTTGACACGCGCGGGGGTGCCCGGTAATGGACACGGGCTCGCGGTGCGCACCGCCGCCGCGCGATGCCCAGGTAGCTCAGTTGGTAGAGCAGCGGACTGAAAATCCGCGTGTCGGTGGTTCGAATCCGCCCCTGGGCACCACTCCCTCCCGTCCGTCCCGACCCCGTCGCATCCAGTGTCTGTTCCCGCCCCTGCCGGACTGGTATCCTGCCACCCTGACACGCACCGGGCGAGGGAGGCCAACATGCGTTCCAACTACAACAGGATCGAAGCGGGAGCGGTGTTTCTTGCCGTCTGGCACGAGCAGTGGGATGCCAACATCGATCACCATGCCGACCAGGGTGTCCTCATCGAGGTGCGCGGGGAGGTTGACGGACGCGAGACCAGCCTGCTGCAGTTTACCTGCATGCATGCCGAACGCAGCTATACATACGCGCCGGAGGGCAAGGCCCGGATCTGCCAGATCGATCCGGTGACCGACGGAAACCCGATCGGCTGGTCGGCGCGCCAGATCCGCGAGCGCTTGCCCGAGATGCTGACGGCGGCCGGCTTTCCCGGGATCGCGGCATCGCTTGACAGCACGGTGACTGCGGCGGCGGCCGACGAGGTCGAACGGGTGGCACGGCACCTGTTCCGCAGCGCGATCAGCCTGGTCAAGCACAACAGGGGTGACCACATCATCGAGGCCGGGAACATCCGCTTCGGGCTCGAGAAACGGGTGCTGGGCCAGGACGGCGGTCTCGCGATCCACGTCCTCTCCGACGTCTGCGGCGGGCCGGAGCACGAGTACGCCGAGGAAACCGAGATCATCGCCTTCGACTGCTTCCGGCTCGAGCCGCACTACCACTACGGTCCGCGCAACAAGAACCTCCGCTACTACTGGGACAAGACCGTGGTCCCGGATACGCTGGAGTGGACGCTCGACGTGCTGAAGGCGGGCAAGCTCGGCGCCATGATCGAGGCGGCCGGCTATCCCGACATTGCCCGGGACCTCGATCCGGACCTGGTCCGCTGCGTCCTCCCGGCACTGGAGGAGAAGGCGCGCGAGCTGCAGCCCCGCGAGAGCGCCGACCTGGCGGCGGCGGAGTAGGGCGCCGGTGCCGGCGGCCGACGCCGACGACGTGCGATCGGTCAAGGACTGGCTCGCCCGCTGGCAACCCAGTGTGCGCGCCGCCGACTACGAGGCGGCGCGGGCGCTGTTCGACGAGGGGGTGGTCTCCTTCGGAACCCACCGGGACGTGGTGAGCGGGCTCGACGCGCTGGAGCAGGGCCAGTGGCGCAATGTCTGGGGCAGGATCGACGGGTTCGCCTGGGACTTCGACGCCATGCATGTCGGCTTCTCGCCCGACCGCCTGCTTGCGTTCCTTGCCACCACCTGGACCTCGGTGGGCTACCACGAGGATGGCGGCAGCTTTCACCGGCCAGGGCGCACCACCGCCATCCTGTCGCGCCCTGATCCCGGTGCGGACTGGTCGTGCATCCACACCCACTTCTCGCTCTATCCGGGAACGCCGCCGCGCAGTTTCGGTCCCCGGATCGACGACGGACAGGGTACGGGCGGCAGCGGTCCGGCCGCTTGACAGGGTCCTGTGCCGGACGGATGCTCCGGCGCATTCGCACTCACACAGCAACAGGTCCGGACCGGCGATGCCGACCGGACGTCGGACGGGAGGGATAGGGGATGAAACTGCTGCGCCACGGACCGGCGGGCGAAGAGAAACCCGGGTTGCTCGACGGGGACGGCGTGATCCGCGATCTCTCCGGCGTCATCGACGATATCGCTCCGCAGACCCTGGGTCCCGCAACCATCGACATGCTCAGGGCACTGGATGCGGGCGCTCTACCGGCGGTCCCGGGGTCGACGCGCCTCGGGCCCTGCGTCGGCAATATCGGCAAGCTGGTCTGCATCGGGCTCAACTATTCCGACCATGCCGCCGAGACCGGTTCCAAGCCGCCACCCGAGCCGATCATCTTCATGAAGGCCAACTCCGCGATCAGTGGCCCGAACGACGACGTGCGCATCCCGCGCGGGTCGGTCAAGACCGACTGGGAGGTCGAGCTCGGCGTGATCATCGGCACCGAGGCGAAGTACGTTTCCGAAGCCGATGCCCTCGACCACGTGGCCGGCTACTGCATCTGCAATGATGTCTCCGAGCGGGAGTTCCAGGCCGAGCGGGCCGGGCAGTGGACCAAGGGCAAGAGCTGCGACACCTTCGGTCCCACCGGGCCATGGCTGGTGACCGCCGACGAGGTTGCGGATCCGCAGGACCTGAAGATGACGCTCGACGTCAACGGCACGCGGTTCCAGGACGGCAACACCAGCACCATGATCTTCGGTGTCCGCCACCTCGTGCACTATCTCTCGCACTTCTTCACCCTGCATCCGGGCGACGTGATCTCGACCGGAACGCCCCCTGGTGTCGGGCTCGGGGTCAAGCCGGAACCGGTATTCCTGAAGCCCGGTGACGAAATGCGCCTTGCCATCGAGGGGCTGGGCGAACAGCGCCAGAAATGCGTGGCCGACTGACCGGCGATGTCGCTTGAACTGACGGTTGCCGACACCCTGCCCGAGGACCGCGACCGTGCGGTCCTGGTCGGGCGGGCTTGGCTTCCCGGCGCACCGGGCGGCCCGGCGGTCGTCACCGTTCGCGGCGACCGCCTGGTCGACATCACCGGCCTGGCACCCACCTGCTCGGAGCTGCTGAACCGGCCGTCGGCCTGTGCCGGGGTCCGGAGTGCCGCGGGCCGTGACATCGGCGGCCTCGCCGACGTCCTCGCGGCGTCCATCCTGCCTGCGGCAGACGGGGCGATGCCGTTCCTGCTTGCTCCCGTCGACCTGCAAGCGGTGAAGGCCTGCGGCGTTACCTTCGCCGAGAGCATGCTGGAACGCGTGATCGAGGAGCGGGCCAAGGGCGATGCGTCGGCGGCGGACGGAATCCGCTCGGAGCTGCGACTGGCGATCGGGGTCGATCTCGGGGCCGTGGTCCCGGGTTCTCCCGAGGCGGCGCGGCTCAAGGACATGCTGATCGAGCGGGGCATGTGGTCACAGTATCTGGAGGTGGGGATCGGTCCGGACGCCGAGGTCTTTACCAAGGCGCAACCGATGTCGGCCGTCGGCACCGGTGCCGAGATCGGCATCCACTCTGCGTCTTCGTGGAACAACCCGGAACCCGAGATCGTGCTCGTGGTCAACGCCCGGGGCGAGACAGTGGGGGCAACGCTCGGCAACGACGTCAACCTTCGCGATGTCGAGGGGCGCAGTGCCCTGTTGCTCGGCAAGGCGAAGGACAACAACGCCTCGGCCGCGATCGGACCGTTCATCCGGCTGTTCGATGACGACTACGGCATCGACGACGTGCGATCGGCGGAGCTCGCGTTGCGGGTCAGCGGTCCGGACGGGTTCGTGCTCGACGGCGCAAGCTCGATGTCGCGGATCAGCCGCGACCCGCTGGCGCTGGTGGCCGAGACCATCGGGGCGCATCACCAGTACCCGGACGGGGTGTGTCTGATGACCGGCACGCTGTTCTCGCCGACGAAGGACCGGGACGCGCCGGGAGGCGGATTTACCCACAAGGTGGGTGACGTGGTCCGGATCTCGACGCCGAGGCTGGGCGCGCTTGCCAACCGCGTCAACCACAGCGAGGCGGTCGCGCCGTGGACGTTCGGCACCGGCGCGCTGATGCGCAACCTGGCGGAACGCGGACTGCTGTAGGCGCTACAGCGCCCGTGCGCGGTCGCGCAGGGCGAACTTCTGCACCTTGCCGGTCGACGTCTTCGGCAGCGGGCCGAACACCACCGTTCGCGGCACCTTGAACCCCGCAAGCCCGGCGCGGCAGTGACGGATGATGTCATCCTCGCTCGCCGCCGTGTCGGGTTTGAGGGTGACGAACGCGCAGGGTGTCTCGCCCCACTTCGGGTCGGGCCGGGCCACCACCGCGGCCTCCAGGACCGCCGGGTGACGGAACAGCACGTCCTCCACCTCGATGGTGCTGATGTTCTCGCCGCCGGAAATGATGATATCCTTCGAGCGGTCCCGGACCTCGATGTAGCCGGACGGGTGCATCACCGCGAGATCACCGGTGTGGAACCAGCCGCCGCGGAACGCCTCCTCGGTGGCCGACGGGTTCCTGAGGTATCCCTTCATCACCACGTTGCCGCGCATGAAGATCTCGCCCATGGTCTCACCGTCGGACGGAACCGGTTCCAGGGTTTCGGGGTCCGCCACCATCAGGCCCTCGAGTACCGGGTAGCGGACCCCCTGGCGCGCCTTGAGCCTGGCCTGTTCCGCCATCGGCAGGTCGTTCCATTCGTCGTGCCATTCGCACACCGTGACCGGCCCGTAGACCTCGGTCAGTCCGTAGACGTGGGTGATGGACACGCCGCGCTGCTCCATTCCCTCGATCACCGCGGCCGGAGGCGCGGCTCCGGCGGTCATCATCGCAAGTTCGTGATCGAAGGCGCGCACATCCGGGGCCGGGGCATTCAGCAGCATGGTCATCACCACCGGCGCCCCGCACATGTGGGTGACCCTGTGCTCGGCGATCGCCGCATAGATCGCCCCGGCCTCGACCCGACGCAGGCAGACGTGGGTGCCGCCGAGCGAGGTTACGGTCCACGGGAAACACCAGCCGTTGCAGTGGAACATCGGCAGGGTCCACAGGTAGACCGGGTGCTTCTTCATCCCCCAGGTCAGGATGTTGGCCAGCGCATTCAGGTATGCCCCGCGATGGTGGTAGACCACGCCCTTCGGGTTCCCGGTGGTGCCCGAGGTGTAGTTCAACGCCAGTGATTCCCACTCGTCGGCGACCGGCCGCGGCACGTAGCCGGGGTCCGCCGATGCCAGGAATTCCTCGTAGTTCATGGTCCCGAGCCGGTCGCCGCCGGGGCCTTCCGAATCATCGTAGTCGACGACCAGGATCTCGCGTCCGAGCTGTGCAAGGGCCTCGCGGATCACCGGTGCGTACTCGGTATCGGTGATCAGGACCCTGGCACCGCCGTGTTCCAGGATGAAGGCGATGGTCGCGGCGTCGAGCCGGGTGTTGAGCGCGTTGAGGATCGCCCCGGTCATCGGCACGCCGAAGGTTGCCTCGAAGGCCGGCGGTACGTTGGGCAGCATGACCGACACGGTATCTCCGGCGCCGATGCCGTGATTCGCGAGTGCCGACGCCAGGTTCCGGCAGCGCTGCGCGGTCTCCGCCCAGGTCCAGCGCCCGGCACCATGGATCACCGATGTCCGGGTCGGGAACACCGCGGCGGTCCGCTCGAGGAAGGACAGCGGGGAGAGCGGAACATGGTTGGCCGCGTTCCTGTCGAGACCGGTCTCGAAGGGGTTATCAGTCACTCCGACATCTCCAGACATGAAGCCGGTTTCAGCCTATCTGCACGGCAATTCGGGTGCAATCGCACCGGGTGGGGTGCGCCCGTTCCCGGGCGATTGCCGTGAACGGTCCTCGTCCCGTCTCCCGCGGGTTCATGCCGGTTGCCGTGACTGGCTGGTCCCGTCGTCGGTGCAGTGTTCGCGCGCCCGTGCAAGCAGGGTGTAGCGCGCGCGTATGCGCGCGGCGTGAACCCGCGGCCATGCACCCGCCTCGAGCTGGTCGAGGAACTCGTCGAGCACCATCGCGAAGTGGGCTTCGTGCGGCGTGTGGAACCGGTGCGGAATGACGATCTCGCAACCGAATTCGGACGGGCGCTGCGACAGCCCGGGCATCCCGGCCTTCCGGGAGGCAAGCCATTCGGTAAGCCGGCGCGTGAAACCCGCTCCCGGAGTGCGCGGGGAGAGGTGGAGTTCGCCCCGGAATCCGGTCTCGGGTCCGCGCCTTGCAACGACTGTCGCTTCGCTGCCCCTGATTGTCGTGCGGTGGGCGTCGCCGCCTCCGTCCGGCTCGCGCTGGCCCCACTCGGCACGCTGGCACACCGTCACGCCCCGCAGCCGGTAGCGGATCTCGCCATTGCAGGCAAATTCTAGCACCCCGTTCCCGATCCGTGGCAGGAGTTCCTGCGGGAACGCATCGAGCCCGGTACTGGCGCGGAAGAGTTCCAACGGTACCGGTGTGCTCCAGCGCCGTGCACTCTCGATCGCGTAGTCGCGGTCGAACGCGAGGCCGTCGCCGTCACCGATGATCCACTGGGCCTGGTCGGCCATGTGCGACTGGATGTCGACGAGGCCGTCACCCTGGATGCGGGTATCGTAGTACCAGGCAGGTCGGCGCAGCGGCGCGCCGTTGACCAGCTTCAGCAGGTGGTGGACCGACTGAATGTCGATCGCGGGCCGGCCGGCACTGCCGTCGAGGGTGCCGAACAGGTCCGGGTCGGTTGCGATTTCGTGTGCAAGCCGTGCCACCACCTCGTGGCGAAAGGTCATGATGTCGATCGCGAGCGGCCAGCCGGCCGTCACCTGCCCGAGGTGACCGAGTGCGCCGCTTTCCGTGATCCAGGGCTTGTCGGCCAGCACGTGCAGCCCTGCTGCGTGCAGTCGCGCGATGGTGCCGAGCTTGGGCCGGGTGCGCCCGGCGAGAATGACGACCCCGCCTGGCCGCTCCTCGACCAAAGCCCGTTCCGGGTCGGCCGATTCGTGCACCTTCACGGTCCAGGCGGTGGGGTGTTCTGCGCGCCGGTTGAACGAGGCAACCAGGTCGAGGAAGGCATCGCGCTCCTTACCCGCGCCGGCGTAGAGATGCACGGTCGGGTCGATGCGCGGGTTCTGCGTTCGCAGGGTCAGCGCGGCGTGAAAGTGGCCGGGCTCGAGAAACACGAGGGTGTGCATGACAACCACCGGTCGGAAAGAGGGCGCACGCCGTCGGCGGGCCGGTGCGCTCCGTCCTTCATGCTGCGCGCCGGAACCCGCCTGAGACAAGCGCATTGTGACCTCCCTTCGATGCTGTGCATGCGGGGTCCGATGCCATAGGCTCGCACCCGCTTCATTCACCCTTCGGCGGACTCGATGACAGCGCTGGTCACCACCGCAATCGGACTGATGAGCGGCACCTCGATGGATGGGGTCGACGCGGCCCTGCTCGTGACCGACGGGCGTGACGTGGTGCGGCCCGGCGCGGCGGTGTCGGTTCCCTATCCGCCGGAGTTCCGCTCCCGTCTTCGCGACCTGATCGAAGGGGCCGGCGACAGGGACCGGGTGAGACTGGACCTGACCCGACGGCACGCCGACGCGGTCCGGCAGGTGCTGGCGGCGGGCGGACTGGCACAGGGCGATGTCGACGTGATCGGGTTTCACGGTCACACGATCAGCCACGCACCCGAGAGGGGCATGACCGACCAACTCGGCGACGCGGCGCTGCTGGCGGAACTCACGGAGATCGATGTGGTTCACGACCTGCGCAGCGCCGACGTCGCCGCCGGCGGGCAGGGCGCACCCCTGGTCCCGGTCTACCACCGGGCCCTGCTTGCCGGAACGGCGCTGCCGGTCGCGGTGCTGAATGTCGGGGGCGTGGCCAACGTGACCTGGATCGGGCCGGGCGAAGGGGAACTGCTGGGCTTCGATACCGGTCCCGGCAACGGGCTGATCGATGACTGGGTGCGGGCCCGGACCGGCGCCGACTTCGATGAGGACGGCCGGATGGCGGCACGCGGGCGCGTCGACGAGGCGCTGGTGGCGCGGTTCATGCGTGAACCGTACCTGGCGCTCCCGCCGCCGAAGTCGCTTGACCGCAACACCTTCGCCGTGACGACGCGCGCGCTGATGGACGGGACTTCGCCTGAAGACGGTGCTGCCACCCTGACCGCGATCACGGCCGAGGCGGCTGCGCGCGCCCGCGACCACCTTCCGTCATTGCCCGACACCTGGGTGGTGGTGGGCGGCGGCAGGCGCAACCCGACGCTGATGAAGGAACTGCGCCGGCGCCTCGGGGTCCGGGTCGTGCCCGGCGAGGCGGCGGGACTGGATGGTGACGGCCTCGAGGCACAGGCCTTCGCCTACCTGGCGGTTCGCTCGCTCCGCGGCCTGCCGATCAGCTATCCCGGTGTCACCGGAGTTCCGGAACCCATGACCGGCGGCATCCTCGCGAGGGCCGCCGCCGGAATCCGACAGGCGGGAGGGACCGCGTCGTGAAGACCAGCATTTCGATCGGCAGTGCATCGTCAACCGCGGAGGACTGGGAAGGGACCGTCTCTTACGTGCTTGAAGCGGAGCGGCTGGGTGTCGATCACGTATGGTCGGCCGAAGGCTGGGGACAGGACGCGGCGACACCCCTGGCCGCGCTGGCGCCGCTCACCTCCCGCATCATCCTGGGGACCGGCATCATGCAGGTTACGGCGCGGGTGCCGGCGATGATGGCCATGACCGCGCTCAGTCTTGACCGCCTGACCGGGGGCAGGTTCGTCCTCGGACTGGGCGTGAGCGGTCCGCAGGTGGTGGAGGGGCTGCACGGTGTCCGGTTTTCCCGGCCGCTCGAGCGGTTGCGGGAAACGCTCGACGTGCTGGGTATGGCGCTCGGCGGCGAGAGAATATCCTTCTCGGGCCGGCAGATGCGGTTTCCCTTGCCGGATGGGGAAGGCAAGGCGATCGCGCTGGCCATGCCCCCGCGGCCGGACCTGCCGATCTACCTTGCGACCCTGGGCGAACGCAGCCTCGAGCTCACGGGCGAGCGGGCGCAGGGCTGGCTCGGCACCTGTTTCGTTCCCGAGCGTGCCGACGTCTTCTGGGACTCGATCGGGCGTGGCGCGGCCCGGGCCGGCCGGTCGCTCGACGCACTGGACCTGCAGGCGGGCGGCCGGCTGTGGATCACCGACGATGTCGAGGGTGCGGTGGCGGTGCTCAGGCCCGAGCTTGCCTTCCGGCTCGGCGCCATGGGATCGGCTACCAGCAACTTCTACAACGACGCGTACCGTCGTGCGGGATGGGAGGAGGAATGCCAGCGGGTCCGCAGCCTGTGGATCGATCGTCGCCGCAAGGAAGCGATCGAGGCGGTTCCGGACGACCTCGTGCTCAGGAGCAACCTGATCGGGCCGCCGGCCGCGATCCGCGAGAGGCTCGCTGTCTACCGCCGGGCCGGTGTGACGACCCTGCGGCTCGACCCGGTGCCCGGGGACGTTCCCGGCAAACTCGACCAGCTCGGTCAGCTGCTCGACCTGCTGCGTGATGCGGGCTGACCTGCCGACCCACGACCGGAGAGACGCCATGACCATGCCGGCCCTCAGCCTGACCGCGGTTCCGGGCCGTCGGCGCCAGACGCTCGAACTGGCGGGCGAGATTGAACGCCGCGGCTTTGCCGGTCTGTGGGTTCCGAGTCCGTTTGCCGGACTGAGTCTGTGCCATGCGCTCGCCCATGTCACCGAACGCCTGACCTTCGCCACCTCGATCGCGCCGATCTACTTCCAGCCGGTGGACGAGTTCGCCCAGGCCGCAGGCTTCCTGCACGAGGTGTCGGGCGGACGGTTCCGGTTCGGCATCGGCGTTTCGCACCAGTCCACCCACAGGCGCCTCGGGCTCAGCGCGGGACGGCCGCTCGAGGACATGCGCGGCTTCGTCGACCGGCTGCGCGCTGTTCCGCGCACTGGCAGCCTGCCCCCGGTTGTGCTTGCCGCGATGCGTCCGCGGATGATCACCCTGGCGGGCGAGATCGCGGACGGGGTCGTCTTTGCCAACGCCTGCCGGAGTCGGATCGCGGCCTCGCTCGAAGCCCTGCCTTTCGCGGTGCGCGCGGACCCGAAGTTCGAGGTTGCCTGCATGACGCCGACCTGCGTGAGTGAGGACCTCGAGGCGGCCCGCGCCGTCAATCGCCGGACCCTGTCACGCTATGCCCGGTTGCCGTACTACCGGGCGTACTGGCGCGAGGCCGGGTACGCCGAGGAAATGGACGAGGTCGAGCGGGTCCTTGACCGGGACGACGCGGCGGTCGCTGCCAGGCTGTCCGACCGCTGGCTCGACGACACCACCCTGGCTGGCCGGCCCGGGCGAATCAGGGAAGGCGTGGAAGAACTCGTCGAGGCGGGTGTCAGGACCCCGATCCTGGTGCCCTCGTCGGCCGTCGGCAACCAGATGAAGGCATTCGCGGAGGTGTTCGGGGTCTACGCGCCGGCGTGACCGGCCTTGTTGAGAGGCCCGGAGGAGCATGCTACACCCGCGGCTTCCCAGACCCGGGCGATCCGGAGTGCATCCCGATGACCGAATTCACCTCGTCGTTCATGCGGACAATGAGCGAACGCGGGTTCATTCACCAGGCAACCGATGCCGGTGGCCTTGACACGCTGATGAACAACAAGGTCGTGACGGCCTATATCGGGTTCGACTGCACCGCTGACAGCCTGCATGTCGGCAGCCTGCTCCAGATCATGATGTTGCGGCACTTGCAGCGCTGCGGTCATCGCCCGATCGTGCTCATGGGCGGAGGAACCACCAAGGTCGGGGACCCGTCCGGGCGCGACGATGCCCGACAGCTGCTGAGCGACGAGGACATCGGGCGCAACAAGGCGGGAATCCGGCGCATCTTCGAGCGCTACGTCACCTTCGGCGACGGTCCGACCGGTGCCGTCATGTGCGACAACGACGAATGGCTCTCGACGCTGCGCTACATCCCGTTTCTGCGCAAGGTCGGCCGGTATTTTTCCGTCAACCGCATGCTGTCGTTCGACAGTGTCAAGCTCAGGCTGGAGCGCGAACAGCCGCTGTCGTTCCTCGAGTTCAACTACATGATCCTGCAGGCGTACGACTTTCTGGAACTGCGGCGCCGCTACGGGTGCGAACTGCAGATGGGCGGATCGGACCAGTGGGGCAACATCGTAAACGGCGTCGAACTGGCGCGCCGAATCGACCGGCAGGCCATCCACGGCCTGACGTCGCCCCTGATCACCACGGCGTCGGGCGCGAAGATGGGCAAGACGGCCCAGGGCGCGATCTGGCTCAACGCCGAACGACTGAGCCCGTACGACTTCTGGCAGTTCTGGCGAAACACCGAGGACGGTGACGTGGGCCGGTTCCTGCAGCTGTTTACCGATCTCCCGCTCGAGGAGATCCGGCGGCTTGCGGCACTCGAGGGCCGGGAACTCAACCACGCCAAAAAGGTCCTGGCGGACGAGGTAACCGGGTTGTGTCACGGTTCCGGGGCGGCGCAGGCCGCGGCCGAGACCGCTCGCAGGACGTTTGAGGAAGGCGGCAGGGGCGGAGAACTGCCGAGCCTGCCGGTCGACCGTCAGGACCTGGAGGACGGACTGTGGGTCGTGGAAGCGCTGCGGCGCAGCGGCCTGGTCGCGAGCAACGGTGAGGGGCGCAAGCTGATCAGGAACGGGGGTGCGCGGATCAATGACGTGGTGGTGAGCAGCGAGGAGTACCGGGTCGGTCTGGCGGACCTTGACGCCGAAGGGATCGTCAAGCTGTCCTCGGGACGCAAGCGCCACGCCCTGCTGCGTGCCGGCATCGCATAGGCCAGGATCGGGCCCCAACCACGTCGGCGCAGGAACCCGTCGCGCGTCGTCCGGGTTCGGCCGTCATGCAGCGGCGAGGAGGGATGTCAGTTCCTCCAGGCCGATCGCTTCGACACCCTCGCCTGCGGGGTACCGTTCGTCGCCCGAATACACGACGAAGGAGCGGTTCGGATCGAGGTCCTGTCGTGCGTGGTGAAATCCCCTGTCGAGTCTCGGCGCCAGTCCGCGCTTGATTTCCACCGCCCACAGGTCTCCGCCCGGCATCTCGAGCAGCAGGTCGATTTCGGCGCCGGCGGCGGTTCGGTAGAACCACGGCTTCACACGCTCCGGAGCCGCGCCGAGGAGGTTCTCCACCACGAACCCTTCCCAGCTCCCGCCTGCGACCGGATGACCCAGTACCGCGTCCCGGTCATCGAGCCCGAGCAGCGCGTGAACGATACCGCTGTCGCGGACATGGAGCTTCGGTGATTTCACCAGGCGCTTGCCGACGTTGACGTGAAACGGTTGCAGGCGCCGCACCAGCAGAAGATCGACGAGCAGGTCGAGATACCGGGCGACCGTCTTGCCGTCGACGGCAAGGCTGCGCGCGAGCCGGGCCGCGTTGAGCAGGCCGCCCTGCATGTGGGCCAGCATTGTCCAGAAGCGGCGCAGCGTTTCCGCCGGCACGCGCGGACCAAGCTGCGGGATGTCACGCTCCAGGTAGGTGCGCACGAAGTTCTCCCGCCAGACCGCGCTGGCGTCGTCGCTATCGGCAAGAAAACTGTCCGGGAAACCGCCCCGGATCCAGAGCTCGTCGCGCAGGGCAGCGCCCACTTCATGAACGGTGAGCGGACCGAGTTCGACATACGCGATGCGGCCGGCAAGGGACTCTCCCGACTGCTTGAGCAAGTCGATCGACGCGGAACCCAGAAGCAGGAACCGGCCGGCCCGGATGCCGCGGCGGCGCCCCTGGTCGATGAGGCCGCGAAGGGTCTGGAACAGCTCCGGCGCTCGCTGCACCTCGTCGATAATCACCAGCTCCCCTGCGTGCCCGGACAGGTAAGGTGCGGCATCGCTCAGCTTCTCGCGGTCCGCCTGGCTCTCAAGGTCGAGATAGATGCTGGCCCGCTCTTCGGCAATAACCTTGGCCAGGGTGGTCTTGCCTGTCTGGCGCGGGCCGAGGAGGGCCACGGCGGGGAACTGGTCAAGCCGGTCACGGAGGAGCTGTGATTTATGACGCGGTATCATCCTTGTATATATGGCGCACAATGCCATAAATGCAAGGATATATAGAGAGGCAGGCCTGATACGTCCTCGCGGGATCTCTCCCGGATGGCAGGATCGCAGGGACAGGGTGGGCATGGACAGACTGGAAGGCAGATCGCGGAGTTCGGGAACACGACAACCCGTGCACTGGTTCGAAGCTTCGCCACGGTTTGGTCGACATCGATGGTGCCGTTGTCCCTTGCGCAGCACTGGTCACGACCACCTGTGCGACAGTACCCGCACGCCCGGCCGGAATCACTTCGGCCTCACGCGTGATCAGGGTGCCGGCCGGGTGGTTCTCGAAAGCCTGAACCTGACCGAATCCGGTAGTGGGACCATGGCCCGGTGGCGCCGGGCGGCCAGGACCGGAGGGCCCGTTCGTGGGTGCGGAGTACCGACACGCGGTTGCAGCGGAAGGGCCCGGAGGCTTGCTCCTGCGGAGCGCACCGAACCTGGCTGTGCGAGGCCGGCGCGGATGACCTTCGCACCGGCGTTGCGGGGGACCGTGTCGGAGTGCACCCCGATGACTGAATTCACCTCGTCGTTCAAGCGGACTCAGCGTGTCAGTGACATCACTGGCCTTCATCGTGGTGCACAGCTTCCAGGTGATGACGTAGCGGGAGAAGTCGTCCAGGATCGTCGAGAGATAGAACCAGCCCCAGCCGATCACCCTGAGCCAGGTGAAGTCGGTCTGAGATATGCACAGCGCTATCTTGCGGTGTTCGAGTACCGGTTCAATCGCCGCTTCGACCTGCCCGACATCATCCCCAGACTGGTCTACGTGGCCCTGAGGACGCCGCCAATGCCGGAACGGCTACTCAAGTTGCGCTTAGCTTGAGTGGGAATCAGGAAAAAATTTTGCTTTTATTTCTTCCCTGGCATCCGCTCGATTGTATTTAGAATCGCTCCGCCCCATCTAATAGACGCGTTCTACCGATTTCTTTCCGATAGAACCGAATTCTTCAGAAATATTGGTCGGAGGAGGCCGTCAATGAAATTGCGCCCGTTGCAGGACCGGGTCCTGATCCGCCCTGTCGAACCCGAGGCGAGGACCTCTGGCGGCATCATCATTCCTGACACGGCGCAGGAAAAGCCGATGGAAGGTGAGGTTGTCGCCGCCGGGCCCGGCGCCCGCGATGCGAATGGCGCGTTGCACGCTCTTGAGGTCAGGGCCGGCGACCGTGTGCTGTTCGGGAAGTGGTCGGGAAGCGAAGTCAAGCTTGATGACGCAACCCTCATGATCATGAAGGAGTCCGACATCATGGGCGTGGTCGAACGTGCCGCCACGAAAAGCAAAGCCGCGAAGGCCGCGTAGGGACTGGAGTCTAAATCATGAGTGTAAAAGCAGTGAAATTTGACGGCGACGCGCGCGACTCGATGCTGCGCGGCGTCGCGATTCTCGCGAACGCGGTGAAGGCGACGCTCGGTCCGAAAGGGCGCAGCGTCGTCCTCGACAAACCTTATGGCGCCCCGCGTGTCACCAAGGATGGCGTGACGGTCGCCAAGGAGATCGAGCTCGCCGACCGGTTCGAGAACATGGGCGCGCAGATGGTGAAAGAGGTTGCCACCAGGACCAGCGATCTTGCCGGCGATGGAACGACGACCGCAACGGTCCTTGCCGAGTCGATCATGCGCGAAGGGGCGAAGGCGGTCGCTGCCGGCATGAATCCGATGGATTTGAAGCGCGGCATCGACATGGCCGTGAGGGCGGTGGTGGCGAATATCGAATTGGCATCTACAAAGGTTTCTACCAACGCCGAGATTGCTCAAGTAGGCACGATCTCCGCCAATGACGATAGCGAGATAGGCGAGATGATTGCCAGGGCGATGCAGAAGGTCGGCAATGAAGGCGCGATTACGGTCGAAGAGGCAAAATCCCTCGAGACCGAGCTCGACATCGTCGAAGGCATGCAGTTCGACCGAGGCTACATCTCACCCTATTTCGTGACCAATGCCGAGAAAATGTTCGCAGAGCTTGAGGAGCCATACATCCTTTTGCACGAGAAGAAGCTTCCCAGCGTGCAGACAATTCTGTCTTTTCTTGAACTCGTCGTACAGAGCGGCAAGGCCCTGCTGATCGTCGCCGAGGACATCGACGGCGAAGCGCTGGCGACGCTCGTCATCAATAAGCTCCGCGGCGGCCTCAAGGTCGCGGCGATCAAGGCGCCGGGCTTCGGCGATCGACGCAAATCCATGCTCGAGGACATTGCCATCCTGACCGGCGGCCAGGTCGTCAGCGAGGACCTCGGCATCAAATTCGAGAACATTACCCTCGACATGCTTGGGAACGCCAAGAAGGTGCGCATCGACAAGGACAACACCACGATCATCGACGGTGCCGGCAAAAAGAGCGATATCCAGGGCCGCTGCGCGCAGATCCGCGCGCAGATCGAGGAGACAACTTCCGACTACGACAAGGAGAAGCTGCAAGAGCGCCTGGCGAAGTTGGCCGGCGGTGTCGCTATCGTCCGCGTCGGTGGCTCGACCGAAGTCGAAGTGAAGGAACGTAGGGATCGCGTCGACGACGCAATCCACGCGACCCGCGCGGCGGTCGAAGAAGGCATCGTCGCCGGCGGTGGCGTCACGCTCCTCTATGCCGGCAAGGGGCTCGGGGGGCTCAATCCTGAAAACGACGACCAGAAGGCTGGAATCAACATCGTGCGCCGCGCGCTGGAAGCGCCAGCCAGGCAGATCTGCGCCAACGCCGGAGCGGAAGGGGCGATCGTCGTTGGAAAGCTCTTGGAGAGGGGCGATGCTGGCTACGGCTTCGATGCCCAAGCTGGCGAGTATGTCGACATGATGAAAGCCGGGGTCATCGATCCGGCCAAAGTCGTGCGCCTGGCGCTGCAGGGTGCGGCTTCCATCGCCGGCCTGATGATCACCACCGAGGCAATGGTCGCGCAGAAGGCCGAGACGAGCGGGTAGGGCCGTGCAGGGCGGTGGCATGAGTGGCGCGGACTCTTAGACTCGCGGTCGCTGCCAGCAGCGGGTTGAAAGGAAATGCGCCCGCCTTGCCACCGGTCTTCAAACGGCCACTGAGCCGGCGGAGACAGCAGGCCTATTCAACTGGGGCGTCGGCTGCTTTGCCTTGGTCTTGTATAAGCTGCGCATCCTGAAGGAGGAATGAGATGGCTCTGCGTCCCGAATATTCGCTCGGTCATTCCGAGTTTAACGAGTTTCTTTTCGCATTCGTTGGCGAAGAGAAGAGCGGACAACAGCTCACCGTCCTCTCCGCGCTGGCGCGGCTTGGCCTCGACCCGTGGGGCGAGGCCGCTCGTCTGTCCGAATTGCCCAAGGAAGCTGCGACGCATGCTCTGGCGGCAACAATTGGTGCGCTCCCCGGAGGGGATTGGAAGGTGTCGGATCGACAGTCGATCGCCGTTCGCTTGGTGAATTGCTTGCCCAGGCACGGCTCGCAGTCGGCCAAGTCCGCGCAGGACAGGAGCACCGGGGATCAGAAGCAGAAGTCGGGGTCTACGAACTGGCTGGTTTGGCTCGCACTTGGCGCTGCAGTGCTCTTTGCCATGTCGCGCCTGGACGGCGACAAGGTTTCCGAGCCAGATGTGAGCAACCTTTGGTCCAACCAACAACATCTGGCTGGCATCGCGTCGATCGACATCGTCCAGCCGGACTTTCGCGAGGGCAGTTCGCGGCCCTCGGCGTCAGCGTTGACCTTGGAACCATTGAGTTCCAACGTCGTGTGACGTCGAAGTCGACCCGTATGCCCGAGCAATTCGACTGTCCGACGGCGGCCAACTCGCAGTTCGACATAAACGGGATTGACTCCTGGGAAGCGGAGGGCAGTGCTCTACCTCGCCACACTTATGCAGGCAGTGCTGCATTGCCGGCATTTCGGGGGGCATCCGCTCAAGTGGCCCGAGGGTGGTCCGTGGCCTCGTCGAGCGCGATATCGTCGAGCCGTTCTGGAGCGACTATGATGGCAAGCCGCTATCCGAAATTCCGGAACGACCGCGCGGTCCCGGAGATCCGCATTGGGGCGAGGGAGTTCAACTGCATCGGCGTATCCCCGCCGCAGGATCATCCGCACGTCTATATCAACATCGGCGACCAGGAGACGATCCTCTGTCCTTACTGCGCGACACGATACCGCTACGACTCTCGATTGGCACCGTTCGAAGCTGACCCACAGGATTGCTTGTTCGTCGATCCCGACGGCGTGTAAGCGGTCGGTGGTCTGAATCGCCCGCGGCCTATTTCTCTCCGCTACCCCTGTGGATGAGACCGTGCACGAAGCGGAGCTTCCCTAAGACTGTCGGCGCCAGGACGAACGGGTAGAGGTCCGGCTGGCCCATGCTGTGGTTGAGGCTGTTGACCGCATAGGTGAGCGGCAGCCACGCCTCGACCAGCGCATCGAAGTTGCCTTGGCGGTAGGGATCGAAATCGATCGCCATCTCAAGCACGGGTTTGCGACCGACCTTGGGGTGGATTCGCATGCCAAAGGCGTCCGCGGTCTCCAGCGTATCAACGATGTGCAGGTAGTGCGCCCAGGTCTCGGCGAAATCCTCCCAAGGGTGGGCGCCGGCGTAGCCGCTGACGTAGTGCTCCTGCCAGCCGGGCCGCGGGCCGTTCGCGTAATGCGCTTCCAGGGCGGCGCCGTAATCGCGACGCTCGTCACCGAACATCTCGCGGAAGGCTCCGTGCCACACACCTTCCCGGACCAGCCGCTCCCAATAGTGGTGGCCGATCTCGTGGCGGAAATGCCCGAGGAGCGTGCGGTAGGGCTCCGCCATGTCGCGGCGATGGCGTTCGCGTTCGGCGTCATCGGCCTCGGCGATATCGATGGTGATCAGCCCTTGGGCATGACCCGTGACGACCTGCGGGCCTTCCTGGAACATCGCGCCCGAGCCGGCTAAGAAGTCGAAGGCGAGCCCCTTTTCGGCGTCCTCGAACTTGCTCACCAGCGGCAGTCCGAGGCGCAGCAGCCCGTAGACGAGGTGGTGCTTGGCGGCCTCCAGGCGCTGCCAGAGCAGGAGGTCTTCGGGCGCTTCGAGGTTGGGTATCGTCCGGTTGAGCCGACAGGCGCGGCAGAATGCCTCCGGGCCGTCGGCCGGCACCAGCCAGTTGCAGGCGTCATAGACCGCATTGGCGCAGAAGCGGAAAGGTTCATCGGGGCGGCCAACGGACGCCAGCGGTCTCCACCCTCGGCCGTCAGGCCGCTCAGAATCGTGCCATCGGGCAGATAGCCCAAAACGTGTCTGCAGCGCTCGCACCGCGTGTTTTCGAAGTAGAGCAGTTGGCCGCAGTGCTGGCACTCGAACAGCTTCACGGCCTGGCCCCGCGTGCCGCTTCGCGAACCGTCGTCATCTTGTCGCGGTCCTCGTCCCACAGAACGAGACGCAAGGCCTGCAGCCCCTCCAAGAAGGACAATATCGGAACATCACAATGTGTTGCGATCCGCTCGTGGCATTCCTGAAGCCGATAATTGGGCACGCGCGGGTTCAGGTGATGCACGTGATGGAACCCGATTTTGTCTGTGAACCATTGCAGGACCGCCGGCAGGCGCAGGTAGGTCGAACTCTGCAGGGCCGCAGCAGAAGGTTAGAGACCATAGGATGCCGCGTCGTGCGGTACCACCAACGCTGCCTTGGGCTCAAAGCCCGGTATTCGCCGACGGTCAGGCAGGAGGAATAGATATCGGCGCCGCTCTGCCGACGATCGAGATCGTTCCAGACGCCATGGTGACCCGCGTGCTGCCGGCGCCAGGATGCATGGGGTGTCAGCGTCAGCAGGCTGCACGCGAATCCGACAAAGTCATTCCTGATTCCCGCTCAAGCTAAGCGCAACTTGAGTAGGCGTTCCGGCATTGGCGGCGTCCTCAGGGCCACGTAGACCAGTCTTGGTATGATGTCGGGCAGGTCGAAGCGGCGATTGAACCGGTACTCGAACACCGCAAGATAGCGCTGTGCATACTTGGGGCGGATCGCATGGTAGGTGCCGCGCAGCGCGCTCTTGATGTTTCCGAGGATCGTGTTCACCCATCGAAACTCGGGACGCTCTACCGCGGCTTTCCCGCCACCGGTCACCACCGGCTCATGAACGCATCCTGCCGCGGTCACACCATTGAAGCAGGCCAGCCCATCGGAGCACCTATGTCCCCGGGCTCAGGTGCTGCTGCGCCCAGGCGGCGATTTCGGTGAGTCGGAAGCCCTCGACCACGGTGAGCTTCACGCGCAACGGGTGGCCCTCGGCGTTAGTTTCGACCGCGGCGACGAAAGGGGTCTTGCCCGGCGC
>MPMT01000100.1 GCA_002238645.1 Alphaproteobacteria bacterium bin52 | reverse complement strand
AGGCCCCTTTCCTCGACCGGCATTACCCGGCGTCTTCAGTCCTACGGGCCTGTCCGCCACCCGTGCCGGCCCGGCCTGCCCCTCGCGGGGGTCCGGTTCGGTGCGTGCACCACCACCGACAGGGCTTCCCGTGTTGCAACGTTGTCCCTCTTGCAAACATGCCGGCGCCACTACCCCGGCGGGAACGATCCGGTGCTTCGGACGCTTGCCTTCCCGGACCGTCGGCGGCCTTCCCCTAATCTCAGGAGGGTCGGCTCCCGCATTGCCCTTTTCGAGGCCTGCTCGGCGTTCACTCGCGTTCCGGCCTGTTTGCTCGCTGAGCCGCCCAACGGCGGCCCTTTGACACCAGAGTGCTTCAGCCTACATCGTTACCTCCGTAAACCGCTCTGGCTGCTTCCAACCGAAGCGACAAGGGTTGGGTGGGACTTGAACCCACTGGGACAACGCGCCTTTCCACGGCGCACTGAGAATCGGTGGCTACCTTGAGTGAGAACCGGTGGCTACCTTCCTGAGATTCGGCACGCGCCGCTCGCAGGCGGTGTTTCACTGCGTGGCCTGCGGCCATGCCGACAATGCGGACGCGAATGCTGCCCGCAACATCCGGCGTCGGGGACTGGCGCTGCTGCACGGCAAGGGGCGTTCGCACTCAGCGACCCCAACGACCCGTGAAATGGATCAGAGGCTGGCAGCGTGTGCTGTCAACTATTCGGTAGGAGTCCCAAAGGTGCAGATTGCCGTTCCCGTCTGCCCCCGGGGTCAATACTGACACGAGGCGCGCTGCAACCGCCCGTCCTATCCGGCCGGACGCTGCAGCCGTTGCCTGATCTGCTCGCTGGTCTCCCTGGTTCTGTCGAACGCCATCAGCAACGGCGGGAGGAACAGGAAGTCCGCCAGCAGGGCGACGATTACCGTAATGCCCACGAGCAGGCCGAGCGCCTGGTTGGTCGACATTCCCGAGGCACCGAACACCATGAACCCCAGCGCGAACACAACCGTCGTCACCAGCAGCGCCTTGCCCACAGAGCGAAAGGCGGACTGGACGGACTCCGAGGGTAAAAGTCCGTTGTTCCTTGCGCCGACATACTTGGTCATGAAGTGGATCGTGTCGTCCACGATGATGCCGAAGGCGATCGCGGTCACGACCGAGGCTGCCACGCCGACCTCGCCGACCGCATAGCCCCACAGACCCATCGCCATTGCCGCCGGTACGAAATTGGGTACCAGGCTGATCAGGCCCAGGCGCACGCTCCTGAAGACGAACAGCAGGAGCAGTGAAACGATGGCCATCGCAATCACCGTTCCGGTCAGCATGCCCTCGATGTTGCGCTGGATCGAACGAGCACCCACGACCGCAACTCCGGTAGCCGGCGTTGCCAGCTCGGGGGCGTTGGTCCGGAACCAGTCCTGAGCGCGATCGTCGAGTGCGATTTTCTGGTCAGTAGTCAGGCTCTTGAGCACAACTGTCAGCCGCGTGCTCGACCGCTCCACGTTGATGAGATTGTTCAGATCCCGGCCAATCGGCAAGGACAATTCGTAGAGCAGCAGGTATTGGGCAGCGAGTTCGGAGTTATCCGGCAGACGGTAAAATGACGGATCTTCACCGTGAAGGTTTCTGTTCAGTCGCTTCAGAACGTCGGCAACGCTGAAAACATGGGCTACTTCCGGCTGCGTCCGCAACCACAGTGACAACGACTCGACCCTGGACAGGAATTCGACACCTGTGATACCGTTTTCCTGTCCCGACTCGAGAGAATATTCGAAGCTCTCGACACCACCGAAGTTCTTGCTGATGAAGTCCGTATCTCGCCGGAACTCGTATGTCTCATCCAGGAGCTCCAGCCAGTTTTCCTTGAGTTCGATACGTGCAATACCGGCAACGAACACAACAGTCACAATGCCAAAGGACAACAGCAGGGCCGTCCGCCAGGAAACGACAAATCGTCCCAGTCGGTCGAAGAAGTTTGGTTTCCCATGCTGCAACGCTCGTGCCCGCATGGGAACGATCGACAACAGCGCCGGCAACAGGGTTACCGAATAGACGAATGCGCACAGCGCGCCGAATGCCACCATGTTGCCCATGACCCTGAACGGCGGCATTTCCGCGAAATTCAGGCTGAGAAAGCCGACTGCCGTGGTGAGCGAGGTGAGAAAGACGGGCCATGCATTGGCGCGCAGCGAGCGGTCGGCCGCCTGCCTTCGGTCCATTCCCTCGCGAAGACCGGCTGCCATTCCCTCGACGATATGCACCGAATGCGCGACGGTGACGGCCATCAGGACGAATATCGCCGCACCGCTCTCGCCGAACAGCTTCATTCCCGTCCAGCCGACAAAGCCAAGCGCGGACAGGATCACGACAATCATCATCAACAGGATTACGGCAGTCGCCCATATCGAACGAAGCAGGACCAGCGCGAGCAGCAGCATGATGCCAAGCGCAACGGGGCCAAGCACGGCCATTTCGTCGTCGATCGCATCGCGCATGGCGCGGTTCAGGACCAGTTCGCCAGTCATGTGGTAGTTGATGGCCGAATGGTTCTGCCGGGCCGCTGCAAGAGTTGTGCGCAGGAAATCGGTGACCTCTAGTTTCGCCAGCTGCCGATCTGAATCAGGCAGTGTGACGCTGACGACAAGCCCGGCGATACGTCCGTCCCGGGAAACGAACCGCCCCGCGACTTCCTCCGTAGCGAGCGCGATGTCCCTGATCCGGTCTAGATCACTGTCGTTAAGGGAGCCGGCATTGTCGACCAAGGGTTCGACGATCAACTCGTCCCCGCGCCCCTGACTGTGCGAATAGTTGGCAATGGAATCGACACGGGTAGCGAAAGGCGTTTGCCAGAGTTGTTCCGTCAGGTCCTCAATGGCAACGAGCGATTCCCGCGTAAAGATGTTTCCCTTCGTTGGTGCCACTGCAACAAGCGCCGTGTCGGAGAGAGCGTAGGTTTCTTCAAGCTGTCCAAGTGCGATAATGTAGGGGTCGTCTTTGCCAAAGTGATTCCGGACATCGACATCAACCTCAACTATTCGGCCGGCGCCCGCCGCCAGGAACAGAACGACAAGCAACGAAACCGAAAGAGTGAGCCAACGACGCCTCACGACAAGCGTTGTCCATTTTTCCAACGTCACCTCTACGCACCGGCTTGTGAAAAGTCTTCCAGCATAGCACTTCGCAACGCCACCGCCACGAAGAATGTCCGCGCCGCCAACACGTGTGCCACGCGGCAGCGAGCCGATTTGCGCAATCGTCGCCAGGGCGGCCTTCGCTCCGGTCACCGGATCGTGGAGACCTGCGAAATCGGGCTGCCAAACGCGGCCGGGGCGACGGGCTCCGACCCGCGCTCTCGTCTGCGACGAGCCCGGCCGGTTGGCCGGGATGCCCGTCCATCTCTGGACACACTGCATCTCCCGTGGTCGAATATGCTGCTCACCGACGGGAATTTCATGTCACGTCTGATTGTCATGATCGCGCAACGGCTGGCGCTTGGTGTCTTCACCATGTTCATCGTCAGCATCGTGATCTTCGCCGCAATCGAAGCTCTGCCCGGTGATTTCGCCCAGGCCATACTCGGTCAGGGCGCAACCCCCGAGGCGGTAGCGGCGATCCGGGAAAGCCTCGGAATGGACCGCACAGCGGTCGAACGCTACTTCGCATGGCTTGGTGGCGCGGTGACCGGTGACTTCGGGGTCAGCTTCAGCCAGCTCAGCTTCCAGTCCCAGTACGGCCAGACCGGTGAGCGTGACGTGGTGACCGTGGCCGACCAGCTCGGACCCCGGTTCGCCAACACCATTTTCCTTGCCGCTACGGCAGCGGCGGTCGCGGTTCCACTTTCGCTTGGCCTCGGCATCCTGGCCGCGCTCCACCGCGGAACGGTTCTTGACCGCATCGCGAACATCGGCTCCCTGACGTCAATTTCCAGTCCGGAGTTCTTCGTCGCCTATCTGCTGATCCTGTTTCTTTCGGCCGCGAACCCGATCTTTCCGTCGATTTCGAAGATCCATGCCGATCTCGACTTCTGGCAACAAGTGTATCGCACCGTTCTTCCGGCCCTCACCCTCACCCTGGTGGTCACCGCTCACATGATGCGGATGACCCGCGTTGCCATCATCAACCTGCTGTCGTCCCAGTACATCGAAATGGCGCGACTCAAGGGGGTTCCTCGCTGGAGGATCATCGTCCACCACGCCCTGCCCAATGCCCTCGCGCCGATCATCAACGTGGTCGCGCTCAATCTGGCGTATCTCGTGACCGGTGTCGTGGTGGTCGAGGTGGTCTTCGTCTACCCCGGGGTCGGGCAGCTGTTCGTCGATGCTGTCAAGCTACGGGACATGCCCACCGTCCAGGCATGCTGCCTGATCTTCGCGGCCGCATACATCCTGCTCAACCTGACGGCGGACGTGGTGTCGGTCCTGACCAATCCCCGTCTGCGCCACCCCAGGTAGGCGCGCATGGGATTCCTGCTGTATGTCGCGCTGCCGCTCGCGCTCCTGACCGGCCTCGCGTGGACCGTGCGGAGAGTCATCGCCGGTTCCTTCCAGGGCCAGATTGGAGCGGCGTTTCGCGCAATGCCGATGACGGCGGCCTTCGGACTGACGGTGGTCTCCATCTACGTGATCGGGGCGTTGTGCGCACCTGTCCTGGCTCCGTACGGGGAGTCCCAGGTATTCGACGAATTCAACCTGTTCCCAGGCGAAAACCCGGCGTTCGTTCTGGGAACGGACCAGCTTGGCCGCGACTTGCTCACGCGCCTGCTGTACGGCGGGCGCAACACGATCGGAATTGCCTTCATCACCACGATACTGGCCTTCCTGCTTGGCGCGACCCTGGGCTTTCTCGCCGCAACGCTGGGTGGGTGGCTCGACCAGGCGCTCTCGCGCGCGATCGATGTACTGATGGCCATTCCACAGCTGATCTTCGCCCTGCTGCTGATCACGATCCTCGGACAGTCCACCCTCAACATGATCCTGGTGATCGCCGTGCTGGACTCGACCCGGGTATTCCGTCTCGCACGCGCGGTCGGCGGAACCATCATCGTCATGGACTACATCGAGGCCGCGCGGCTGCGCGGCGAGGGACTGGGATACCTGATCTTTCGGGAGATCCTTCCCAACGCGGCCGCACCGCTGCTTGCCGAGTTCGGCCTCAGGTTCTGCTTCGTGTTTCTGCTGATTGCGGCACTGAGTTTCCTTGGCATAGGCATTCAGCCGCCGCTCGCAGACTGGGGGACAATGGTCAGGGAACTGTCAATCTACATCGCCTACGCCGAATACGGTGACTGGCAGGCGGCATCGCTGCCATTGCTTCCGGCATCGGCGATTGCCCTGTTGACCGTTGCTGTCAACTTCGTTGTCGACTGGATGCTGGACCGGCACGCGGGACTGAAGTCCTGATGGACAGGGGATGGACGACATGACGGACGGGAACACCCTGCTCACGATCCGGGACCTGCGTATCGAGGGGCTGTCAGGCGAGACATGGCTCCCGATCATCAACGGTGTCAGTCTCCACCTGGACCGGGGGGAGGTGCTGGGGCTGATCGGAGAGTCGGGCGCGGGGAAGTCCACGCTCGGACTGGCCGGGATGGGATTTACCCGGGACGGCTGCCGGATCACCAGCGGATCGATCTCGTTTGACGACATCGACCTGGTGGCCGCATCGCCGGAACGCAAGCGCAGCCTGCTTGGACGGCGCATCGCCTACGTTGCCCAGTCGGCGGCGGCCAGTTTCAATCCCGCGCACAGGCTCATCGACCAACACACGGAAGGACCGGTCCTGCACGGGGTTTCCTCCCGCGAGGAAAGCCGCGGGGATGCCCGGTCGCTCTACGACCGTCTGCGACTTCCCGATCCGGACAATATCGGCTTCAGATACCCGCACCAGGTCTCGGGCGGACAGTTGCAGCGGGCAATGACGGCCATGGCCATGTCGTGCCGCCCGGATCTCATCGTATTCGACGAGCCGACCACGGCACTCGATGTCACCACCCAGATCGAGGTGCTGGCGGCCATTCGCGACATTGTCGAGCAGTTCGACACCGCAGCCATCTACATTACCCACGATCTGGCGGTCGTGGCCCAGATGGCGGATCGCATCAAGGTACTGCTGAACGGCGACGAGGTTGAGGAAAACGACACCAGGGCGATGCTCTCACATCCGGCGGAGCCGTACACCCGGTCATTGTGGGCCGTCCGCAGCTTTCGGCGACCCGAACAGCCGCCGACTCCTGCCGGCACGGTCCCGGTGATCTCGATCAGGGGTGTGACAGCGGGCTATGGAGCGGATATCGACGTCCTGCACGACGTCTCCTTTGACATCCACTCGGGGCGCACTGTTGCTGTGGTCGGCGAGTCCGGTTCCGGCAAGTCGACGGTCGCGCGGTGCATTACCGGCCTGCTGCCGCCACGCCAGGGCGAGATCCGGTTCGATGACAAGGTCCTGCCGCCAGGCTACCGCCACCGGACCCGGGACCAGCTGCGACAGGTCCAGATGATCTACCAGATGGCCGACACCGCTCTGAATCCGAAGCTGCGGGTCCGCGACATCGTCGGCCGCCCGGTACAGTTCTACCGCGGCTACCGCGGAACGCGGCTGCAGGAGCGGGTCGAGGAACTGCTGTCGCAGATCGAACTCGATCCCGGCCAGTTCATCAACCGGCTCCCGTCCGAACTGTCGGGCGGCCAGAAGCAGCGGATAGGGATCGCGCGGGCCCTGGCAGCCGAGCCGCGCTTCATCATCTGTGACGAAGTCACCTCGGCACTCGACCAACTGGTTGCGGAAGGCATCCTGAAGCTGCTGGACCGGTTGCAGCGGGAGCTGAACCTGTCGTACATGTTCATTACGCATGATCTCGCGACAGTTCGTGCGATCGCAGATGAAGTCGTAGTGATGAAAGACGGCCATGTGATCGAACTGGGTGCGAAGACGGAAATGTTCTCCCCGCCTCACCACGCCTACACGGACTTGCTGTTGAGTTCCGTCCCGGAAATGGACCCGGACTGGCTGGATCGTCTGCTGGCGCAACGAGGAAGGGAAAATATCGGAGAAGCCGCACGGCTCGGGATTGACCGGGCCGTACAGCGGCAATCAAGTCTGTAACCGGCACAGGAGGCACGAGCACCATGACACTCAAGCTGCAGCGCAGAACCGTTCTCAAGGCCGGCGGAGCAACCCTGCTCGCGACGAGCGCATTTCCGTCCTTCGCGACGGCCCAGCAGCGGGGCGGTACGCTGCGCCTCGGCCTGTCCGGCGGCAACAGCACGGACAGCTGGGACGGGCGTACACATTCGGACGTCTTCATGCAGGTATCCGCCATGGGCGGTGTGTTCGACTGCCTGACCGAAATCGCCGCCGACGGCAGTCTGGTTGGCGAGCTCGCGGAGAGCTGGGAGTCGACGACTGATCTGAAGACCTGGACCTTCAACCTGCGCAAGGGCGTCGAATTCCACAACGGCAAGAGCTTCGGCGCCGACGACGTGATCGAATCCCTGCAGATGCACGTGGCGGAGGGAGCAAAGTCACCGGCCAAGCCGCTTGTCGAGCCCGTCGTCGAAATGAAGAAGATGAGCGATCACCAGGTTCAGTTCGTCCTGCAGGCCGGAGACGCCGACTTCCCGTACCAGCTGTCTGACTACCATATCCTGATCTACCCGGCGGGCATGGTCGACGATGCAATTCGCGGCGGGATCGGCACCGGTGCGTACCGCAACGAGGGGTTCGATCCCGGCGTGCGCCTCCTGCTCGGCCGCAATCCGAACGCGTACAAGGAAGTCTGGTTTGACGCGGTGGAGGCGATCTCGATCACCGATCCCGGGACACGCGTCAACGCGCTGATGACCGGGGAGGTGGATGCCATCAGCCGCATCGATGCCAAGTCGGTCCGGTTGCTGGAACGCAATCCCGCGGTCGAGGTGTCGGAAGTGACCGGGAACCAGCACTATTCGTTCCCGATGATCACCACAACGGCACCGTACGACGACAACAACGTGAGGTTGGCGGTCAAGCTGCTGTTTGACCGGGAAGAGATGGTACGCAAGATCCTGCTCGGACACGGCAAGGTCGGCAACGACCACCCGATCGGACCAGCCAACCGCTTCTACGCGGCCGACCTCGAACAGCGCACCTACGATCCGGACATGGCAAAGCACCTGCTCAAGAAGGCCGGGGTCGAGGATCTGCAGATCAGCCTGTCGGCTTCCGACGCTGCGTTTGCCGGCGCCGTGGATGCCGCACAGCTGTTTCAGCAGTCCGCCCAGGCAGGTGGCGTGTCTGTAACCGTGGTCAAGGAGCCTGCCGACGGCTACTGGTCCAACGTCTGGATGAAGAAGCCGTTCTGCGCCTGTTTCTGGTCCGGCCGTGCCACGGAGGACCAGATGTTCTCGACCGCCTATGCGACGGGCAAGCCGTGGAACGACAGTTACTGGGATCACCCCAGGTTCAACAAGCTGCTGGCCGAGGCCCGCACCGAGCTCGATGATTCGAAGCGTCGCGAGCTCTATCGCGAAATGCAGGTCATCGTGCGTAACGAGGGCGGCGTTGCCATACCGATGTACGCCAACTGGATCGACGCGAAATCGAAGAAGCTCGCGCACAGTCCGAAGCTTGGAAATGTCTGGGCCCTCGACTCGGCCCGGATCATGGAAAGGTGGTGGTTCGCCTGAGCGCAGTTTTCCCGGCGCCGGTCCCGTTCGGGCCGGCGCCGGAAAGCCGTGGTGCGGTCCGGTCTCGTGCCACGTGGCGGCCACGTTACCGGAAACGTTGCGGCCGGACATTCCGAAGAGCATCCGGCGCGGTTGCATATGCCGCCCTGCGGACCCCTTGAAGACCCGTTCCGAATGCCGATACTGTCCCTGTCCCGGTTCGTGGTGTCGCGTGGCACACCGTGTCATGGCGCCGGCATAGCGCATTCCTGACCATTGTGTTGCGGGAGCGCCCTGACGACGTCGCAACGGCCCGCGAAGACCCCTCGCAAACGGTGTGCCGAGCGGAGGTAACGATCATGCGTGTCATGCTTCTCGGCCCAGTCTCCCGCCTGACCGTGACGGCTCTTGTCGTCGCCGCCTGGCTCACACTGCCGCCCGTCGCGCGGGCGGACAGCGCCGAGGACGCCGGGCAAAGAATCGCAACGCAAGCCAGGGAACGCGAAAAGGGATTCGGCGACTTCGTCGCTGACGTGGCCATGGTCCTGCGCAACAAGCGCGGACAGGAAAGCCGGCGCGAGCTCAGCCTGAGGGTGGTCGAAGTGGAGGGTGACGGGGATCGAACCATGTTCGTGTTCAACCGTCCGCGCGACGTCAGGGGAACCGCGTTCCTGATCCACGCCCACACCACCCAACCGGATGATCAGTGGCTGTATCTCCCCGCCCTGAAACGGGTCAAGCAGATCAGTTCGTCCAAGCAGTCAGGCTCCTTCATGGGAAGCGAATTCTCCTACGAAGATCTTGGAGCCATCGAGGTCGAGAAGTTCACCCACCGGCACCTGCGCGACGAACCCTGCGGCGATACTGAGTGCTTTGTCCTGGAACGCATTCCCAAGAGCAAGGATTCTGGATACTCGCGCCAGATAGCATGGCTGGACAAACCGGAGCTCCGCACCGTTCAGGTCCATTACTTCAACCGCAGAAACGAGCATTTCAAGACGATGATCGTCGAGGGTTTCCAGCTGTACCTGGACCGTTTCTGGCGGGCCTCGACAGTGACCATGACGAATCACGTGACGGGGAAGGGCACCGTCCTGACCTGGGACGCCGTGAAGTACGGGGTTGGTCTCGACGCCGGCGACTTCACCAGGACGGCGCTCAAGCGGGCACGGTAGAACGCCTTTTGTCCGCACCGGTCCCCACTGTCTTCCTCCGCACAGCATGGGCGATGCGATGCCGAGACGGGTTGCGATCATCGGCGCGGGCGTTTCCGGACTTGGCGTCGCATGGGCCCTGAACAGGCACCCGGACCGGTTCGATTTTCGACTGTTCGAGGCACAGGAACGGATCGGCGGCAACGCGGTGACCGCCGACATGCCGCAGGACGACGGGTCCTCGGTTCCCTTTGATATTTCGGTCACTGCCTGCATTCCCTCGGTCTATCATCACATTGTTCTCTTCACGCAACACCATGGTATCGAACTGCTCGACACCAGGTTCAGCTACAGCGTGAAGTACCGGGGCGACATCTACGCGCATGACCTCGATTCCGGCATGCGACGGCAACTGCAACCGGAAATCGAGAAGTTCCAGAAACTTCTGAAACGCCTGAAATGGTTCGGCCGCCTCAACCGGACCAGGTCCAGGGCGCTTGCCGCTCTCAACCCCTTCAACTATTTCAGCATGGGCACGATGCTCAACCTCGGCAGGTTCTCGGGCGATTTCCGCTACAAGATCCTGAAACCGATGTTCGTCAATTTCCTGATGGCAACCAACGTGTTCGACATGCCGGCATCGCTGTTTTGCCGGTACCTCGAGTTCTTCGACATCGAGACCGCGACACCCATGCAGACCTGGGAGCGCGGGACACGACACCTGTACGAGATCATGTCAGCCGGATTCGGGAACAGGATCTGTCTCAACCGACCCGTAAGAAAGGTCTACCGGCGTGAGTCCGAGGTGGTGATCGAGGATGAGGAGGGAAGAACCGAAACCTTCGACGACGTGGTCTTTGCGTGCAACGCGAACCAGACCCTGATGATCCTGGACCGACCGACCCTGCTCGAGAGTGTTCTGTTGTCCTCGATCCGGTACGAAAGCGAACTGCACAATCACGCCATCGTGCACTCGGACGCCACGGTTCTCCCCGACAACGCCGCGCGGCCGCTCGATACCCGGAGCAATCACATCGAGCAGTACGGCGCGAGGCCCGACAACTACGAAATTACCTACATCATGCACAACCAGCAGCCGTGGGCGAGCCAATCCGACAAGCCGTGCCTGGTGACCTACAATCCAGTCAGCACCATCGACGAAAGCAAGGTTGTAAAGAGGTGGTGGTTCCAGCACATCGTCCACGACGTGCGTCATGTCGGCCTGCTGATCCACCTGTTCCGCCTCATCCAGGGCAAGCGACGCAGCTGGCACTGCGGTGCCCACACCCTGATCAACAGCCAGGAAACATGCTTCGTTACCGGTCTCGTGACGGCGAGGCAACTCGGTGCGGAGTACCCGTTTTCGGATCCGGAAGCGCGAAAATGGTTCAACTTCTACGGACGCCTGATGTACGGCTGGCGTTTCCGGAAGGCATGAAGCCCGCTCCCTCGCGAGCACCGGGCAGCATCTCGCCTGGTGGTGCAGGGACATGGCGTCCATCGGTGCATCCTGCAGGCCGGGTCGGGGCTTACGAACCAGGCCCCGTTCCCGTACCCGGATACCGCCAGCCGCGATCCGGGCTTCCCGCCACCCGGTGTCCTCAGGAGGACTGTCCGCTGGAAGGATAGAACTGGCTGCAGTAATGCCTGTACAGCCCGATAGGTCCGTCGGCACGGCTCAGACGCGGACGGGACCGGTATTTCTTGCGGCCCCAGATCTCAACATCCTGGATGACGTCACGCCGCTGCTGCATGCTCCAGAACCTGTTCATCAGGTTGGTGCGCATCCTGACTGGCAGGAACGCGAGACCGACGATCGGGCGCCTGGGACTTCGCATTTCCCTGACCTGCCCGACCAGCGTCATGTCGATCAGCGTGCCGTCCACCGGCGTCGCCAGGACCCAAAGTCGAGCATCCACACCGATGCTGTGTTCGCGGATTTCGACGAACGAATACCCCAGGCCATGAACATGGGCCCTGGCGGACAGGTCATAGGTGAGTGTCATTAACCCTGCCATGCGCCGTCGGGTCCTGAAGTTCAGACTTCCTGACCTCTTAGCGTTTGCAGTTTCGGTTGGCGTGGCAGGAACCCCATGAATTCTGCTACGTTTTGGCTGTTTCAGGCCGTTTTTGAGTGGCGGTCGCGCACCGGTTCTGATATTATAATATGACACTGAATGCGCGGTTTCAGCCATGCCCATCACCCTCCCACTCTGCCCTCCAGAGGCGGTTCCGATCGGCAACAGTTG
>MPMT01000010.1 GCA_002238645.1 Alphaproteobacteria bacterium bin52 | reverse complement strand
ACAGACCCTGCCAGTCAACCGCACCAGCGACCAACACCGACGACCGTGACGACGCCACCATCCCGTCGTCATCGATCTCCCGAGCCGGTGACTTCCCCGTTCCCTCGAAGCGCATCTCCATGCGCAGCCCGATAGCACGGCGGCTTTCAAGTTACCAGCCCCGATCGGACAGTGACCGAAATGACGACACAGCCCACTGGCGTCACCCCACGACCGAACGCTTACTGAAGACCGATAGGAACGATGTTGGACTAAGTCATTGTAAACACGCCAAGAAATACAATTTTTGACGGATTCCGACAAAACGGAACAGCGTCGTGGTCCGTGAGACAGCAAGTGCCCATATGTGATGGGAGGAGGCGGCAAACCTGCCGCGCTCAGGCCTGATCCGTCTGAAAAGGTACCGACCTGGGAAGTGGTACTGGAATGGGCGCAGGAGACACCGGCCGAACGGGCATCTCGGCGATCATGTTTCTCGCCGTCGCGCTCATGTCGCTGCCGGCAGGCACGACAAGCGCCGCATGCAGTGCCGGGAACAGGGTGGATCACAGGGACGCCGAATGCCTGAGTGCCTGGTGGAAGAACCGGGGTCTGCTCAGGAAAAGCCCCTACCATGTCCGGAACATGTGCCCCGGGTACGGAACGGTCGTGGCCAAGGTGGATCTGAAATCGGCCAGCGACCGTACGCTTCACCTGGTCGACGGCCACCCAAGGGACGGCGACACCCTCCACCGGATCCGGGGCATCTCCTGCTGCTCCGACATAGGCGTTCTCTGCAACAGGTCCGACGTCGTCACCAACGCGGGCTGCCTGGCGCGATACCGGCGAACGAGTTCGGCGGACTGGAGCTGCATGAACGAGACCGCCGCCGCCGCCATCTCCGGCGAGCACTACGATTGCACCATCAGGGCCCGATGCAAGACCGGCGAGATGCGCTTCAACCGCACCGTCTACAGGAACACTTCCATCACCGTTTCCTGGCTCGATCTCGACAATGTGCACAACTGTGGCGGAGCACTGACGCACGGATCCTGCAGCCGATCTGGAACTGCCGTGCCCTCGCTCTCGGTCAGTGATGCGCGCGCCGGGGAGGGCGGAGGCGCTTTTCTTGAATTCACGGTGACACTGAGCCGACCGTACCCGGAACCGGTGACGGTCCGCTACGCGACCTCGGACCGCACGGCGACGGCGGGATCGGACTACGTTTCCACCGCGGGAACCCTGGCCTTCGCCGCGAACGAGACGTCGAGCACCGTCAGGGTGTGGGTGCTGGATGACGACCACGACGAAGACCCGGAGACGCTGGCGTTCACGCTGTCGGCCCCTGCGCCTTCGCAGGTGCGGCTCGCCGATGCCGAAGCGACAGGTACCATCGCCAATACCGACGGGACCCCGGGAGCCTGGCTCTCCCGCTTCGGGCGCACCGTGACGGAACACGCGCTGGAGGCGGTAAACGCCCGCATGCGGTCGCTGCCTCCGCCCGGCGCCGAAACACGCGTCGTCGGACCTCGGTCCGGGATGGAGCCGGACGGGGATACTGTGCCCGGGCCGTTCCAGGCATCGGGGCGCGGACAGCGGTCGAGCGGGGGTGCGCCGCTGCCAGCTTCGCCCTTCCGACTGGTGGCGGAGACGGGCAGCGGAGGTTTTCTCTCGATCTGGGGTCGGGGTGCTGCGACCCGTTTCTCCGGACAGGACGGCGACCTCCCGGTAGAAGGCACGGTGACAAGCGGCATGTTAGGAGCCGACTGGACGCGCGGGCGCTGGACGACAGGTCTGATGGTCTCAAGCAGCCTGGGCGATGGCAGATTCCGGGATGCACGCGCAGGGTCCGCCGTCTCGACACTCACAGCAGTTTGGCCGTGGGTCCGCCATGCGCCGGGCGAGCGGCTTTCGGCATGGGGCGTAGCCGGCTACGGCACAGGCAGCCTGACGCTCGAACTGGAGGGAACGCCGGCCATGCGCACCGACGTGCATCTCCGGATGACCGCGGCCGGACTCCGCGGCCTCCTTGTCGACGGCGGCGACGACGGTTTGACGCTGGCGGCGAAATCGGATGCGACGTTCGTTCGGATTTCATCGGGCGCGGTCTCCGGCGTCGACGGCAAGCTGGCGGCAGCATCGGCGAACGTGATCCGCCTGCGGCTCGGCCTTGAAGGTTCCCGGCCGTTCCGCCTGGCCAACGGTTCGGTGATCACGCCAGCCGTGGAGGTCGGACTGCGCCGTGATGGTGGCGACGCCGAGACCGGCGTCGGCGTGGATGCCGGCGCCGCGATCGCGTGGCGGAACGCCGGGCGCGGCCTGGGGGCGGAGTTGCGCGGGCACGGCTCGCTGGCCCATGAGGAGGAGGGCTTCAGCGAACGCGGGATTTCAGCCTCCTTCACCTGGGATCCGGTGACGGACGACCGGGGTCCGCTCCTGAGCTTGACCCGGACGATGGGTATCGCGACGCAAGGCGGAAACGATGCGTTACCGGGGCGATCCACGTTTGCCGGGCTGCTGGCGAAGGACAACCGCGAGCAGCTGCAGCAGCGGTGGCTTGAGCTGCGATTCGGCTATGGCTTCGCGGCACTCGGCGGCCGCTTTACCGCAACGCCGGAGATCGCCATCGCCGTGTCCGATACCGACCGGAATTACAGTCTGGGCTGGCGGTTGGTACGGTGCACGCGACCGGGTGATACGGGCTTGCTCGAACTCTCCTTCGAGGCCCGGCGCCACGAGAGCGCCAGTACCGGTTCGGAATACGGGGCAGGCGCTCGGCCTGTGTACGATGTCGGCTTCCGCCTCACGAAGCGGTACTGAGCAGAAGAAAAGAGGAACGGTGCTCGGCGGCAGCCATCCGGACCTGCCGGCCCACGATCGGACCGCGCAGGCAGGACTCCCGCCCGATACCCTGTCCGGGCGCTCATCCGCCAACCAGGTTCAGACCGACAACACCGGCCGCCCTCGGTGGAAGGCCTGGTCCTTCGCTTCCTGTCACGGTTGTGCCGGACCGCATCGCCGGCGCGTGCTGCCGGGACGGCGCTGCCCCGAATGGTTCCGCCGCGACATCCCCGACCCCTTTTTCCTCGATGAACCGCCGGATGCCGATACGGTCGCGATGCAGGTTGCCGTTGTCCCGGCCGATAGCGCACGAGAATCCTTCGCAATCGATCTCCTCGTGCCGAGCGGGAATACGCATCGGCATGCCCCGCCCGGCTTTTGCCAGTCCCGAACGGCCAGACCGCCCGATTGACCGGTGCACGGCGCCGGAAGCGCAAGGGCGACCGTGGCGCCGTTGGCCTCCCCGACATAGGCAGGGTGCCATGCTCGTCGACAACGGCCGACCTGTGCGAAGCGGGCGGGACGCTTTCCGCAGCCGCGGGCCGGTGCCGTCCATGTCGCCAGGGCGGGCTCCGCCGACGGGTCACACCGGGCTCGTGCGCCCGACGGTCATACGGTCATGCGGTCGAGCCCCGCGCGCAGGATCCTGTTGAAGGCGACCGGGGTCTCGACATTCGACAGGTGCCGGACACCCGGGATCACCGAAAGCCGGCTTCCGGCGATGTGCCGGTGCAACTCGCGGGAGCACTCGGGCGGGGTCACGCGATCCTCGCCGGCCGCGATGATGCGGGTAGGAGCGGTGATACGATGCAGCCGGTCCCGCCAGGCGAGCCGGGTGACGGCCGAGGTTGCCGCCAGGTACCCGGGTACCGGGATCCGCACGAACGCGTTGCGAACCGAGAGGTATCCGGCACTGCCACCGGCGATGAAGGGCTCGGTAAACCACAGGCGATCGACCATGGTCCAGGCCGCCTCCATGCCCTCGCCCAGGACCACCTGCTCGCGCCTGGCCACCGATTCCCGGTACCCGTCGTCGGCCTGTGAAGTGGTGTTGCACAGCGTGAGGCTGGAGATCCTCTGCGGTTCCAGGATGGCCATGCCCTGGCCGATCATCCCGCCGGTGGACAGTCCCACCCAGTGTACCCGGTCGAGCCCGAGGCTATCGAGAAGTGCGACCGCGTCGGCGACGAACATCTCGAGGCTCCAGGAACCCGGCGTCGCTTCGGTTTGGCCATGACCCCGCCAGTCATAGCGCAGCACCCGGTAGCGATCGGCAAGCGCGGGAACCTGGCGGTCCCAGATGCGGTGGTCGGTCCCCAGTGCATGCGCCATCAGAACGGGAGGGCCGTCCGGCGGGCCGTCAGCACGCCACGCGGTGGTGACGTCCCCGGTTCTGATGCGCACGATGGCCATGCTCGTCTCCGTTTCTTCCGGCAATCGGCCAGCCGACAGCCCGCGCGCAGAGTGCAACAGAAAACGGCGTTCGGCGAGCGCTGGTTTGCCGTGAACCGTGGGCGCGACGCGGGCACACTTCGCGGGTGGCGGCGTCGAGGACGGTCTGCCGTGCCGGCGCCAGCGGGTCAGCCCCGGCCAACACCGGTTTGACGCCCGGCAGAAGGCGCGCCGAAGTGCCGGGACATCGACGAACGGTTCCACGAGACGCACCGGGTACCGGGGAACCGCACACATGTCACGGCCTGCCCGGCAACGCGCGCACACGAAACACCGGATCCGGCGCCCGCCCGCGCGTGAGAATGACGAAACGGGAAGCGGCCACGACACACGGTGCAGGCGCCGGATGCTGCCGCCCGTCGTCCCCCCGGGCGCCGAGGTCTTTCCCCGGCGTTCCTGCCGCAGCACCGGGCGAACGAAAATGGCGATCACGGTAACGGCCATGACCGGGCAGCCGGACCGGCTGCGCTCACTGGCTCGATGTGCGGGGCGGGGGCGCCCGGACGCGCTCTTCGGGGAAGACGGCGGCGACTCGTGGAGAACGGTTGACGTCTCGTGGCGCTTTCCCGTGCGGGTCCCGCACGGGGACTGTCGAGCCGACCCTCGAGACATCAGCGCTGCACGGGAATCGGGCCGTGGGGCTCCGTGTCGGTTGGAAGGCATCTGGATGAAACGATCGCAGAACCATACCGCGACGCCGAAGACTCCTCCATCGAAGCGTCCGGTAGAAGGCCGCACGGTCTTTCCGGGCAGGCTGGCGCCGGTCACCGGCGGTTTCCCACGTTCTGTCCTGCTCGTCCTTGCCGTCGTTCTGGCGCTGGCGCCGCTTCGAGCGCTGGCCGAGGCCCCCGCGGCTCCGGCCAACCGGCGGGCCGTGTTCGAAGACGGCGAGAACTACATCCGTTGGGACCATCCAGGGGATCCGGACATCTCCGGCTACGACTGGCGGTTTCGCTGCGCGGGGATGGACTTCTGGACGCCGGACTGGACCGTACTCCAGACTGCCGACGTGGACACCGTCAGCGTTGGCCTCGAATCTCGTCCCGGCCCCGACAGCGATTCCGGCCCCGACCGTGTCATCCCGGGATCAACCCGTGCCGGTTCCGGTTCAGGGCGGATCGGTTCCACGGGATATCGCGCTGTCAGACACGGAAACGATTTCGGCCGCAAAGTCCGGAACGGGTCTGCCTGGTGCGTCTTGACGTCTGCATCGCGTGGCTTCATGTGCTGTTCGTGAATCGAACGATCATGCGGCACAGGCGATGGCCGGCACGGTTGCGGGCGGTTGCGTACGCCGCGCACGCTGCGTCGAGAGGATCGTGGGGCCCTTGAAGAACAGGATGCGACCGTGACACTGCATTACCGGCTCTGTGGACCCATCGATGCCCCGGTGTTCTGCCTGCTGCACTGCTTCGGGGCCGACCACCGCTACTGGGAGCTTCACCGTGCAGCATTCGAGGGGTGCAGGCTGCTGGGCGTCGACCTTCCCGGGCACGGACTGAGCCCGCTCGGGCCGGAAGGCTGCAGCCTCGAGTCCCTGGCGGCGGAGGTTGTCCGGCTCCTTGACCTGCTGGAGTTCGATGCGGTCCATCTGTGTGGCGTGTCGTTCGGCGGCCAGATCGCCCAGACCATGGCCCTCGATCACCCCGGCCGCGTGCTCTCGCTCGCGCTGGTGACCACCACCTGCCGCTACGACGACGATCAGCGGGCGTTGTGGCGATCCCGGGCCGACCTTGTGGAACGCGACGGGCTGGAACCGGTGACCGGCGCGCTGATGCGGCGCTGGTTTACGCCGGAAGCGGCGGAACGCAGGGTGCCGGGCTACGTCTACATGGAAGAAGTGTTCCGGCGGTTCCGGCCCGCAACCTTTGCCGCGGCTGCACGGGCCATGTGCGCACTCGACACCGAGGCCCGGCTCGGGCAGATAGCGGTACCGGCTCTCGTGGTGGCGAGCCCGGATGATCCGGGGGTGCCGCGCGACGTCTCCGAACGGATGGCCCGGCTGATTTCCGGCTGCGGTCTGCACTGGATCACGCCTTCGAGGCACCTGGCATCACTGGAGCAACCCGAACAGTTCAACCGCCTGATGCGTCGTCACGTGGTGCAGCTCACCCGCTGACGGTGCCGCAGGCCTGCCGGAGGTTTCCGACCATGAAGTTCTACGACTGCGCTCCCGCTCCCTCGCCCAGACGGGTCCGGATATACCTTGCCGAAAAGGGTCTCGAGGTGGAGACGGTACAGGTTGACCTGGGTACCGGCGAACAACTGACGGAGTCCTTCCGGGCCATCAATCCCCGCTGCACGGTGCCGGTCCTCGAACTCGACGACGGCACGCGGCTTGCGAGCACGGCCGGGATCCGGCGCTATCTCGATGTCGCCTTCCCGGAACCGAACCTGTGCGGGCGCACTGCCGCGGAACAGGGGCGGATCGCCGACCTGCTGTGGCAGATCGAGGCCGACGGCCTGATGGCGATGTCGGAAGCACTGCGCAACCGGGCGAGCAGGATGCAAAGCAGGGCCCTGACCGGTCCGGTCAACTACGAGCAGATACCGGCACTCGCAGAGCGGGGCCGGGACCGGGTGCTGCGCTTCCTCGACGGTGTCGATGCGATGGTGCGTGACAGGCCGTTCGTGGCCGGTGACGCCTATTCGATCGCCGACATCGACCTGCTGGTGGTGGTCGACTTCGCCGGCTGGCTGAAGATGGGCCTGCCGGAAGGCGCTGCCCACGCGGCGCGCTGGTACGATGCCGTGAGTTCGAGACCGAGCGCCGCTCTCTGAGCACCGTACCCGCCGCGTCGGCGTCCGCTCGACGCGGATCATTGCCCTTCCACGCCGTGCCAAGTACGCTTCGGTGTGGGAGAATCCCGGGCCGGACCGCACGCATGGGCGCGGTACCGCCCCGGGCTCGCGCCGGATCTGCCACGAACGGGAGTAAACGGTTGGCGATCGACGACGGGCGAATCCTCGGCTGGCGGGAGTGGGTGTCGCTGCCGGACCTCGGGATCACTGCCATCAAGGCCAAGCTTGACACCGGGGCCAGGACCTCGGCGCTCCATGCCTGGAATGCCGAGCCGATCCGGATTGACGGCAAGCCCTGGGTACGGTTCCGGACCTTTCCGCTCGAAGGGCCGGCGGCGACGCCGGTCGTGTGCGAGGCGCCGCTTTCCGATCAGCGCTGGGTGACGAACTCCGGCGGCATGCGGGAGTGGCGGTGCGTGATCTCGACCCGCCTGAGCATCGCGGACGAATCCTGGCCCATCGAGCTCACCCTGGCCAACCGGGATCCGATGGGGTTCAGGATGCTGGTGGGCCGCGAGGCCATGCGGGGCCGTTTCATTGTCGATCCGAGACGGTCCTATCGTTCGGGTCGATACACCGATCTACACAAGACAAGTGAAGGAAATCTGACCGCTCTGTAAATATCTGGGGGAGTACGGACAATGCGAATCGCCATGCTCGCGCGAAATCCGAATCTGTACTCCCACAGGCGCCTGGTCGAGGCGGCAGAGGCGCGCGGACACCGGATCGAGATCATTCACACCACCCGGTGCTACGTGAGCATCACGGCCCATCGCCCCCAGGTCATGTACGAGGATCGCCCGCTGTCGGGATTCGACGCCGTCATTCCCCGCATCGGCGCGTCGATCACGCTCTATGGTCTCGCCATCCTGCGCCAGTTCGAGATGATGGGGGTGTGGACACTGAACAACTCGCTGGCCATCGGCCGGGCCCGCGACAAGGTTCGTGCGCTGCAGCTGCTGTCACGCGAGGGCCTGGGGCTGCCGGTGACCGGTTTTGCCAATTCCGCGAGCCAGGCCGAGCAGATCATCCGCATGGTGAACGGCCCTCCGGTGGTCATCAAGCTGCTGGAAGGAACCCAGGGTGTCGGCGTCGTGCTCGGCGAGAGCATGTCCTCGGCGCGCAGCGCGATCGAGGCGTTCCGCGGTGCGAAGGTCAACATCCTGATCCAGGAGTTCATCAAGGAGGCAGGAGGCACGGACATCCGTGCCTTCGTCATCGGCAAGCGCGTCGTCGGGGCCATGAAGAGAACAGGTCCGCGCGACGACTTCCGTTCGAACCTGCACCGGGGCGGAACCTGCGAGCCCATCAGGATCACGCCGGAGGAACGCTCGAGCGCCGTCCGGGCATCCCAGGCACTCGGGCTGGATGTCTCCGGTGTCGACTTCCTCAGGGCCAATCACGGGCCGGTAATCATGGAGGTCAATGCCAGCCCGGGGCTGGAGGGCATCGAAAAGGCGACCGGTGTCGACATCGCCGAGCGGATCGTCGCCTTCATCGAGGCCAACGCCCATCGGCCGGTCAAGCGCCGCCGCCGCAGCGCGTAGTGCCGGCCGCGTTGACCACGCGGGCACCGACCTCCTAGGGTTTCCGGCGGGGCACGGTCGACGCCGGCCGGGTTCGCCGCGACCGGACGGCAGCAGCGCGGGGGCAGGATGGCCGGAGAACAGGGGGGCGTGCGGTCGGATGTCAGCCTCGCAGGGACTGCCGTTGCTCCTGGTGAGCGCCGGCAGGTCGACATCCAGATCGCCGAGCTGTCGAGCGGGTTTCCCGTCCGGATGCCGGTTCATGTCATCAACGGTTGTCATCCAGGGCCGCAGCTGTTCATCTCCGCCGCCCTGCACGGCGACGAGATCAACGGTGTCGAGATCATCCGGCGCTTCACCAGGCTCACGGCGCTGAGGGACCTGTGCGGGACCGTGGTCGCCGTTCCCATCGTCAACACGCCCGGTTTCCTGTACCAGAGCCGGTACCTGCCCGATCGCCGGGACCTCAACCGTTCGTTCCCGGGATCGCATGACGGGTCGCTGGCGGGACGGATCGCGCGCTGCTTCCTCGACGAAATCGTGAGCGGGTCTTCATGGGGCATCGACCTGCACACGGGCAGTCACCATCGTTCGAACTATCCCCAGGTCCGGGCCAGCCTGGACAGTCCGGAAATCGAGGCCGTGGCGCGGGCCTTCGGCGTTCCCGTGGTGCTCAATGCCGGCTTCCGGCAGGGCAGCCTGCGCGAGGCGGCAAATTCGCTTGGGGTCCCGGTGGTCGTCTACGAGGCGGGCGAGGCGCTGCGCTTCGACGAGGCCGGGATCCGCGCCGGCGTGCGCGGCATCATCGGTGTCATGCAGCACCTGGCGATGCTGCCGGTGCGCGAGGACCATGCCGAGCCGGCCGAACCGCTGGTCCTGCGTTCCAGCCGCTGGGTGCGCGCGCCGTGCAGCGGCGTGCTGCGGGTCATCGAACCCCTCGGCGCCCAGGTGCGACGGAACCAGGTGCTGGCGTTCATATCCGATCCCTGGGGCATGACCGACACCGAGATCGAGGCCCCGGCGGACGGTGTCATCGTCGGCAGAACCAACCTGCCCGTTGTCCATGACGGGGATGCCCTGTTCAACATCGCGCTGTCCACGGGAACCCAGATCGACGCCAGGGCGCTCGACGATTTCTCGCCGCTGGAGCAGTACGAGACCGGCGAAACGGCGGACCTCGCGCGCGCCGAACGCCAGATCGTCTGACCCCTCCCGTACCCGGTTTCGACGCGGCGGTCCCGACAAGTCCCTTTCCATTGGCCATGCGCCGTCGCACAGTGCCGCGTCACGAATGCGGAGGAAACGATGACGCGGAAGTCCTGGGATCCGATCGAGTTCGAGCTGCTGCGCAACGCGGTCTCGGCGATCGCCGACGAGATGGCGCTGACCATCATGCGCACCACCTACTCGGGTGTGCTGCGCGACAACATGGATTTCTCCACCGCGTTCTGTGACGCCGATGGCAGGCTGGTTGCCCAGGGCCTGACGCTGCCGGGGCACCTCGGGTCGATCCCCACCGCGCTTGCCGCCGTCGTGGAGCGGTTCGGCGAGAACATGCTGCCCGAGGACATGTTCTGCCTGAACGATCCGTTCAGGGGCGGGATGCACCTGCCGGACATCTTCATCTTCAAGCCGATCTTCAGCCACGGGCGCCGCATCGCCTTTGCGGCGACCATCTGTCACCACACCGACGTCGGCGGCCGGGTTGCCGGATCGAACGCGTCCGACTCGACCGAAATCTACCAGGAAGGGCTGCGCATCCCGCCGATGTACATGTTCGAGCAGGGCCGGCGCAACGAGACCCTGTGGAGCCTGATCGAAGCGAACGTGCGGGTGCCGGTCAAGGTGTTCGGCGACATTCGCGCCCAGCTCGCGGCCTGCAACATTGCCGAGCGCCAGTTCCTGGAACTGGTCAGCGAGCACGGGGTCGACACCATGACCGGGTTCATGGACGACTTCATCGACTATTCCGAGCGGGTCACCCGGGCCGCGCTCAGGGAGCTGCCGGACGGAGAATGGCAGTTCGAGGACTGGATCGACGACGACGGTGTCGATGTCGGATCGCCCATTCGCCTGTTCGTGACCCTGCGCAAGCGGGGCGAGGTGATGCAGGCCGACTGGACCGGCTCTTCGCCCCAGGTCAAGGGCGCCATCAACAACACGCTCTCCTTCACCAAGGCCGCCACCTACTGCGGGGTGAAGTCGGTCCTGCCGCACGACGTTCCGGCCAACGAGGGGTTCTTCCGCTGCGTCGAGGTCACGGCCCCGCCGGGGACCATTGCCAACGGCGTGCTGCCGGCGGCCTGCGCTGCCCGCGGCCTGACCGGGTTCCGGATGCTCGACTGCGTGTTCGGGGCGCTGGCGATGATGCTGCCGTCAGCGGTGATGGCGGCGTCGGACGGCGGCAACACCGGGGTGTCCATCGGCGGATACGACGAGGACCGCAATCCCTTCATCTATGTCGACTTCGCCTGCGGAACCTGGGGAGGACGCCCGTGGGCCGACGGTCTTTCCGGCAACTCGAACCTGTTCGCCAACATGGCCTCGCAGTCGATCGAGGTCACCGAGGCCGAGAACCCGGTCGAGGTGCTGTCCTACGAGTATGTGCCGGACCGGGCCGGCGCCGGAAAGTTCCGTGGAGGCGCGCCCTATCGGCGCGATTACCGGCTGCTGGAGAAGGAGGCAGTCCTGCAGGTCCGTTCCGACCGCCACGCCTTCCGGCCCTACGGACTGTATGGCGGCAATCCCGGAGCACCGTCGTGCAATACCATGAACCCGGGGGTCGAGGACCGGCCGCTCGAGTCCAAGTTGACGATGATCATGCGCTCGGGCGACGTCTTCCGGCACGAACTCGCCGGCGGCGGTGGCTGGGGCGACCCGCTTGAGCGTGACCCGGCAGCGGTGCTGAGCGACGTGCGCAATGAACTGGTGAGCCCGGAGCGCGCGCGCCGCGACTACGGCGTGGTCGTCGATACCGCGACCTGGAGCGTGGACGAGGCGGCGACACGAACGCTCAGGGACGAGATCGTTGGTGACCGTGTCGGAGCAGCACCATCGGTCCTGTGGCAGGACTGGCCGCGAGCCGGGCAGGGAGCGGACTCATGAGCCGGTTTCGGGTCGGGATCGACATCGGGGGCACCTTCACCGACATCGTGCTGCTCGACGCCGACGGCACGGTGCTGACCCGCAAGGTGTCCTCGAGCGTCGACAACTATGCCCGGGCCATCGTCGAGGGATTGGCCGAGCTGTTCGAGGCCTCGGGCCTGGAGCCGGGTGACATTAGCGAGATCCGCCACGGCACCACAGTGGCGTCGAACGCCATCCTCGAGCTCAAGGGCGCGCGGGTCGGCCTGATCACCTCGCAAGGGTTCCGCGATGTGCTCGAGATCCGCACCCTGCGCATGCCGAAGCTCTACGACCTGGCATGGGAAAAGCCGCCGCCGCTGGTCGAACGTTACCTGCGGCGCACCGTGGACGAGCGCGTCAACGCCGACGGCGTGGTCGAACGGGCGCCGGATCCGGAAGAGATCGCCCGCGAGGTCGGCATCCTGCTCGAACAGGGTGTCGAGGCAATCGCGGTGTGCCTGATCAATGCCTATGCCAACCCGGCGCACGAGCAGGCGATCGCCGGGGTGATCCGTGCCATGGCCCCCGACCTGCCGCTGTGCATCAGCGCCGACGTCCTGCCGGAGATGAAGGAATACGAGCGAACCTCGACCACCGTGATCAATGCCTACGTCCTGCCGGTCGTGAGCACCTACCTTGCGGCGCTGCGCACGGGGCTTGACGCCGGCGGTGTTGCCGCGTCGCTCTACCTCATGCAGTCCAACGGCGGACTGACTACCGCGGCCGCCGCCGCCAGGCTGCCGATGCACATCATCGAGTCCGGTCCGGCCGGGGGCGTGATCGGAAGCCAGGCGATCGCACGTGCGCACGGGATCGAAAACGTCATTGCCTTCGACATGGGGGGCACGACGGCGAAGACCTCGATGATCACCCGCGGAGAGGTCACGCGCGCGCTCGACATGCAGGTCGGGGGCGGGATCATCCACGGCTCCCGGTTGCTCACCGGTGCCGGGTACGCGCTGAAGGTGCCGGCCATCGACCTGGCCGAGGTCGGCGCCGGGGGCGGTTCGATCCTGACCATCGATCCCGGCGGCTCGCTCCTGGCCGGACCAAACAGCGCCGGCGCCCAACCGGGACCCGTGTGCTACGGTATCGGCGGCGAGGAGCCGACGATCACCGACGCCAACCTGGTGCTCGGGTACCTCAACCCGGAGCACCTGGTCGGCGGTGCCCTGCGGATCGACCGTGACCGGGCGGCGCGGGTGCTCGAGGAGAAGATCGCGCGTCCGCTCGGGTTGCCGCTCGAGGTCGCGGCCCACGGCGCCCACCTGATCGCGGCCTCGAACATGATCCGGGCGATCAAGGCCGTCTCGACCGAACGCGGTCGCGATCCACGGAACTACGTGCTGTTCGCCTTCGGCGGCAACGGGCCGATGTTCGCGGCCGGCATGGCCCGGGCCATCGGGATTTCCCGCGTGGTGGTCCCGCCGGCCCCGGGACTGTTTTCCTCCTTCGGCCTGCTGTACGCCGACGTCGAGCACCACTATTCCCGGACCTTCCGGTGCCTGCTGTCCGACGCCGACCCGGCGGAACTCACCCGCGCGTGGGACGCGCTGGCCCGGGAGGCGGACAGGGAACTCGGGCAGGAAGGGTTTTCCGGCCCGTCTGCGGTGATCGAGCGTTCGGCCAGCCTCCACTACAAGGGCCAGATCTACGAGCTCTCGGTGTCGGCCCCCGACGGGGTGCTTGATCAGGACAAGCTCTCGGATCTTGCCGAGCGGTTCGGCCAGGAGCACGAGACCGTCTACGGCCACAGGGCCGGGCCGGAGGAACCGGTCGAGCTGGTCAACATCGCGGTGGTGGGCCGGGGCCTGTCCGAGGTCAACCGGGTGCCCGAGCGTCTCCGGCTGGCGGAGATGGACGGAACCGTGGCGGCGCGCCAGGCCTATTTCGGGCGCGATGCCGGCTGGCTCGAAACCCCGGTTCTGCGCCGCGGCGACCTTTCGACACCGCGTGAGGGCCCGGTCATCATCGAGGAGTACGACGCGACCTGCCTGGTCCCTCCCGGAGCACGGAGCGAGCGTGATCGGTTCGGCAACATCGTGATCAGCTTGTGAGCGATGCGGGCGGAGCGAAGCCGGCGGCGTTCCTCGACCGCGACGGAGTGCTCAACCTGGACGTCGGATTCGTCAGCCGCCCGGACCAGGTCCGCTGGGTCGACGGCGCGTTCGAAGCGGTAAGGCTGCTGAACGAGACCGGCTACCTGGTCCTGGTGGTGACCAACCAGGCGGGCATTGCCCGCGGGCTCTACGGGTGCGGGGACGTCGAACGGCTGCACGAGTGGATGAACCGCGAGATGGCGCAGCGCGGCGCCCGGATCGACGACTTTCGCTACAGCCCGTATCACCCCGACTTCGATGACGGCCGGTATCGCGACCGCGCGCACTGGCGCAAGCCGGCGCCGGGCATGCTGCTCGACCTCGCGGAATGCTGGTCGGTCGACCTGGCCCGTTCGTTCATGGTCGGCGACAGGGCGAGCGACATGGAGGCGGCGGTGGCGGCAGGGATCCGCGGGTACCCGTTTGCCGGCGGCAACCTGCACGACCGCATCCGCGGCGTCCTGGCCGGTTCCGGCCCTGCCCGGGAGACTTCAGCACCTATGTGATGACGGTGGGTGCGAGTCCCTGGCCTGGACTGTATCGCGACCGACAACCTGATCAAGACGGCGCTGTCGCTGATGAGACTGGTGCCGGACCCGCCCGGCCGGATCATCTCCGGCACGGTGGTCCTCGACGGACGCGATCTGACCGCGCTCCTGGAAGAGGAAATGCGCGACGTGCGCGGCAACGACATCTCGATGATCTTCCAGGAGCCGATGACATCGCTCAACCCGGTGATGACGATCGGAACACAGATCGGCGAGGCACTGGTGCTGCACCAGAAACTGTCCAGGAAGGAAGCGCTTGCCCGTGCGATCGACCTGCTCCGGCTGGTCGGGATTCCGGAGCCGGAGCAGCGGTGCCGGGAACAGACGCCCCGTCTGTCCGAGCGCGCACCCGGGCACTGGGTGTCTCCTGCCACCTGCGGTAGCCGCCCGTCGGGGCGGATCAGGGCGTCCGGCGTGTCCTGCGGGCGACGGCCTCGCGGTGGGCGATGTAGGTGGCGCTGGCGACGATGATGGCCGATCCGATCCAGGTGGTGGCCTCGGGCACCTCGGCGAACACCAGGTAGCCGATGAGCGCTGCCCAGAACAGCTGCAGGAACTTGATCGGCTGCAGGGCCGAGACCTCGGCGATCTTCACGCCCCTGACCATGCACAGGTGCCCGAGGGTGGCCAGCCCGGCGGTCAGTGTCATCAGGACCCATTCCTGCAGCGTCGGCGCCTGCCAGACCCAGAGCGCCGGACCCATGATGGTAAGCGTGACGAAGACCGAGAGATAGGCAACCACCGCGGCACCCGTCTCGCGCCGGGTCAGGACCTTCGAGACCAGGTCGGCGGCGGCGAACACCGGAGCGGCAACCAGCATCGCGAGTACGCCCGGGTCCATGCTCCCGGCTCCGGGCTTCAGGATCACGACGGCGCCGAACAGCCCCGCGACGACGGCGAGGATCCGTCGGACCCGAACCTGTTCACCGAGGAACAGGGCCGCACCGATCACCGCGAACACCGGGGCCGTGAACCCGATGGCGGTCACCTCGGCGATCGGAATGCGGCTCATGGCGTAGAACCAGCACATCACGCCGAGCGCGTGCATGACGCCGCGGGTCGCGTGCAGTCCGAACCGGGCGCTTCGAAGATCGGCGAGGGTGACGCTCAGGAAGAACGGCAGCATGAACACGAGGCCGATGGCGTAGCGCATGAACGCGACCTGGATCGGGTTCATCGTGGTCCCGACATGACGCACGATTGCCATGAACGACGCGAAGATCAGCCCCGCCAGGGCCATCCACAGCATGCCGCGGACGGTGTCGGACACGCCCGAGAACAGCCGGGTGACTTGAGCGACCTGCCACATCAGGTAGAGTAACCGCCGTGGCCGCCCGGTGCGGCGCCAGTACGAGGAGCATGTCCATGACCGCCAGTGCGGCCGGCTACCGGCACCCCGACTTCCTGATCGATACCGCGGAGCTGGAAGCCCGTCTCGGTGATGCGGACCTGCGGCTCTACGACTGCACCACCCACCTGCTTCCGCACCCGACCCTGCCCTACACGGTGGAGAGCGGCAGGGCCGACTACGACCGCGGACATGTACCGGGTGCCGATTTTCTGGATCTGCAGGGGGAGCTCTCCGACAGCGACAGCCAGTATCGTTTCACGTTTCCCGATGCCGGCCGGTTCGCCGATGCGGTCGGCCGCCGCGGGCTCGGCGATGACGCCTCGGTGGTGCTCTATAGCACGACCTCGCCGCAGTGGGCGACGCGTGTCTGGTGGATGCTGCGGGCCTTCGGCTTCGACCGGGCCCGGGTGCTCGATGGCGGTTTCACCAAGTGGGCGCGGGAGGGCCGCGCTGTGTCCACCGAACCCGCATCCTATTCCCCGGCCATCTTCACGCCGCGTCCCAGGGAGGGCCTGATCGTGGGCAGGGACGAGGTGCTGTCGGCTGTCGGCAACGGCACGGTGTGCACGGTCAACGCGCTGGCGCGCGAGCAGCATGCCGGGACCGGCGGGGGGGGGGCGGGGCGGGCGGGCCTACGGCCGGGTCGGGCGCATTGCCGGCAGCGTGAACGTGCCGACCGCGGAACTGCTTGATCCCGAGACCACCGCCTTTCTGCCGGCCGGGCAGATCGCGGCTCGGTTCGCGGATATCGGGGCGGACAGCGCCGAACGCGTCCTGACCTACTGCGGCGGCGGGATTGCGGCGAGCGCGACCGCGATGCTGTTGGTCATGCTCGGTCACGAGAACGTGGGGCTCTACGACAACTCGATGTCGGAATGGTCGCGCGACGACACCCTGCCGATGGAGACCGGGTAAGCGGCCTCAGGTCCTCGGCGCCCACTCGTCCACGCGCTGGTCGGTGACCAGGGACTGGCGCCGGGCACCGAGCCCGTCGAACAGCACCTCGACCTTCGCCTCCGGCTCGTCGAACAGCGGCAGCGACGATCGGGCCTCGATGAAGAACCGCTCCTTCATCTCCTCACGGCGGACATAGGCACTCTCCCACCAGTCGAGAATGCGCTCCCGCGAGGCGGCAAGCGCGCCTGCCGAGGGCAGCCGGTCGCGTTTCTGCTGGTTGACGGCCGAGGCGCTCGGCAGCAGGTTCCACAGGTCGTCGCAGGGCCACGCCGCCCACGGGATGCAGTGGTCGATGTCGAAGCTCGCCTCGCGCAGGCGCCGTCCGGACCACACGCAGTAGAGCGCTCCCTGCCCGGCGAGTTCGAGCGCCCGGGAACGCGACGCGTGCACGTCGCGTGACGGCTCCGACCACGTCATGGCCCGGGCGAGATCCGCGCGGTCGAGCGACCGCTTCTGCCCCACGGCATAGCCGTCCATCAGCCGGATCCATTCCGCCGTGACCGCCGGTTCGATCCAGCAGCTGTACCGCGACAGCGCGCGCCACAGGTGCAGCGGGACCCGGAGTTCCCCGAACCGCGCAAGATAGTCCCGGTCGATCAGGATCCGGGACGGCGGTCGACCGGCGGCCGATGGTACGGCCCGGAAGATGGGGTCGGCGGAACCGGGCCAGGTGGTGTGGGTGGCAGGCATCCGGGCGATGGTTCTCGCCACCTCTGCGAGCGCCTGGTGCAGTCCGGCGGCACGCTTGCCCGAGAGCAGGGCCCCGACCCGAAGCTCGGGCGGGTTCAGGTCACCGATCCGGCGCCACCCCTTCCCGGCGAAGCCGAGACCGTCGGGCCCGCGGTTTTTGGGGCGCTGCGGGAAACCGCCGTCGACAAGCGGCCTGTACAGGCGCAGCCAGTTCAGCGCGACCAGGCCCAGAGGGATGCTGACATCACGGTCCGCAGGGGCGGCCATGCCGAGCGCTCCGTCGGATGCGCGCGCGATTGCGCGCAGCAGTCCGAGCTTGTAGGTCGACGACTTGGCGTCGTTCAGGATCACGTGGCGCAGCAGCGGCAGCGCGCCGGTGCCGTCGTCCGGCAGGTGCACCAGGAGGCGGGCCCACACGAGACCGGTCCGTCCCAGCCTGTCCGCGTCCTGGTCCTGGAAGGCGAGGAACGCGCCGTGGCGGCGCGCCAGGCTCTCGATCTCCTCGACACGTGCGGGATGCTGTCCCCGCGCCCGGTCGGTTGTGCCCTGCGGAAAGGTGATCGCCAGCCGTCCGCCCGGCTTCAGCAGGCCGATCAGCTTGCGGAACGCGCGCTGTCGGTGTTCGGGGCGGACGTGCATCCAGACCGCGCTCAGCAGCACCAGGTCGAAGGCGAATGCCTGCCTGTAGACACGCTCGAGTGCCGGCAGGCTGTCCCGGATCCAGGAGATCGTCGACTGCGGATGCCGCCGTCGGGCCTCGGACAGCATGGTCGCCGACGGCTCGACGGCGACGACCTCGTGACCGGCGTTGGCAAGCCAGGCGGCGTCACGCCCGGAACCGGCTCCGACGTCGAGTACCAGTGCCGGGGCCTCCGGCAGCCAGGGCTCGAGCCAGGAGTGGAGGTCTGCGGCCTCCACCGTCTCGTAGAGCGCGGCGCGGCTGACACCGGCGTCACCCTCGTACGGTTGGCCCGTCATCCGGGCCCTCCGGTGGCTGGCACGCGGCGCGGCCCCGCCCCCCGTGCGTCGTGCTCACGTGTCAGGCGCACCGGGCCATCCGCTGAACAAGGGCCCAGGCGGCCTCGACGTGATGACGTTCGGTCCGGGTCTGGCCGATCGACCAGCGAATGGCGAACCGCCCCTTCACCAGGTTCTGGGTGAAGTAGACCCGGCCCGAGTCGTTCAGCCGCTCGAGCAGCGTCCGGTTGGTGCGTTCGAGTTCGGCCTCGTCGGTCATCCCGGACGGTCGGTAGCGCAGGTTCAGCAGCGACAGCGAACGCGGCGCCATGAGCTCGAAGTCGTCGGCCTGCGCGATCATCTGCTCGAGTTCGACCGCAAGCGCGATATGCCGGCGCAGGATCGCCTGCAGACCCTCGATCCCGTAGGAGCGGATCACGAACCAGAGCTTGAGTGCCCGGAACCGGCGGCCGAGCGCAACGCCCCAGTCGCGGTAGTCGATCACGCTGTCACCCTCCCGGCCCTTGAGGAATTCCGGCAGGATCGAGAAGGTGCGGACCAGCGCGTCGCGATCGCGCACGAAATGGGCCGAACAGTCGAAGTTGGTCATCAGCATCTTGTGCGGATTGAAGACCAGGCTGTCCGCAAGTTCGAGCCCGTCGGCCATGGCCCGGTGTTCCGGCAGCAGCAGAGCCGATCCGGCCCAGGCGGCGTCGACGTGCAGGAACAGCCCGTACCGGGCGCAGATTTCCGCAGTGGCGCGGAGCGGGTCGCAGCCGCCGACGCCGGTGGTCCCCAGCGATGCCACCACGCAGGCCGGATGGAGCCCGGCCTCCTGGTCGGCGCGGATGGCCTGTTCGAGACGGTCGGGGCGCATGGCGAATGCCTCGTCCACCTCGATGAGGCGCACGTTGTCACGACCGTAGCCGGCGATACCGGCACCCTTCACGGTGGCGCTGTGTGCCTCGGCCGAGGTGTAGGCGATGAGCGGTTCCCGCCCGGCCAGTCCCTGCCTGTTGGCCTGCCAGCCGGTGCTGCGTTCCCGTGCCGTCAGCAGGGCACAGAGGATGGCGGACGACGCCGTGTCCTGGATCACACCATGAAATCCGTCCGGCAGGCCGATCATCTGCCGCAGCCAGTCGGTCATCCGGGTTTCCATCTCGGTTCCCGCCGGGCTGGTCTGCCACAGCATGCAGTTCGCACCGAGCGTGGCGGTCAGCATTTCGGCCAGCACCGACGGCGGGCTCGAATTGGCCGGGAAGTAGGCATAGAAGTCCGGGTGCTGCCAATGGGTGATGCCCGGCAGGACGATGTCGCGGAAGTCGCTGAAGATCGTCTCCATGTCCTCGCCGCGTCTCGGCGGCGAGACCGGCAGGCTGTTCGCGATCGCACCGGGCGGGACCTGGGCGCGGACCGGCAGGTCCGCGACGTCCTCAAGGTAGTCCGCCATCCAGTCGACCAGGGCGTGGCCGTGCCGGCGAAAGGTCTCGGTGTCCATGACCATCTCCCCCGAGGGTGTGGGTCCATTCGCGTCGGACCTGCGGGTCGGGCTCGCCCGGCATCCTGGTCTCCCGCAGCGCCGCAACCCGCTCCCGTGGCGCCAGCCGGCCCAGCGCCCAGACCGCCATGGCGCGAACCAGCGGCGACGGATCGTCGAGCAGGTCGTGTACCCGGGCGGGCAGCGGCCCGTCGGCATTGGCCACGGCGATCAGCACGTTGCGCAGGAACCGGTCGCGCCCGAGGCGCTTGACCGGCGAGCCGGAGAACCGGGCGCGGAATGCCGCGTCGTCCAGCTCGAGCAAAGGGGCAAGCTCCGGGAGATCGAGGTCGTCGCGGGGAATGAACCCGGCCTCGCGGGCGGTACGCGCAAACCTGTTCCACGGACAGACTGCCAGGCAGTCGTCGCACCCGAAGATCCGGTTGCCCATGGGGATGCGGAACTCGCGGGCGATGTGACCCTGGTGTTCGATGGTGAGATACGAAATGCAGCGGCGCGCATCGAGGGTGTAGGGCGCCGGGAAGGCGTCGGTGGGGCAGATGTCGAGACAGCGCCGGCAGGTGCCGCAGTGGTCGGGCGCGGGAGTATCGGGCTCGAGTTCGAGGCTGGTAAAGACCTCGCCCAGGAACAGCCAGGACCCGAAGCCGCGGCTGACAAGGTTGGTGTGCTTGCCCTGCCAGCCGATGCCGCCCGCCTGGGCCAGCGGTTTCTCGAGCACCGGGGCGGTATCGACGAACACCCGCGCCTCGCATCCGAAGGTCTCGCTCATCCAGCGCCCGAGCCGCTTCAGCTGCTTCTTCATGATGTCGTGGTAGTCGCGGTTGCGCGCGTAGACCGAGATGTTGCCGCGCTCGCGTTGGGCCAGGTCCTCGAGCGGAGGCCGGGCCGGACCGTAGTTGGCGGCGACAACCACGACCGAGCGTGCCGGCGGCCACAGCCGCGCCGGATCGCGCCGGCGCTCCGCCGTGCGCAGCATCCAGTCCATGTCGCCGTGCTCGCCACCGGCAAGAAAGCCGTCGAGCCGCGCCTGCTCGCGGGCACCGACCGCCACCGGGGCAATCCCCGCCACGTCGAAACCGGCCGCGCGCGCCGCATCGAGCACGCGTTGTCGCACCGGCGTGCTCACGGCAGCCCGGCCTCCTGTTCCCGGCGGAATTCGGTGGCAAAGCACTCGAACTCCCGCCGGTCGATCGCGGTGCGGATCCCGGCCATCAGCTCCTGATAGTAGTGCAGGTTGTGCCAGCTGAGCAGCATTGCTCCCAGGATCTCTCCGGCGCGAACCAGGTGGGCGAGGTAGGCGCGGGAGAACCCGGTGCAGGCAGGGCAGCCGCACGCGTCGTCGAGCGGGCGCGGATCGTCGAGGAAACGCCGGTTGCGCAGGTTGACCGGACCGTGGCGGGTGAAGGCCTGACCGTTGCGTCCGGACCGGGTGGGCAGGACGCAGTCGAACATGTCTATACCGTGCCGGACCGCGTCCACCAGGTCCCGCGGCTTGCCGACGCCCATCAGGTAGCGTGGCCGGTCATGCGGCAGCAGCGGGACAGTTCCGGCGAGGATCCGGAGCATCTCGTCGCGGCCCTCGCCGACCGCGAGCCCACCGACCGCGTAGCCGTCGAACCCGATCCCGACCAGGGTTTCCGCCGACTCCGCGCGCAACGCCTGGTAGACGCTGCCCTGGACGATGCCGAACAGCCCGACGCCCTCCCGGTCGCGGAACGCGCGGCGCGAACGTTCGGCCCAGCGCATCGACAGCCGCATCGACGAGGCGGCCTCCGTCTCGTCGACCGGCCAGGGCGTGCACTCGTCGAACGCCATGGTGATGTCGGCGCCCAGCAGGTCCTGGATCCGGACCGAGGCTTCGGGCGAGAGGTGGTGGCGTGACCCGTCAACGTGGCTGCGGAAGGTGACCCCGTCCTCTCTGATCCGGCGCAGGCCGGCGAGCGACATCACCTGGTAGCCGCCGGAATCTGTCAGGATCGGCCCGTCCCATCCCATGAACCGGTGCAGTCCGCCGAGCTTCGCGATGCGCTCGGCTCCCGGCCGCACCATCAGGTGGTAGGTGTTCCCCAGCAGGATCTGCGCTCCGGCGGCACGGACCGAGGACGGGAGCATCGCCTTGACGGTTGCCGCGGTTCCGACCGGCATAAAGGCGGGTGTCTCGATGCGGCCATGTGCCGTGTCAAGCCGACCGTGCCGGGCCATGCCATTGGTGGCCGTGACCCCGAAGCCCGTCGGCATGCGTGGTCTACCGGTTGTTGCCGAACATCAGGATATGGTTGCCGGTATCGATGTCTGCCGCGGTCACGCCGTGGTCGGGCAGACCGGCCCCGAACCCGGCGCGCAGCGCCGCGGCGGTGGCGTGCCCGCCCTGGCCTTCCAGCAGCACGATCCACTGAGGTGTCTCGTGCTCCGGGATCGGCACGCCCTGGGCCCTGCGTCCCTCGTTGACCACGGCGAGGTCGTTTTCCGCCAGCACCGCCCCGACCATGCCGGGACGGGCGACCAGTTCCGGCAGCAGGGTGTCGGCGAGGTGCCGGCGCAGCCCGTCCATCACCTCCGGCGCAGGATGGAGCCGCGCGAAGGCGCAGGCGCCGGCAAAGCCGTGCGACAGGTCAACGGTGACCCTGGCCGTGACCCGGTCGAAGTCGGTGAAGGTCTTCATCACCCGCTTCGACCAGTCGGACTGGTCGGCGAGGAGCTTCATGTATTCCGGATCGGCCAGGTCCTCGACGGTATCGGTCTCGTAGGTCGCGAAGTACCTGATGCGCGCATCCCCGGTACAGTCGACATAGCGGCGCGCGCGGTGGAAGCCGGGCATCCAGACCCGTTCGTCGATGTGCTCGCGGTTGTACCATTCGTTGAAGTCTTCCTCGCCCGCCGCATCCGGCTGGGTGAAGGTCATCAGCATGCCTGTGCCATAGAGTGCCATGTCTCAGTTCCCGGCGAGAGTGTCGATGAAGTCGCGTGCCGGCCTGCCGGCCGCGGCACCGGCCGCGGCCGCGGTCCGGTTGACGTGGCTCAGCACCCCGTCATGGTAGATCGAGGCGCCGTCGCCGATCCGTGCGCTCATGCAGGCCACGGTGGCGGCGATGATGCCCCGGTCGTCGAGCGGCGCCAGCCGACCGAGCGCCGCCCGGTCCCTGCCAACGCCCGCATCATGAAAGAAACCGGCATGCGCGTCGACCCTGAGTGCTGCTGCCGGATCCGGGCTCGGCACGCCGCCGTGGCTGCCCGTGACCACGATCCGGCCGACGTCCTCGTCGACGATCAGCGAGGCCGAATCCATCAGCACGATCATGCGGGTGCCCGGCGGGCACGGCAGCTCGGTGCGTGCCTCCGCGTAGGCCGGGACCGGCCGGTCCGACAGCGCCGCCCGGCACATGAGGTCCGCACCCTTGCGCGCCGGCATGCCCGGTGCGACGCCGAGCGAGGCCGCGAGCGGGTTGGCATGGGAGATGATCCCGTCGCGAAACGCGCTTTCCCCGTCGCCGATGCGGCACGACATGGTTTCAACGGTGGCGTAGGGAATGTCGAGTTCCTGGCAGTAGACGCCGCCGCCGATGCCCGAGTCGTCCTTCGCGCGTCCGGCGTCGTTCAGGATCACGCCCCTGGCCCGGGCCTTGACCGCGCAGTAGGCGGCGTAGACCCCGCCGTGCGATCCTCCGAGCACCACCCGTCCGGCGCACTCCGCGCCGAGCTTGGTCACGGTGTCGGCGATGACGATCCTCTCGTCGACGACCCGGTTGGCCATGTCCGGATTCTCCCTGGGTTGCGTTCCGGAACCAAACTTAGGAGACGGCCTGACCGGGCGCAAGCGAGCCCGTCCTCTCCCGGGCATCCTGTTGCGGCACGGCCGGGTTCCGCCTAAACAGCGGGTTCGTGTTCCCACTCGCGTCGGCAGGGATGGCATGCGACGGTCCGAGACGAAGGCAACCGTGCTGGCCGTGTGCGCCATGGGCATCGTGGTGCTGGTGTCAAACATCGCGGTCGAGTACCAGCTCGGCGACTGGCTGACCTGGGGCGCCTTTACCTATCCGGTGGCGTTCCTGGTGACCGATGTGACCAACCGCCTGCTGGGGAGCGCACCGGCGCGCCGCGTGGTGTACGCCGGGTTCGCGGTCGGGGTGGTGCTGTCGCTGTCGCTTGCCGACGTGCGTATCGCACTCGCGTCGGGCACCGCCTTCCTGATGGCACAGCTGCTCGATGTCGCGATCTTCGACCGCCTGCGGCGCGCGACCTGGTGGAAGGCTCCCCTGGTCTCCTCGCTCGCGGGTTCCGCGGTCGATACCACCCTGTTCTTCTCTCTCGCCTTCGCCGGTACCGACGTGCCCTGGATAACGCTCGCAATCGGTGACTACGGCGCCAAGCTCGCGATGGCCCTGGTCCTGCTCGGGCCGTTCCGTGCCATCGTGGCGGCTGCCGGCAGGTCGAACGGGGACCGCCGGCACGGGACCGCCGGGTGAACCGGCATGCGCGTCGACCTGTTCGACTACGACCTGCCGAGGGAGCTTATCGCCGACCACCCGGTGCGTCCGCGGGACGCGGCGCGCCTGCTCGACATGACGGGCGCCCGGCTCGCCGACCGCTCGATCGGGGACCTGGTCTCGTTGCTCGGGCCCGACGACCTGCTGGTGGTCAACGACACCCGGGTGATCCCGTCACGGCTCGAAGGCCGGCGTGGCGACGCGCGCATCGAGGCCACCCTGCACAGGCCCGCCGGACCCGGCCGCTGGAAGGCACTGGCCCGGCCGGCCCGTCGCCTGCGGTCCGGCGATACGGTCCGGTTTGCGGGCGGACTGGACGCGGTGGTGCTCTCGCGCGAGGCCGGGGAGGTCGAGTTCGACTTCCGTATCGACGACGCGACCCTGCGCGCGCGACTGCACGAGACCGGGCGCATGCCTCTGCCGCCCTACATCAGGCGCGGTCCGGATTCGGACCATGCCCGCGACCGCTCCGACTACCAGACCCTGTTCGCAGCCCGTGACGGGGCCGTTGCCGCTCCCACCGCGAGCCTGCACTTCACCCCGCGCCTGGTCGGGGCACTGGAGCTCCGCGGCGTGCGGCGGGTCACGGTCACGCTGCATGTCGGTGCCGGAACCTTCCTGCCGGTGACCGTTGACGACACCGACGATCACCCGATGCACGCCGAGTGGGGGTCGGTCAGTGCCGCCACCGCCGCGGAGATCCGGCGTACCATCGATGCCGGCGGACGGGTGGTGGCAGCGGGGACCACCACACTCAGGATTCTCGAAACCGCCGCGGCGCCAACCGGCCGACCGGCGCCGTTCGACGGCGAGACCGCACTGTTCATTACCCCGGGGTACCGTTTCCGGGTGGTGGACCTGCTGCTCACGAACTTCCACCAGCCCCGCTCGACCCTGATGATGCTGGTCAGCGCCTTTGCCGGGCACGAACGGGTGATGGCCGCCTATCGCCATGCCATCGACGCGGGTTACCGATTCCTGTCCTACGGAGACGCCTGCCTGATGTCGCGCCCGCGCGCGTAGACCAGGGCCGGCTGACCCAGCAGGACCAGGCTGTCCTCCCGGTGCATGCCGAGTTTCTCCGCCACCCTGATCGATGTGGTGTTGTCGGGCCGGACCATGCTGATCAGCCGGTCGGCACCATGGACATCGAACGCCCAGTCCATGGCCGCTGCCGCCGCCTCGGTCGCCAGCCCGTGGTTCCAGACCTCCGGGTGCAGGGCCCAGGCGAGTTCGAGCTCCGGCCAGCCGTCGGGGTGCAGCAGGCCGACCCGGCCGACCATGCGGCCGTGGTGCTCGACGGCCCACATGCCGCAACCACGCAGGATCCAGTGTCCCAGAACCATGGCCAGGTGGCGCCAGGCCGCGGCCCGGTCGAGGGGGGTCCCGTCGCCGACATGCCGTGCGACCAGCGGGTGTCCGACAAGGTGGGCGTACTCCTCGAAGTCATCGGCCCTGAAGGAGCGCAGCCTCAGACGTTCGGTGACAATCTCCGGGGCGGTGTTCCCGTGGGCCATGGAAAACTGTCCTTCGGCGGTTCGAGTGGACCCTGCGCGGGAGCGGGGCCGGAATCAAGACCGGTCCCGGACATTGCCCGACCCCCCTCGTCCGGGCTACATCGGGACCCGTCGCCCCTGCCGGGAAGGTGAGCCATGGATCCCGTCGACCTGCTCAACGCCATGTTCGACGCCGCGGTCGCGGCCGCCGATCCCGAACGGTGCCTGGCGGCGCATCTCGACCAGGTCCTGGCTGACCCGCCCGCTGGCCGGGTTGTGGTGGTTGGCGCGGGCAAGGCCGGCGGCTCCATGGCGCGCGGGGTCGAGACCTGGTGGGACCTGAACCGGCCCGGCCGGCCGCTCGAGGGGCTGGTGGTCACGAGGTACGGCCACGCGGTCCCGTGCCGGCACATCGAGGTGGTCGAGGCCGCCCACCCGGTCCCGGACGCAGCCGGGCTTGCGGCTGCCGCGCGCCTGCTCGATCTCGCGCGGGGCCTCGGTGCCGACGACCTCGCACTGTTCCTGGTCTCGGGTGGCGGGTCGTCGCTGCTGTCGCTGCCGGCCGGGGGGCTTGAGCTTGCGGACAAGCAGCGGGTGACCGAAGACCTGCTGGCGTGCGGGGCGACCATTCACGAGATGAACTGCGTGCGCAAGCACCTGTCGGCCAGCAAGGGAGGCCGCCTGGCGCTCGCCGCAGCGCCGGCCCGGCTGGTGACCCTGGCGATTTCCGACGTTCCGGGCGACGCGCTCGATGTCATCGCATCGGGCCCGGCGGTCGCGGACCCGACCAGCCTCGCCGAGGCGCGCGAGGTGCTGCAACGCTACGCCATCACGCCACCGGCGGCAGTGGCCGCGCATCTGGCGCGCCCGGACAGCGAGACCCCGAAGCCGGGCGATCCCCGTCTGCGACGGGCCGAAGCCCGGCTGGTCGCCACACCCCAGCAGGCGCTGGTCGCGGCGGCGGAGACGGCACGCTTGGCCGGGGTGACGCCGTTCATTCTCGGTGACGCGATCGAGGGCGAGGCCCGCGAGGTCGCACGCGTGCATGCCGGCATCGCCAGCCAGGTGGCGCGGCGCGGCCAGCCGGTGCCGCCTCCCTGCGTGCTGCTGTCGGGCGGCGAGACCACCGTCACCGTCACCGGCAACGGCGAGGGCGGGCGCAACGCGGAGTTCCTGCTCGGCCTTGCCGTCGCTCTGGCCGAACGGTCGACCGACTGCCTGGACCGGATCTCCGCGATTGCCTGCGACACCGACGGTATCGACGGGACCTGTGACAATGCCGGTGCGATCTACCTGCCGCAGACCCTGGCCCGGGCCGCAGACGCCGGACTGCGGGCAGCGGAATTCCTTGCGCGCAACGACGGATTCGGGTTTTTCTCGCGTCTTGACGGTCTGGTGATGCGCGGTCCGACCCTGACCAATGTCAACGATTTCCGGGCCATCCTGATCGAGGCCGCACGCTGACAGGGAGGGTGCCGATGTCCGATACCAGCAGCCGGGACCTGCCCGGATACGCACCGTTCGATCCGGAAACCCAGCCGAACTGGGTGGTGCCCGACTACCACTCGAGCGCGTCCCGAAGCCCCGGCCGACCGGCGATCCCGCTGGTCCAGACCCTTTCGGAACTGACCGGACCCGTGTACGGGCACGGCGCCGTGCAGCCGCTTGACCACGACCTGACACGAAACGGGGTCACTGACGGCGCGCCACTCGGCGAGCGCATCATCGTGACCGGCCAGGTGCTCGACGAGGACGGGCGTGCACAGCCCGACACCCTGATCGAGATCTGGCAGTGCAACTCCGCCGGGCGATACATACACACTGCCGACCGGCACGACGCGCCGACCGACCCCAACTTCTTCGGCGGCGGGCGCTGCGTGACCGATGAGCAGGGACGCTACCGTTTCATCACCATCAAGCCTGCGGCCTACCCCTGGGGCAACCATCCCAACGCCTGGCGTCCGGCGCATATCCATTTCTCGCTGTTCGGCCCGGCCTTCGTGACCCGGCTTGTGACCCAGAGCTACTTTCCGGGAGACCCCCTGCTCGCGCACGACCCGATCTACATGGGTACGCCGGTGCCCTTTCGCGACCTTCTGGTCATGGACTACGACCCGGAGGTAACCGAGGAGGGCTTTGCGCTGGGCTACCGGTTCGACATCGTACTCCGCGGCCGCCGTGCCACGCCGCTGGAGGACTGAACCGTGCGCAGGCGCCAGACACCGTCGCAGACCGTCGGACCGTTTTTCGCCTTCGGACTGACCCCCGGTCAGTACGGCTATTCCGCGCTCTCCAGTATCGCGGACGGGACCATGGCGGGACCCGACACGCCCGGCCGGAGGCTTCGCCTCGAGGGCCGGGTCTTCGATGCCGGGGGCGAGACGGTGCCCGACGCCATGGTCGAGATCTGGCAGGCGGATGCCACCGGCCGCTACCCCGACGGCAGGAGCAATACCGGGTTTGCCGGTTTCGGGCGATGCGGAACCGGTACCGATCCCGAACACCGGTTCGTGTTCGAGACGATCCGGCCGGGTCCGCCGGGCGACGGCCAGGCACCGCACCTGAACGTGATCCTGTTCATGCGGGGAATGCCACGCCACGCATTCACCCGGATCTACCTTGCCGACGAGGCCGAGGCCAATGCTTCGGACCCGGTGCTGTCAACCGTTCCGCCCGAGCGCCGGGGCACCCTTCTTGCCGCACCCGGTTCGCGCGACGGGGTCTACCTCTTCGACATCCATCTCAGGGGCGAGCGCGAGACGGTCTTCTTCGAGCCGTGACGCATCGCGGCGCCGTTCAGGCGTCGACGGCCCCTTCGGCACTGGCGATCTGGTCCTTGAGCGCAAGCTTGCGCCGTTTGAGGTCTGACAGGATACCGCTGTCCGGCATGGGTCTCGCCTGTTCCTCTGCCAGCAGGCGATCCAGTTCGGCGTGGCGTGCACGCAGTTCGTCCGTACGTGCCGTATCCGTCATCTGTGTCCTCCGTCTGCACTGGACTGGTCGGTCGAGCCAACGCTCAAAGTCTATTGCGCGGCGCCGCCGGGCGCAATCCGGATGAACCGGAATGCACTGCGCGCGCACCGCCGTTGTCGCTGTTCATGCACTGCGAACCTTGCTATGACCCGCGATCCTGAACACGGGCGGGAAGAGCATCGTGAGCATGCGGGACCGGGAGGAAATCAAGGCGCGCCTGCACCAGCTGCGCGAGGAGCACCGAGACCTGGACAGCGTGATCGACAGCCTGTCCCGCCCGACCGGATTCGATCAGCTGCGCCTGACGCGGCTGAAGAAGCGAAAGCTGGCGCTCAGGGACCAGATCGCCCAGATCGAGAGCGACCTGCTGCCGGACATCATCGCCTGAGCGGCAGGTCGAACAGCCGCGAGACGCACCGGAGAACGCCATGGGAAAGCAGGCGCCCTCCCGCCCCCGTGTCGGACTGATCATGGGAAGCCAGTCGGACTGGCCGACCATGCGGCAGGCCGCGGCCATTCTCGAGGAACTTGTGATCGACTACGAGGCGCGGCTGGTATCCGCGCACCGCACGCCGGACCGGTTGGCGACCTACGCACGCGAAGCCCGCGGCCGCGGGCTCCAGGTCATCATCGCAGGTGCCGGGGGAGCGGCTCACCTGCCGGGAATGGTCGCGGCCCAGACCTCGGTGCCGGTGCTCGGCGTCCCGGTCGAGAGCCGGGCGCTGAGCGGTCTCGACAGCCTGCTGTCGATCGTGCAGATGCCCCGCGGCGTCCCGGTCGGCACGCTCGCGATCGGCGCCGCCGGGGCGGCGAATGCGGCCCTGCTGGCGGCCGCCATTCTCGCAATCGGCGACGAGGGCCTTGCGGGGCGGCTCGACGCGTGGCGGAACGCGCAGGCGGAGGCGGTGGGCGAGGTGCCGGAAGACCCGTGCTGACCGCAGCGCTCGGCCCGGGCAGCGTGATCGGCATCCTGGGCGGCGGGCAACTCGGCCGCATGACCGCCCTGGCCGCGGCGCGTCTCGGGTACCGGTGTCATGTCTACACGCCCGAGGCCGACAGCCCGGCCTCCCAGGTCACCGATCGCGTGACGGTGGCGGAGTTCGGCGACAGTGACGCGCTTGACGCCTTCGCGGGCGCCGTCGACGTCGTCACCTACGAGTTCGAGAACATCCCGCTCGCATCGGTGCGCCTGCTCGAGGCACGGGTTCCGGTCCGTCCCGGCTCCGCCCTGCTCGCGGTGTCACAGCACCGGGTCCGCGAGAAGGAATTCGCGGCCGCGAACCGTGTTCCGGTTGCCCGTTGGCGTCACGTGACCGACCGATCCACGCTGGCCGACGCGGCCGACGCCATCGGCTTTCCCGCGGTACTGAAGACCAGCAGGTTCGGCTACGACGGCAAGGGACAGGCGGTCCTTCGCGCACCGCAGGACCTGGAACCGGCCTGGACGGCGCTTGGCACCGGAGATGCGATCCTCGAGGGGTTCGTGGGCTTCGAGCGCGAGGTTTCGGTCATCGTCGCACGGGGTCTCGACGGCCGGCCGGTCCCCTACTGCGTGGTCGAGAACCGGCACGAGAACCACATTCTCGACACCACCATCGCGCCGGCCGACGTTCCGGCGGATGCGGCGGCCGCGGCGCGCGGCATCGCGGTGACGCTCGCCGAGGCCGCCGGGCTGGTCGGGGTCCTGGCTGTCGAGATGTTCCTGCTCGCCGACGGCTCGCTGCTGATGAACGAGCTCGCGCCGCGCCCCCACAACTCCGGGCACTGGACCATCGATGGCGCGGCCACGAGCCAGTTCGAGCAGCTGGTGCGCACGGTTACCGGACATGCGCCCGGGCCTGCGGAACTCCTGCATCCGACCGTGATGAAGAACCTGATCGGCGAGGCGGCGGACACCTGGGCCGACGTCCTGGACGAGCCCGGTGCACGGCTGCATCTCTACGGCAAGTCCGAGACCCGGCCGGGACGCAAGATGGGGCACGTCAACCGCGTCGCGAGGACCGCCTGAACCGGGGTTTCGGGACCATGCGGCGGAGGCGCCCGCGTATCTCCGGAATGCGCATGATGTCGGCAATGCGTCTTTCGAGGAATGCCGCGGTGTCGGCGAACCCGTCCGAGTCGTCGTCAAGCCAGAACAGCGTCGTCGACACCAGCACGCCGGCGAGCAGGCCGCGTTTCGTGTAGTAGCTGAAGTCCGTCGACCGGTCTCCGGCGGCGTGCCAGATCTCGTCGACGCTGCGGCACGCGCACCCGAACCCGAGCAGCTGGTTGCCGGGCAGCGAGAGGTATCCGATCGCGTGCCGCACCGCCTCGCGATGAGCGGCCAGGACGTCAAGGCGCAGGCGGATTGCCAGAGACACCCTTTCCCGGGTCCGGAGGCTGTCGAGGTCGGTTCCGGCGAAGCGGTCGAGCATGCGCCGGTCGGTCCATGCGGCGAAGTGGCTCACACTGTTGCGCGCGGGATCGGGAAAGGCTGCGTGAACCTCTCCGACGCCGAGCCCGATGTCGGCTGCGCCCGCCGCCAGCGCCCGCAGGGACCAGCCGTCGAACGGCACATGCGGGAGCGACGCCTCGATCAGGCGATCGCGCAGTGCCTGGATCCGCCCCGCCGCCCCGGTTTCACCGGTCATTGGTCCATGTCCTCGTTGTCATCGAGTTCCTCGACAAAGCCGAACCGGCGCATGTCGGTCATCCGGTCCGGGTAGAGAATGCCGTCGAGATGGTCCACCTCGTGCTGCACCACGCGGGCCGCGAGCCCGGTCGCCTCGCGTTCGACGTGCTGTCCCGTCCCGTCAATGCCGCTGTAGCGGATCCGTGCATGGCGCGCCACCTCGCCGCGCAGGCCCGGGATCGAGAGGCAGCCTTCCCAGTCGAGCGCGGTGTCGGCGCCGACGGGCACGACCTCGGGGTTGATCAGCACCTGCAGCGGTGCCGCCTCGTCGGTCTCGCGGCAGGCAATGTCGAGGAAGACGATGACGCGCAGGCTCTCGGCAACCTGGGGCGCGGCGAGCCCGATGCCGCGGGCGGTGTACATGGTCTCGACCATGTCGCGCACCAGGTCTGGCAGCAGGGCCGCATGATCCGCCGTCACCGCAGCCGCCCGCCGGCGCAATACGGGATGCCCCATCCTGATGATCGGCCTGACCGCCATGACGGGATAGTAGGCACCCGCGCGGTTGCGGTAAACAGCGGGCCGGGGTCGACGAATTGCGCCCCGGCGTGAAGCTGTGGTATCCAGAACGGTCCGCGCAAGCCATGGCCCGCAGGCGCGTAATGACCGCATGAAGCAGAACAGGAGGCCGAGTTCCGTGCATGTGACCGTCCGTGACAACAACGTTGACCAGGCGCTTCGGGCGCTGAAGAAGAAGATGCAGCGAGAAGGGATGTTCCGGGAGATGAAGCTTCGCCGGAGCTACGAGAAACCCTCTGAACGACGCTCGCGCGAACGGGCGGAAGCGATGCGCCGCCACCGCAAGCTGCTGCGCAAGCGCCTGGAGCGCGAAGGCTACTAGGCCAGGCGCCGACACGCACCCGCGTACCGCCGGGTCCGGCTCCGCCGGCACCACGACCACCAGGACATGAGCGGAGGTCCGACCCGCGATGCCGCACCCGGTTCGTGACCACGAGCTCGCCTCGACCATCGTCCGTTTCTGGTTTGACGACAGCGGACCCGAGCACTGGTTCTCCAAGCTGCCGGAGTTCGATGCCCTGATTCGGGAACGGTTCGCCGAAACCCACGACCGGGCTCTCGCCGGTGATTACGACCACTGGGAGGAAGATCCGCAGGCCTGCCTGGCCCTGGTGGTGGTGCTTGACCAGTTTCCGCGAAACATGTTCCGCGAGGACCCCCGCGCCTACCGGGCGGATGCGAAGGCGCTCGGGATCGCGAGGCGGGCGGTCGCCGCCGACCATCACCGGGCCCTGACGCTTGATCAGCGCAAGTTCATGTTCCTGCCGTTCGAACACAGCGAGGCGCTCGATGATCAGATACTGGGCGTGGAGCTGATGCGCGAGTTCTGCGACGAGGAGAGCGTCGGGTATGCCCGGCGCCACCTCGAGATCGTGGAGCGCTTCGGCCGGTTCCCGCATCGAAACGCGGTGCTGGGACGCGAGAGCACGGCGCAGGAGCGCGACTTCCTGCAGGAACCCGGGTCGGGATTCTGACCCCGGAAACCGGTCAGAGCAGCGACAGGACACAACCGTGACAGCGAAGCCCGAAATCCTGATCCAGTCCCCCTGGTACGAGCCTGCGATGTGCAGGCTCGACGAACTGGGCGTGACCCACCATCTCTGGCAGGCAGCGGACCCCGATGCCCTGCTCGCCGAAGTCGGCCCGCGCTGCAGCATCATCGGGACATTCCAGGTCTGCCCGGCAAGCCTGATCCGCGCGGTCCCCAACCTCGAACTGATCCTGACCTTCGGTGTCGGCTACGACGGGGTCGATGTCGCCGAGGCCACCAGGCGCGGCGTGCGGGTGGTGAACACGCCCTCGGTGCTGAACGACTGCGTGGCGGACCTGGCCATGGCCCTGGTGCTCGCCGGACGCCGGCAGGTGGTACAGGCGGACCGCTACGCCCGCGAAGGCAGGTGGGAACGGGACGGCGACTACCCCTATACGCTGCACGTCACCGGGTGTCGGGTCGGCATCGTCGGGCTGGGGCGGATCGGCATGGAGATCGCCGCGCGCTGCGCCGCCTTCAAGATGGAGATCTGCTATCACCAGCGCACGCCCCGGTCCGATGTGCCGTGGACGCACCATCCCGACCTGGTCGGGATGGCGCGCGAGTGCGACATCCTGGTCGTCATCGTGCCGGGCGGCGATGCGACCAGGCACCTGGTGGGCGAGGAGGTGATGGCGGCGCTGGGGCCGCGGGGCCACCTGGTCAATGTCGCCCGAGGCAGCGTGATCGACACCGATGCGCTGGTGCGCTGCCTGAACGACGGACGGCTCGGCAGTGCCGCGCTCGACGTCTACCCCGACGAGCCGCGCATTCCGCGCGCACTCCTCGACATCACCGCGAACCTGACCCTGACACCCCATATCGCCAGTGCGACGCACCACACCCGCATGGCCATGGGCATGGTGCTCCACGACAATCTCAGGGCATGGCTGGACGGACGCAGGCTCATCACCCCGGTCAACTGACCGGATCGCCCGCATATCCGCCGGTTTCCCACAGTGCGTGCCGCAGCCGGTCGGGGATCCGGCGCGATGTGCGCGCGACAGTGTCGAAACACACACTGACACCGTGTGATGTCGCCGCGCAGTAGTGCGCGGTGAAGACGCCGATCTCCAGGATCATCGACGAGGTGCCCATGCGGGTGATCGAAAGCCCGACCTCGACCTCGCCCGGGTAGCGGATCTCGCGCAGGAAATCGAGTTCGATCCGGCGCAGGATCCAGTCGAGATTGCCAAACCCGTCACCGGAACCGGACTGCTGCATGACCCGGTGAAACAGCATGGTCCGCGCATTCTCGATGTAGACGGAATAGGCGGTGTTGTTGACGTGACCCACCGGGTCGAGATCCGCGTACCGCAGGGATTCCCGGGTCCACACCCGGTAGGAACCGCGCTCCGTCGCCGCAAAACCGTCACTGACCGTCATGTGTTCTCCGACCCGTCCCCGCTGTCCGGAACCGGCACCGCCTGCGCGTGCCGACAGGCCAGTATAGAGCACGGGACGCGCTGCTCTGTCCGCCCCGAATGTCGCCTGTACCCGGACCGTGGGCGTGTGATACAGAGGGCGCCGGAAACGTCCGTGACCCCCGGAGTTGGCGATGACACTGCTGCGAATCGTGCTGAAGGGAGCGCTGGTGGCCGGCGCCCTGTTGCTGTTCCCCGGACCCGATGCCCGGGCGGGCGATGCCGATGCCGGCGCCAAGGTGTTCAAGAAGTGCCAGGCGTGCCATTCGCTGAAGGCGGGCAAGCGTCGAACCGGCCCGTCGCTGCACGGTGTCTACGGGCGCCAGGCCGGAACCTTCGTCGATTCCAAGGGCAAGACGTTCAGGCATTCCAAGGACATGAAGGCGGCCGGGGAGGCCGGGCTGGTCTGGTCCGCCGAGGTGCTTGCGGCCTACATCGCCAATCCCAAGCCCTATATCGGGGCGATGATCGGCAAGAAGAAGGCGAAGACCAAGATGGTGTTCCCGGGTCTGAAGAAACCGGCGGACATCGAGAACCTTGTCGCCTTCCTCGAACCCTTCGCTTCGGGTGCGCAGGAAGGCAAGAGATAGTCACGACGCCGGTTCGGGCGCGGTCAGGTCACGACAGTCGGCCCCGGCAACGATCGGCGCCCCGGTGAGGGCCTGCAGTTCGTCGATGGACAGGCCGGCGACCTTCTCCAGCACCACCAGTCCGCCAGGGGTGACCGCGATCACCGCGAGGTCGGTGAAGATGCGGGCGACACAGCCGGCCGCGGTCAGCGGATAGCTGCATTCCTCCACGATCTTCGGCGCACCGCTGCCGGTCACGTGGGTGGTCATGACCCACACCTGCCGGGCACCGACCGCCAGGTCCATCGCTCCGCCGACCCCGGGCGGAAACCGGTTGTCATCGGTGGTCCAGTTCGCGAGGTCGCCGGTCCCGGAGACCTGGAAGGCGCCGAGGATCGCGATGTCGAGATGGCGGCCACGGATCATGGCAAACGCGTCCGAATGCACGAAGTAGCTGCCGCCCGGCAGCATGGTGACAGGCTGCTTTCCCGCGTTGACGAGGTCCGGGTCCTCGCGGCCGGGTTCCGGGCGTGGCCCGAAGCCGAGAACCCCGTTCTCGCTGTGCAGGACGATCTCCCGGTCCGGTGGCAGATGATCGGCGCAGAGCGTCGGAATGCCGATCCCGAGGTTGACGTAGCTGCCGTCGGGTATCGCGCGCGCGGCGCGCCATGCCATCTGCTGGCGCGACAGCCGGCAGGTCGCAAGGTCGGGTGCAAGGTTCATGGCGGAAATTCCACGCGGAAGGAGGGAGCCGATGCCGCTACTCTAGGCAGTGCCACGCCGTGGCGAAAGCGACATCACCGGCTTTCAATTGGGCAGGCCCGCGCGTATGCTCCGCCCCCGTCGTGGTGGCAGCGGCGATCCATGACGACATTCCCCGCATCGACAGTTTCCGGAGAGCCCGCATGTCGCTCAAGCGCGGTCGCAAGTTCCTGAACACACCGGGTCCGACCAACGTGCCCGAGCGCGTGCTCAATGCCATGCATCGTCCGACGCTCGACCTTTCGGACCCGGAGTTCCTGGACGTCTCCATCTCGTGCTTCCGCGACATGCGACGGGTCATCCTGACCGAAGGTGAGGTCTTTCTCTACGCCAGCAATGGACACGGGGTGTGGGAGGCGGCGCTCGCCAACCTGTTCTCGCCGGGCGACCGGCTGCTGGTGCCGGAAAGCGGCAACTTCTCCGCCGCCTGGCAGGACATGGCGACGGCCCTCGGTCTGGAGGTTCAGACCGTTCCCGGCGACTGGCGCCGCCCGGCGCGCCCGGAAGCGATCGAGGCTGCGCTCAGGCAGGATGCGGGAGGAATTATCAAGGGCATCCTCCTCGTGCATGCGGATACCGCCACCTCCTCGCTGTGCGATGTCGCCGGTGTGCGCGGCGCCATCGATGCCGCCGGCCACGATGCCCTGTTGCTGGTCGATACCATCGCGGCACTGGGCACCACCGAGTACCGGATGGACGAGTGGGGGGTCGACGTGACCGTCGCCGCGTCGCAGAAGGGGCTGATGATGGCGCCCGGGATCGGGATCATCGCGGCCAGCGAGAAGGCGTTGCGCGCCCATGAACGGGCTGCGCTGCCGCGGCGCTACTGGGACTGGCGCACCCGGCTCGAGGCCGAACACTACCGAAAGTTCTGCGGCACCGCGCCGCAGCTGATGGTCTTCGGGCTGCGCGAAGCCCTGGACATGATCTTCGAGGAGGGTCTCGAGACCATCTTCGAACGCCACCGGGTGCTGGCCGGAGCGACCCATGCGGCGGTCGAGGTCTGGAGCCAGGCCGGGACCATGAGCCTCAACATCGAGGATCCGCGCGAACGCTCCCCGGGGGTGACCACCGTGCTGACGGCAGACGGGATCGACGCCAACAGGATGCGTGCCGTGTGTCGCGACGAGATGATGGCGGCACTCGGGGGAGGTCTCGGAAAGCTGGACGGCAGGGCGATCCGCATCGCCCACATGGGTGACCTCAACGCACCCATGCTGTTCGGGGCGCTGGCTGCCGTCGAGACGACCTGCGGCTACCTCGACATTCCCTTCGCCTCGGGCGGCGTCAGTGCCGCGATCGACCACGTGACCCGGGCGAAGAAGGAGGCGTCGGCGCCGGTCACCTACTGATCCGGCGCTTCGGACATAATCACAACGGTAATTCCGCATGTCGTGACGGCGTGCGGACTTGCCGCGACTGACCGGCGTGCCTAGCGTGCACGCCATTGCGCGATCGAGACAGATGGAGACTTTGTCATGGCCACGGTTACAGGCGCCCAGCTCATGGTGCGCTCGCTCAGGCAACAGGGTGTCGAGTACATGTTCGGCGTGGTCGGGTTTCCCGTCCAGCCGATCGCGGCGGCCGCCCTGGAACAGGGCATCACCTATATCGGGATGCGCAACGAGCAGGCGGCATCCTACGCTGCCCAGGCGGTGGGATACCTGACCGGGCGACCCGGCGCCTGTCTCGTGGTATCCGGCCCGGGAGTGGTGCACGGCCTGGCCGGACTGGCCAATGCGCAGCAGAACTGCTGGCCGATGATCCTGATCGGCGGCGCCTCGCCGACATACCAGAATGGCATGGGGGCGTTCCAGGAGGAGCGCCAGGTCCGGATCGCCGAGCCGTTCTGCAAGTATGCGCATGCGGTCGAACACACCTACCGGATCCCGTTCTACGTCGAACAGGCCGTCCGTCACTCTATCTACGGTCGGCCCGGAGCCGCCTACCTCGACATGCCCGATGACATCATCCAGGGCGAAGTCGACGAGGAGGACGCGGTGCAGGTGGCGCGGATCCCCGATCCGCCGCGAAGCCAGGCGCTGCCGGAAAGTGTCGAAGCAGCGCTGGATGCACTTGAAACCGCCGAGCGACCCCTGGCCATCATCGGCAAGGGCATGGCATGGGCCCGCGCCGAGGACGAGGTGCGCGCCTTCATCGAACGTACGCAGGTGCCGTTCCTGGCTTCGCCGATGGGCAAGGGCGTGATGGACGACTCCCATCCGCTGTCGGTCGGGGCGGCGCGCAGCCATGCGCTGCGCGAGGCCGATGTCGTGTTCCTCATGGGTGCGCGGCTCAACTGGATCATGCATTTCGGACACAAGCCCCGGTTCAGCGAGAACGTGCGGGTGGTGCAGCTCGACATTGCCCACGAGGCGATCGGCAACAACGTTCCGGCAGAAGTCGCGCTGGTCGGGGACGGCAGGGCGATCACCGGACAGCTGAACAGGGCGCTCGAGAACCGGCAGTGGTTCTATCCCGCCGACACGCCGTGGCGCTCCGCGCTAAGGGAGAAGGCGGAAGCCAATGCCGAACAGATCAGGCCGATGCTCGAGGATGACTCGACGCCAACCAACTACTACCGCGCACTCAGGGACATCCGTGCCTGGGCAGGCGAGTCGGCGGTGATCATCGGCGAAGGCGCCAACACCATGGACATCGGACGGACCCAGTTGCCCAACGCGCAGCCGCGGCTTCGCCTGGACGCGGGAAGCTACGGAACCATGGGCATCGGCATGGGGTTTGCGATTGCCGCCGCCGCGGTGCACCCCGACCGGCCGATCATCTCCGTTTCGGGTGACTCGGCGCTCGGGTTCTCCGGAATGGAGATCGAGACCGCCTGCCGCTACGGTTTGCCGATCAAGATCGTGGTCCTGAACAACGGCGGCATCGGCCGGGGGGTCGCCGAATTCAATGAAGGCGAGCAGATCCCGCCGTTCGCACTCACCATCGGGGCACGGTACGACCGGATGATGGAGGCGTTCGGCGGCAAGGGATTCCACGTCGAGGATCCGGCCGATCTCGGGCCGGCACTCGACGCCGCGAGCGCCCATGACGGACCGGCGCTGGTCAATGTCATTCTCCACCCCGAGGCGGGCCGCAAGCCGCAGCAGTTCCGCTGGCTGACCACCTGAGGCCAGGCCCGATGCACCGTGTTCGCGCAAGGGCACGGTGCACGGGGCCCCTCCCGGCAGCAGGGCGTGCTGCGGGATCCTTCCCCGCGGGTCAGGGCTCCGTGACGGTTTCTCCCGAGCCGGGGCCCTCGATCCGGATCACCCGGTCAACGAATATCGACGGCGTGACGATGATCTCGGGGTCAAGGTCGCCCAGGGAAACGATGCGGCGGACCTGCGCAACGGTGAGCCGGGCGGCCGCGGCCATGACCGGTCCGAAATTCCGCGCCGACTTGCTGTAGGTCAGGTTGCCCCACCGGTCGGCGCACTCGGCGAAGACAAAGGCGGCGTCGCCGTGCAGCGCATGCTCGAGCACGTGCGGGCGGCCGTCTATCTCGCGGGTCTCTTTGCCTTCAGCCAGCCGGGTCCCGACGCCGGTCGGCGTGTAGAAGGCGCCGATACCGGCGCCCGCCGCCCGCATGCGTTCCGACAGGGTTCCCTGCGGTACCACCTCGAGTTCGACCTGGCCCTTCGCCCACATCTGCTCGAAGACCACCGAACCGCCGGACCTGGGGTAGGAGCAGATCACCTTGCGGACCCGTCCGGCCTCGAGCAGCCCGCCGATGCCGCGATGGCCGACACCGGCATTGTTGGACACGATGACGAGATCCCGGCACCCCTGGTCACGCAGGGCGTCCAGCAGTTCCGTCGGCATTCCGGCACCGCCGAACCCTCCGACCAGCAGTGTCGCACCGTCCCGGATACCGCACACTGCATCTTCGAAACTCTCGACGATCTTGTTGATCGGCATGGCGCTGCTGCGTTCCGGTTGCGCGAAACGGAGGGGTCAGACGAAACCGGGCCGCACAGGGTGCGGCCCGTCGTCGAAACCGGGTCCCGGCAGGGGACGGGTCAGCGAATGACGCCGATATCAACCCGCCTGTTCTTGGCTTCCCGGATACCGTCCTTCGTCGGGACCACTGTCCGTGTCTCGCCGTAGGCCATGATCTCGATCATGCCCTGCAGGTCGGTCGAGGAATTGGCGTCAAGGGCGTTGGCGACCGCCTCGGCACGCTGCTGCGAGAGCGTCTGGTTGTACTTGCGCGGGCCGGAACGGTCGGCATGACCCGAAATCGTCACCCGTCGCACGCCATGCTGATCGATGGACATCACCGCCTTGTTGACCGCCTGCATTCCGTCCGCGGTCAGTTCGGCGGAGTCAAAGTCGAACAGCACCGTGAACTTCTCGAACAGGCGCGCAACCGGGCCCTTCGGCTTGGGCGGCGGCGGCGGCGGAGTGAGCGCCGCGGCAAGCGCGTCCTTGGCAAACGCGAAGTCATTGCGGCACTTCGCGATGTGGTCGGGCTGTCGGTTTTCCTCGAGTTCCTGCAGCCAGCAGTCAAGCGACAGCTGGGCAATCGCGGCCAGTTTCGGGAACTTCTCCGAACCCTCGGCCAGCATTTCGCTGAGCTCGCGGTGCGCGGACATCAACTCGCCGACGTGCTCCGAAGGAATTCGCCGTTCGGCGACCGGCTGCGGACCAGTCGTGGCGCCGCCCGCGGCTGCGATGGCGCGGTCGGCGAAGTAGTCGGAGTCGATGTGGTCGCCTTCGTCATATTCCGACTGGGACAGCGCGACATAGCCCTTGTAGAGCTGGCTGCCGAACGGATCACCTGTCCCGGCGGTATCCTTGGCTACCTCGAGCTGCAGCCCGACGCATCCTGTAAGGAGCATGGCTGCGGCGCCTGTCCCCAGGGCCGCCTTCAGTGCGTGCCAGGGCATTCCAACCTCCGAATAATGCAACGGGCTCGAACACGGCAAACAGAATACGCGCTGGGAGCATCGCAACGCAACACGATAGAATCGCAACCATTCCGATCTCATGCGCCGAGGCCCCCGAACCGGTCGGCCCGGTATGGCGCCAGATCGATTCCGGGATCGCGTCCGGCAACCAGGTCGGCGATCAGCTGCCCCGTGCGGGCGGACAGGGTCAGCCCGAGATGTCCGTGGCCGAAACCGAAGAAGACGTTGTCGTGGTGCGGCGAGGCGCCCAGCACCGGCTTGCTGTCCGGAAACGATGGACGGAACCCCATCCATTCGCGGCTGACCGTCTCGCCGAGCCCCGGCAGGGCTTTGCGCGCCAGGGCCAGCATCCGGTAGATCCGGCGAAAGTCCGGCGGTGCGGCGAGCCCGGCAAACTCGACGCCCGACGTGAGCCTCAGTCCGTCGCGCATGGGCGCGAGCACGAACCCGTGGTCCCCGACCACGACCGGCCGGCGCAGCCCGGGACCGGCCTCGAGACCGAGATTCAGGTGGTAGCCCCGCTCGGTATCCAGCGGCACGCGGGAGCCGAGCATGGCTGCCAGCGGTCGGGACCAGGCGCCGGCGCAGATCACGAAACAGTCGGCGGCATGGATGCCGAGGTCGGTCACCAGCCGGACCGGCCGGTTGCCTTCGAACTCGAAGCGCACTGCGCGCTCCGGCAGGATCCGTCCGGACCGGCGAACGAACGCTTCGGCGTAGGCATCTGTCAGTGCCGAGGGCTGGGTGACGAAACCGTTGGCCGGCTGAAAGATGCCGCGGGTGAAGTGGTGGGCGAGCCCCGGCTCGAGTTGCCGGATCTCGTCCGGTCCGAGTTCCTCCGCCGCGAGACCGTTGCGTTTCAGCGCCGCGCGTTCCGCTGCGGTGGCGTCGAACGCGGCCCGGGATGCGTACACCTTGAGCCACCCGGTGGGGCGGACAATGTCGTTGATCCGGTTCTCCGCCATCAGCGCCTCGTGGGCCGCCATCGCGTCCCGGTTCAGCGCATGGATTTCCGAGGCAATGCGCTCGACCCGCGACGGGAGCCCCGCCGCCAGGAACCGGAACAGCCACGGGGACATCCGGGGCAGGTAGGGCCAGCGGATGCGCAGTGGCGCCGCCGGGTCAAGCAGCATGCGCGGTACCTGCATCCATGCGCCTGGCGTGCTGACCGGCCAGATGCTGTCCACGGCGATCGATCCGGCATTGCCGAACGACGTCGCGCGTCCCGGAGCCCTCGGGTCAACGATCAGTACCTCGTGCCCCTCCCGGGTCAGGCAGAGCCCCGCGCTCACCCCGACGATCCCGGCGCCGACGACGATCACGCGCCGCGGTGCGGATGCCATGGCGGTCGGTCTCACCCGCGACCCAGAACGCCGAGTATGCCGATCAGCCGCGCGTCGCGTTCGGCTTCGAGTTCCTCGATGCTGCGCTCGCCGGCTTCCTCCTCCACGCCCGCGACAATCGTCTCCGCGAGCTCGCCGGCCAGTACCGGGTTTTCGGTCATGGTTTCCCACCAGGCCTGCATCCCTGGCGCGAAGTGCCCGAGCATTCCCCTGTAACCGGCCGCTCCGCCGGCAAGGTTCATGGTCATGTGCGGCCCCATGAGCGCCCAGCGCAGACCGGGGCCGCGGCTTACCGCGGCATCGATGTCCTCGACCGACGCCAGGCCGTACTGCACCGCGAGCACGGCCTCGCGAAACAGCGCCGCCTGCAGACGGTTGGCGAGATGGCCCGGAACTTCCTTGCGGATCCGGATCGGGTGCTTGCCGACATGGCGATAGAACCCGATGGCCCAGTCGGCGGCGTTCGGATCGGTCCGCCTGCCGGCCACCACCTCGACCAGCGGAATCAGGTGGGGAGGATTGAAGGGATGGCCGACAACGAACCGACCGGCCGAGTCGAGACCCTCCTGCAGTTCGCTCATGATTAGTCCCGAGGTGCTCGACGACAGGATGGTTCCCGCGGGCAGGGCCGGATCGATGTCGCGGTAGAGCGCCCGCTTGACGTCGAGCCGTTCCGGTGCGCTTTCCTGCACGAAGTCCGCGCCCGCGACGGCTGCCGCCGCCGTGGGGTGAAGGGTGACTGCAGCGCGGTCGGCACCGTCGGCAAGCCCCAGCGCCTCGAGGTGTGGCCAGGCAGTCTCGATGAACGATGCCAGCCGCTGTTCCCAGCCGCCGGCAGGGTCCCAGGCGTCGACCGCGTAGCCACGTGCCAGGAACCACGCGGCCCAGCTCGCGCCGATGGTTCCCGTCCCGAGCACCGCGATCCGTCGCACCTGTGTGTGGTCCGGATAGTCAGACATCATCCTCTCCCCTGCGGGTCCGCATCCCCGGTCAGCGCCCGGAATGCCAGCACGGTGATTGCGGCAATGCAGAGCCAGGTTTCCTGCCAGATGCCGTATGACACCAGTGCAGTGAACACCCCGGCCGCCGCGGCGGCAAGCGCGGCGCCGCGCCACGGGTCCGGCAGGGCGGTGACGTGCCGGATGATGCACCACAGCAGCAGTCCCGCGGACACCACTCCGATCAGGCCGAGGTCGAGCCACAGCTGCAGGACCAGGCTGTGCGGATGACTGGGATTGGCCGTGAGCAGCCGGTACGGCCGTGCGCCGATGGTCACCAGGTCGAGTTCTCGTGTCGCGTCGACACCGTGGCCCAGCAGCGGCCGGTCCAGGATCGCGGTCGCGGTCGCGTGCCAGATCTCGACGCGGTGCAGCACGGTGGCCGGAACGGTGTCCGCCAGCGGTTCCAGCCAGTCCGGCAGGGCAAGGAACAGCCAGGGCGCGGTCGCGGCCAGTCCTGCCGTGAACCCGATTCCGCACCACATGACGGCACGCGGCGCAAGGCAGGCTAGTGCAAAGACGCCGGTGGCGAGCAGGGCGGCGGTCGCGGCAGACGCAGAATCACCGATACAGGCAACACCCGTCACGAGTGCGATCAGAAGCCACGCCGCGCCGCGCCGGTGCTGGCTCCACAGCCACCCGGCAGCCGGCCAGGCAAGCAGGACCAGCGCGCTGGTCGCGCGGTTGTAGCGGACCAGCGGCCAGCCCTGGTTGGCCGGGTCGGACGCGAGCCTGAGCGAGATCATCCCGCCGGTCGTGTTCTCGAACAACAGCAGCGCCACCGCGGCGCCGAGACCGCCGATCAGCCAGTACGCGATCCGCCGGCGTGCGCACACGCCAAGTCCGGCGGCGGCGCCGCAGGATGCGGTCCACACGATGAGCGCGAGCGCCAGCGCCTTCCCGGCCGCCCATCCGCTGCAGCCCGAACAGATGGACAGAAGGCCGAGGACACCGGTCATGTGAACCACCAGGACCACGGTGACCACGCCCGGCAGGGTCATGGGTCGCAACTGCGCCGTGCGGGTGAGCGCGGTTGCGCCCAGCAGCGAGATCGCGAGCAGTCCGAACACGGGGACCAGTGTGATCTTGGCCAGCAATCCGGCGGGGACAAACACGGCCAGCGCGGCACACAGGCTCGCGGTGCGGAACCCCTCGGCCTTCAGGGACAACGGGCGCGCCATCGCCTCACTCCGCGACCGACGGCACTGCCGCCCGACCGCGCCTAGCGGGCGGGGAGGTTGGTTCCCCTGACACGCCAGCCGCCATCGAACCCGGATTCCGGATGAAGCCTGTCAATCAGGGTGGTTGAAAGCGTGTCGACCGAAAAACCGAGTGCGTTTGCCGGTTCGATGCCGAGTGCAAGGGCAAGGGCGGCGCGGATGGTCCCGCCGTGGGCGACACAGACCACGTTGCGGCCGCGCCAGCGCTCGCTCAGCTGGTCCAGGCACTCGTGCACCCGCATCGCCAGGCCGGCAAAGCTCTCGCCGCCGGGCGGAACCTCGTCCGCCGGAGCCAGCCAGAACCTGTTCCAACCATCGCCCTGGAGCGCCCGGACCTCGTCGTAGGTTCGTCCGGTCCAGTCCCCGAGGTCCTGTTCACCGAGGCGTGCATCGATCACCGGGTCGGGCAGGCCGAGACCGGCGGCGCGGATCGCATCGAGTGTCTGGCGCGTCCGCATCAGATGGCTGGTCACGCTCACCGATCCGGGCGGCAGCCGGCCGGCCAGGACGCGAAACGCGTCATCGTCCGACGTGTCGGCCGGTCGGTCCGACGCGCCGTAGATGCGCTGGCCCGGGTTCGGGACCGGGGCGTGGCGCACGATATGCCAGCGTGTCTCGTTCATGTCGGTCCCATGCCCGGATCTGCTCCGAACCACGCCGCCAGCGCCAGCAGCGCAAGGATCTCGGCGACCTGTTCCATGCCGCCGAGGACATCGCCTGTATACCCGCCGAGGGTCCGCGACGCCACACCGGCCACGACTGCCGCGCCGACGAGTGCCGCCACCAGCACCACGGCCGCGGCGGGGACGGGAAGCATGACGACAAGCAGTCCTCCAGCGCAGGCGAGCCCGAAGACCGCGGTTCTGTGTTCCGGGTGCCCGGCGGCGTGAGCGAGCCCGTCGTCGCATGCCGGTTCCAGCACCGATGCCGCGGCCACCATGGCGGCCCGGCCGGCGGCAAGGGCAGAGACGAATGCCAGCAGGGCTGCGAGTGCGCCCGCACCCTGCAGGATCGCCGCGACGGCGGCAGACTTCAGCGCGATCATCAGCACCAGCGCCAGGACACCCCAGGTTCCAATACGGCTGTCGCGCATCGCCGCCAGCCGTCGTTCGGGGTCGGGACAGCCGAGACCGTCGGCGAGGTCGGCGAGACCGTCTTCATGCAGGGCGCCGGTCGCCGCCGCCGCCGCCGCCAGCGCACACAGGCTGCAGGCCAGTGGCGGCAATCCGAGCCACGCGGCGAGCGCCAGGACCAGACCCGCGAACAGCCCGATCCCCGCTCCGACCACCGGAAAGCACCAGGCCGTGCGCATCAACTGCGGCGGCTCTTCGAGGGCGAGCGGGATGCGGGTCAGGAATGCCGTTGCGGTGGCGAGATCACGCAGCACGCGGCGCGGGGACGACATGTCGGTCAGCGGTTCGGGCCGCATGATCGGCCTGGTGTTTGCCTTCGGGAACGCACCTGCACCGCGGCGGGTTTCCAACGCCGCCGTCCCGGCGTATAGGCTGGCGCGACCGGTGGCGCCGGGCCCGTTCCGCGCGCGGTCTGGCAGGGGTGATCATGAACCACGTGGCAGGAGCGGTTTCCTCGCTCGACGAGATCCGCACGCTGATCGGCAACCTGCCCGGTGCCGATCTCGAGGCCGGCACCGCGGCCGCGGCGCGCGAGCGGGTGCTGACCAAGCCCGAGGGGTCCCTCGGCCGGCTGGAAGACCTCGCCTGCTGGATGGCCGAATGGCAGGGCCGGCATCCTCCGGCAATCAGTCACCCCCGTACCGCGGTCTTCGCCGGCAACCACGGGGTGGCGGCACGCGGTGTGTCGGCCTATCCACCCGAGGTCACCGCGCAGATGGTCGCCAACTTCGTGGCAGGAGGCGCGGCGGTCAACCAGCTGTGCCGGCTGTTCGATGCCGATCTTCGCGTCTACGAACTCGGACTGGACAGACCGACGGCGGACTTCGTCGAGAACCCGGCCATGAGCGAGCAGGAATGTGTCACCGCGATCGCCTACGGGATGACGGCGGTGGAACCGGGTATCGACCTGATATGCCTCGGCGAGATGGGGATTGGCAACACCACCTCGGCCGCCGCACTGTGCCTTGCGCTCCACGGCGGGACCGCGGCCGACTGGACCGGCACCGGCACCGGAGTGGCGGGGGAGACACTTCGCCGCAAGATCAGGATCGTCGAACACGCCGCCGCCCGTCATCGCGATCGGGCGGGTGATCCGCTCGGCATCCTGGCGGCTCTCGGCGGACTGGAACTGGCCGCTATCGCCGGAGCGGTGCTTGCGGCCCGGATGGCCCGGGTTCCCGTGCTGCTCGACGGATTTGCCTGTACTGCGGCCGCGGCAGTCCTGCATGCGGTATGCCCGCGCGCCATCGATCACTGCCAGGTCGCCCACTGTTCCGTCGAGCCCGGTCACCGACGCCTGCTTGAGCGCATTGACAGGAAACCGCTGCTTGACCTCGCGATGCGCCTTGGCGAGGGCTCGGGCGCGACCCTGGCCATCGGCCTGCTGCAGGCCGCTGCCGCATGCCACCAGGGCATGGCCACCTTTGCGGAGGCGGGCGTCTCCGAACGCGACTGACGCAACCGCGTCGTCAGGTGTCGACGAGCGAGAGATTGTCCGCTGCGGACCGGCCATCCCTGCCGGCCACCAGGTCATAGCTGACGCTGTCGCCCTCGTTGACTCCCTGGATGCCCGAGCGATGCAGGGCGGTGATGTGTACGAACACGTCGTTGCCGCCTTCGTCGGGCTGAATGAATCCGTACCCCTTGGCGTGGTTGAACCACTTGATCTTTCCTACAGGCATTTACCTTGTTCCGTACTGAACGTGGAACCGGCGCGTTCGCGACGGCTCTGGCACGGTTCCATCCCCGCGAGTGAGGGTGCGGTGCGCCCAGCCTCGCCGGAAGCCGTGCATGGAACAAGCTTGACAAAGACTGGGTCGGAAGGCAACCGCGGCTACGGCACTCTTTCTATTCTGAGCACGTTGGTCGACCCCGGTGTTCCCATCGGGACGCCGGCGGTAACGACGATCTTGTCGCCCGACCGCGCAAAACCCTCGGCAAGTGCGCTTTCAGTGGCACGAACCACAACGGCGGAAAACCGTTCCTCGCGAGGGATGTGGACCGCGTGCACGCCCCAGGTGATGGCCAGCCGCCGGGCGGTGCGCAGGGAAGAGGTGATGCACAGGACAGGAACCGGTGGCCGCTCCCGGGCGGCCCGCAGTGTCGTCGAACCGGAAACCGTGTAGGTGACGATGCAGGACGCGCTGACGGTTTCCGCCACCTGGCGTGCCGCAAGCGTGATGGCGTCCGACACGGTCGGTTCGGGAGCTTCATGACTGGCGGCGGAAAGCGCGTGGTAGAACCGGTCACTCTCCACCGCGCGGATGATGCGGTCCATCATGGCCACCGCCTCGACCGGCCAGGCACCGGTCGCGGTCTCGGCCGACAGCATGACCGCGTCGGCCGAGTCGAAGACGGCGGTGGCGACATCGGACGCTTCGGCCCGGGTCGGTGCGGGTGCATGGACCATCGAGTCGAGCATCTGGGTCGCGACGATCACGGGCTTTCCGAGCTGCCGCGACAGCTTGACGATCTGCTTCTGCAGCCCGGGTACCTGTTCCGGCGGCAGTTCGACGCCGAGGTCGCCGCGCGCGACCATCACGGCGTCGGTCATCTCGACCAGCTCTTCGAGGTGCTCGATCGCGGCGGGTTTCTCGAGCTTGATCAGCAGGCTGGCAGCGCCGCCGACGAGCCGGCGGGCCTGTGCCACGTCCTCCGGACGCTGGACGAAGGACAGGGCAACCCAGTCGACGCCGAGGTCGAGGGCAAAGGAGAGGTCGCGGTGATCCTTGTCGCTGAGCGGCGACAGGTCGAGGACCACGCCCGGCACGTTCACTCCCTTGCGGTCCGACAGGCTGCCTCCGGTGATTACCTCGGTCTTGAGCATGCGGGCGGTGCTTTGATCGACCCTGAGCCTGATTCGACCGTCGTCGAGCAGTAGTTCGGTTCCCGCCCGCGCGGCCGCGAAGATCTCCGGGTGCGGCAGCTGCACCCGGTTCCGGCTGCCCTCGACCGGGTCCAGGTGCAGCCGGAAGGTATCCCCGGGCTCGAGCGTGATCCCTCCGTCCGGAAAGGTGCCGATCCGAAGCTTGGGCCCCTGCAGATCGGCCATGATGCCGATCGGCCGGCCAAGGGCCTGCTCGGTCTCGCGGATGCTCCGGTAGATCGCGCGGTGATCGTCGTGGGTTCCGTGACTGAAGTTTAGCCGGAAGACATCGACCCCGGTCTCGACCAGCTCGCGGACACGGTCCGCTGTCGCGGGGCCGAGGGTGGCGACGATCTTGGTATTCCTGTACCGGCGCATGTCTGCAGAAAACCCCGCGAGTGTGACAGCCGTATGTCAGCCCGGCTCAACCGAGCAGCGCACCGTAGCGATCCAGCAGCGACAGCACCTGGTCGCGCCCTTCCGACGGCAGCGGGAGGATGGCGCGGTCGATCCCGGCCTGGGCGTAGTTCTCGAGTGTCTGGGCATCGGCCGGTGCTCCGAACACGCTGACAGTCAGGCTTGCCATATCCCGGCCGGCAGCGTCGGCGGTGCGCCGAAGCCGGTCCATCCCCACGGCCGGGTCGAAGCCGCCCCGACCGCGCGGAAACCAGCCGTCGCAGTATTCGACCACGCGGCGCAGCGTGTGATCGCTCTCGCCGCCGAGCAGCAGTGGCGGGTGCGGCTGCTGTGCCGGCTTGGGCCAGGACCAGGTCGGCTCGAAGGACACGTGCTCGCCGCTGAAGGAGGCCTCGTCCTCGCCCCACAACGCCTTCATCGCCAGTACATGCTCACGCAGCATCGCGAACCGGGTCCGGTAGGTCGCACCGTGGTCTTCCATCTCCTCGACGTTCCAGCCGCCGCCCATGCCGAAGACGAATCGCCCGTTCGACATCATGTCGAGGCTGGCGATCGACTTTGCGGTCACGATCGGGTCACGCTGCGGCACCAGGCAGATCCCGGTCCCGATCCTTAGCCTGCTGGTCACCGCCGCCGCCCAGGACAGGGTCACGAACGGGTCGAGAGTGTGGGAGTACTGCTTGGGAAGCGGACCACCGCCCGGAAACGGCGACTTCCGGCTGGTCGGAATGTGGGTATGCTCCGGCACGAACAGGGACTCGAATCCCCGGTCCTCGAGTTCCCGGGCAAGCTCGTCCGCCCTGATGCTGTAGTCCGTATCGAAGATGAAAACACCGATATCCATGAACCGTCCCCAATTTTTTGTCTAGTGTGGCGCGCAGTCACTATACCAAGCCCGGTGCCTGCATGCGCGCCCCGCACACCGGCATCATCACCGTTGCGATGGGTGCGGAACGCAGGTGGTGGTATGACGCCGTCGACGAGCCGCATGTTCCCGACCCGGAGACCGCGATGACACGAACCGTAGCCCGGCTGCTCGCCGACAGTCTCGAGGCGCATGGCGTCGACCAGATCTTCTGTGTACCGGGCGAGAGCTACGTCGGCCTCTCCAGCGTGCTGGTTGCGCGGAACACCGTACGCATCGTGGTCTGCCGGCACGAGGCCGGTGCCGCCTTCATGGCGGCGGCCGACGGGCGGTTGCGCGACCGGGCGGGTGTCGCGGTGGTCAGCCGCGGTCCCGGGCTCGCCAACGGCCTGGTCGCGGTTCACTCCGCTTACCATGACGCCACTGCGCTGGTGATGCTGATCGGCCAGGTCGAGCGCGCCGAATTCGGTCGCCAGGCGCTGCAGGAACAGAACTACTCGTTGCTGCTGGCCGACATCACCAAGCTGGTAATCGAGGTCAACCAGCCCGACACGGCGTCGGAGGCCCTGGCGCGGGCATTCCACGTGGCCGAGAGCGGCACACCCGGTCCGGTCGCCGTGGTCCTGCCGGAAGACCTTTTCGATGCTGTCACCGCGGCGCCGGTGGACCCGCCCCGGCCCGCGGTCACTCCCGGGCCCCGTGCGGGCGACCTCGACCGGCTGGTCGGGATGCTGGCCGAGGCCGAGAGACCGCTGGTGCTGGTGGGAGGCGCGATGCTCGCCGATGCGGTACGCGACCCCCGGGCCCTTGCGGACCTGTGCAGCCTTGCGGAACGCTGGTCGCTGCCAATCAGCCCGACCCATCGCCGTCCGCAGCTGTTCGACGCACGCCACCCGAACTTCGGGGGGTACATGGGCATCCGCGTCCCGCCTGTCCTGATCACCGAGATGAAGCGGGCCGACCTGCTGCTGGCACTGGGCGAACGACTGACAGACACCGTCAGCCAGTCCTACAGCTTTCCGGCGGCTCCGGCGCCGCAGGTGCCACTGGTGCACGTCTGGCCGGATGCAGACGAGGTCGGCCGCGTATGGCGACCCGATCTCGGCATTCCCGCGAGTCCACACGAGGTCGTGCGCGGCCTGCTTGCGCAGACACCGCCGCCGGCGCCTGCCGGACGGGCGGAGTGGATTGCCGGACTGAACGGCCTGCATCGCCGGTTGCTGGCTCCGGAATGGGAGAGCGCGGAGGACGGCGTGAACTTCGCGGCCGTGGTCTGTGCCGTCGAGCGTCACCTCGAGCCGGACGCAACGGTGACGACCGACGCCGGCAACTTCGGAAGCTTTGTGCACCGCCATATCGGTTTCGGCCAGCGCCACGTGTTCCTCGCCTCGGTGGTCGGGGCCATGGGATCGGGCATGCCGATGGCGGTTGCCGCCGGTCTGCGTCGCCCCGGAACCCAGCAGGTCTGCTTCATCGGAGACGGGGGCGCCCTGATGATGGGCAACGAGATCGCCACCGCCCGCCAGTACGGGGTCAACCCGGTCATGATCATCGCGGACAACTCGGTCTACGGCACCATCGCGATGCACGGTCTGACACGCTATCCCGACCGACCGATTCTCGAGGGGACGCGGCTGACCAATCCGGATTTCGCGGACTGGGGCAGGAGCTTCGGTGCGGAAGGGTTCACGATCCGCAGCGAGGACGAGGTCGAGGAGGTGATCGCGTCGGCCTTCGCGGTCCGGACCCGGCCGGTGGTGGTACACTGCCACACTTCGCAGCTGCAGATGAACGCGTGGCGGCGCTACGAGGGCGGCGAGGTGCTGCCGTGACCGTGCGGGTTCCGGCCGAACTGGTCCATCGCCAGATCCTCACGGTCCTGACGGCCTGGGGCATGCCGGGCGACCTCGCCGAGACCACCGCGGGCGTGATGGTCGAGACCGACCTCAGGGGCGTGGATTCCCACGGCATCAACATGCTGCGCCAGTACGACGAGACCTTCCGGCGCGGCGCCCTCGACGTGCGTGCGCGTCCGAAGCTGCTGCGCGACCGACCGGCCAGCGCCCTGCTCGATGCCGGCCACGGCCTCGGCCACCCGGTATCGGTCGAGGCCATGACGCGCGCCATCGAGAAGGCGAAGTCGTGCGACATCGCCATGGTGTGCGTGGTGAACTCGCATCATTTCGGGGCAGCGGGCCATTATGCCGAGCTGGCGGCACGGGCGGGGATGATCGGCCTGGTCACCACCTCGAGCCGAAGCATTACCATGGTCCCCACCCGCGGTCTCGAACCGGTGCTGGGTACCAATCCGTTCGCACTTGCGGCCCCGGCCGGGCGTCACCCGCCGCTGGTTCTCGACTTCGCGACCACCGTGGCCGCCGTCAACCGCGTGCGGGTTCGTCACCTGCGCGGTCTCGAATTGCCCGAGGGCTGGGTTGTGGACGGCGACGGCCGTGCGGTTCGCGACGCCGGCGAGGCGCTGGAAATCTTCACCCGGCGTTCGGGCGGCGGCCTCAATCCGATTGGCGGTGCCGGCGAGATTCTCGGCGGCCACAAGGGGTACGGGCTGGCGCTGTTCTCGCACCTTCTCGGGGGAACGCTTCCGGGCGCGTCGTTCTCGCCGGTCCGGGTCCGGACCCAGAAGCGGGAGGACCCGGACCGGCTCGGTCACTGGTTTCAGGCGATCAACCCGGATGCGTTCCGCCCGGCGGACGAGTTCCGCGCCGATGTCGATGAGGTGATCGACACGCTGAAGGCCTCCCGACCCGCGGACCCCGACCTGCCTGTCCTGGTGGCCGGGGAACCCGAACGCCTGACCCGTGAGGACAGGCTCCGTCATGGCATTCCGCTCCCCGATGCCCTGTGCGACATCGTGCGCCGGCTTGCCGGGGCGGCCGGCGTGCCGTATCTGCTCGACGGGCGTCGAGATGCCCCGCACTCCAGGGAGGATGCCGATGAAACTGGCCTTTCACGATGAGTTTGTCCCTTCCGTGGTGACCGGGCGCGGCGTCGTCGACGTGTCCGACATCGTTCGAGAAATCCCGCACACCGGACCCGGCGATCTGATGAACGGGTTGATCGCCCGCTTCGACGCCTACCGGGACCGGCTCGAGACCCGCGCCGCGGACGGTCCGGCGGTGCCGCTTGACCAGGTCCGGCTCAGGCCGCCGTTGCCGCGCCCCGGGGCCATCGACTGCATGGCGGTCAACTACATGGAGGACGGAACCCTGTCGGAGAAGCCGCCCCGAAACGGCTTCCACAAGACGCCGGGCGCAATCATCGGTCCTGGCGATACCATGGTCCTGCCGGATGTCCCGGCAACCATCTTCGAGGGCGAGGCCGAACTGGCGCTGGTGATCGGCAGGCGTGCCTGGCAGGTCTCGGAAGGCGACGCGATGTCGCACGTGTTCGGCTACACCAACTTCATCGACGGGTCCGCTCGCGGACTTCCGCCGGACCGCAACGTGTTCTTCCAGGTCAAGTCACGCGCGACCTTCGCACCGATCGGACCCTGGATCGTCACCGCCGACGAGATCGATGACCCCCAGGACCTGGACGTCCGGCTGTGGGTGAACGACGAACTCAAGCAGGACTTCAACACCAGCGACATGGCCCACAGGATCCCGGAGATCATCGCCTGGCTGAGCTCGATCCACGTACTCGAGCCCGGCGACCTGGTGGCCACGGGAACCAACCACCGCGGCCTCAGCGCCTTCCAGGACGGCGACCGGATCCGGCTTCAGATCGCCCGTATCGGTACGCTGAAGATCTCCGTCAGCGACGCGCTCGGGCGGACCTGGGCGCGGGAAACCAGGCTTGACAGGGCCAACCAGGGGCATGCCACCCCGACCCCGCAGCTGACCGGGAAGCATGCGCCGGAGAGCGGATGATGGCCGGACTGGAGCGGTTCGGCCTCGATGTCGGGATCTACGGCAGCCTGGCCGAGCCAGGTACCATCATCGATCTCGCTCTGTTTGCCGAAGATACCGGCTTCGGGTCGATCTGGCTTGCCGATCACGTCGCCATGCCGGTGAGGTTCGCCTCGCGCTATCCCTACAGTCCCGACGGCGGGTTCCCGGCGCCGGTCTCCGAAGCGCTGTTCGAGCCGCTCGCCACTCTCGGTGTGCTGGCGGGCGGCCCCGGGCCGCGCTGCCGAGCCGTCTGTCGGAGCCGCTCGCCCCTCTCGGTGTGCTGGCGGGCGCCACCCGCCGGGTCCGACTCGGAACGGCGGTCCTGATCATGCCGTACCGCCATCCTCTGCTGACCGCCCGCATGCTTGTCACCATCGACAGGTTTTCCGGCGGCAGGGTGACACTCGGCGCCGGTGTCGGCTGGCTCAGGGAGGAATTCGAGGCGCTTGGGGCCGACCACGCGCGGCGAGGCCGGGCGACCGACGAGGCGCTCGAGGTGTTCAAGGCCGTCTGTGCCGGGGGCGAGGTTTCCTACCTGGGCGAGACCACGCGGTTCGATCCGGTGCATTCAAACCCGGGTTCGGTCCAGCGCCCGCACCCGCCGATCCTGGTGGGCGGTGTGTCGGACCCGGCCCTGCGCCGGGTGGTCCGCCACGGTGACGGGTGGCTGGCGGTGGCACTCGACCGGCCCATGCTGACCGAGCGGCTGGCCGCGTTGCGTCGACTTGCCGCCGATGCCGGCCGGGATCCCGGCAGCCTCGACCTTGCCTTCAAGATCTTCATCGCCCCGGGCAAAGCGCGTCCGGGTCCCTGGGGTGGCCGCGACATCGGCAGCGGTTCCCCCGACGAGATCCTCGGCGACCTGCGGATGATTCTCGACGCCGGGATCGGAACGGTGATCGTGCGCTACCGGGGCGATGATGCCGAGGCCCAGAAGCGGGAAATGGAACGGTTTGCCGCCGAGGTCGTCCCCCGGCTGTAACGGTCAGCCGAGCCGGTCGCGCAGCCGGTACCAGTTCACGGCCAGCGCCAGCAGCGGCCCTCGCATCACCCCGCCCGGAAACGGCCGGTGCCGGAGTGCCGCGAAGACATCGAACCGCTCGGCAGTCCCGGCCACCGCCTCGGCGACGAGGGTGCCGGCCAGCCCGGTGAGCGCCACCCCGTGCCCGGAAAATCCCTGAGCGTGGAACAGGTCGGGACCGCTTCGGCCGATGTCGGGGATCCGGGTCCTGGTCACTCCGATGAGCCCGGTCCACGAGCAGTCCAGCTCCACCGGATCGAGCGAGGGGAAGACCCGGGCGATCCGCCGTTTCAGGAAGCGGTCCCTGCCGCCGTTGTCGCCCGGACGGTAGCGCGCACCGGCCCCGAACAGCAGCCGGCCGTCCCCGGTAACCCGGTAGTAGTCCGGTGCCGGCGCCCAGTCGCAGACCGCGACATTGCCCGGCATGATACGCCGAAGGGTGTCTGCCGGCAGTGGCGGCGTGACCGCGACGTGGCTTGCAACCGCCGCCAGCCGGGCGTGCAGCGGCGGGTGCAGCCCCTCGAGGTAGGCATTGCCCGCCAGCACGACGAACCGGGCCCGCACCTCCGCCCGCGCGGTGCGCACGCAACTGCGCGCGCCCGTGCGTTCGACGGCCAGGACCCGGCTGTGCTCGAACATTGCGGCCCCGGCCAGGCGCGCGGCGGCGGCAAGGCCGCGCAGATATTCCAGGGGATGGATCTGGCCGCCTCCGGGATCGGCAAGGCCGGCGACGTAGCTGTCGCTTCCGACAAGCCGGGCGAGGTCAGGACGAGCCAGCAGACGGGGTCCCGTGTACCGGTACACCGACGCCCAGTCCTCGGCCGTCCCGGCTAGATCGGCACGCTGTCTCGGGGTTCCGGCGGCGAACAGGTAGCCGCGCCGCAGGTCGCAGTCGATCTCGTGACGCGCAACCCTGGAACGGACCAGGTCCATGGCCTCGATCCCCATGTCCCACATGTCGCGAGAAGCGGCCAGTCCGGCGTGGCGGCGGAGTTCGCGCATGTCGCAGCTGAAGCCGGTAACCAGCTGGCCGCCGTTGCGGCCCGATGCGCCGTCCCCGATCCGACCGGCCTCGAGCAGAATCACCCGGTAGCCGCGCTCGGCCAGTGCGAGTGCCGCCGAAACACCGGTCAGGCCGCCGCCGACCACGCAGACGTCGGCATCGACCGTTTCGTCAAGCGGGGCCAGGGCAGCGAACGGGCGGGCGCTGGCGTGGTACCAGGTGGTCGGCTGCGGTGTTGACCCGCAGGACGGGGCTGCCGTCCGGCCATGACGGGTCTGCATCCATCTGTCTCCGTCACCGTTCCTGCCGGCGCGGCAGGCTACAGGCCACGGTCTTGCCGTTCCAGCCCGGTGCGGAAGGTCCGGTCCCGGTACCCGATCTGCATCCCGCGCGACAGGGATCGACGGGAGCCTTTCAGTGGAAATCCCGGCTGGTTACCCGCAGGCCCGGCCGCATCCTGCGTGGATGTACCCGCAGTGGCTGGGTCGTTGACCCGGTGGCGGGGCCGGCCGCATCGGTCAGCCGCTCGAGTTCCGCGGTGAGGTCATCGAGGCCATCGGCGATGACATGGACCACCAGTCCCTCGCGTTGCACCGTGCCGGTGACGCCGAGCAGCCGTGCTGAAATGACGGTGCGCCGGAACCGCTCGAACCGGTCCGGCCACACAACGAGATTGGCGGTCCCGGTCTCGTCCTCGAGCGTGATGAAGACCACGCCCTGGGCGGTCCCGGGCCGTTGCCGGGCGAGAACCAGGCCGCTGACCCGGATGCGGCGGCCGGCCTCGATCGTCGTGAGCCGTTCGCAGGGCCGGTAGCCGGCGGCCGCAAGGTGACCCCGCAGCAGGGCCAGGGGATGGGCCTTCAGCGACAGCCGCAGCGCCTCGTAGTCATCGACCACCTCTTCGCCGAGCGGGGCGGGCGGCAGGCTGATGTCGGGTTCCTGCCCGACCGGGTGCAGGCCCGTGGCCGCAAACAGTGGCAGGGGTGCGCCCCCCGATGCGGCGGCAATGCCGCGAATGGCCCAGAAGGCATCGCGCCGGGACAGGCCCATGGACCCGAAGGCGTCACCGCGGGCCAGTTTCTCGAGAACCGGGGCATCGAGACCGGTTCGCAGGGCAAGCTCGAGCGGTGTGCGGTAGCCGGAGCCGCGGTGCTGGACGATGGTGTCCGCATCCTGCTGCCGCAATCCCTTGACCAGGCGCAGCCCGAGGCGCAGCGCCGGCCAGTCGGGGCGGTCCGGCTCGAGATCGCAGTCCCAGCCGATCCGGTTGACATCCGCAGGCAGGACGGTCACCCCGTGCTCCCGGGCGTCGCCGACAATCTGTGCCGGGGCATAGAACCCCATGGGCTGCGAATTCAGCAGAGCGGCGGCATAGGCCGCCGGCACGTGGCATTTCATCCAGCTCGAGATGTAGGCCAGGAGCGCGAAGCTCGCCGCGTGGCTCTCCGGAAACCCGTAGTTTCCGAACCCCCGGATCTGCCGGAAACACTGTTCGGCGAAGCGACGGTCATGGCCGCGCGCCACCATTCCGCTGACCATCTTCTCCTCGAACTGTCCGATGTTGCCGGGGGCGCGGAAGGTTGCCATGGCCCTTCGCAAGCGGTCGGCCTGCGACGGCGTGAAACCGGCGCAGACGATGGCAATCCGCATGGCCTGTTCCTGGAACAGCGGCACGCCGAGGGTCTTGCCAAGGACGGATTCGAGATCGGCGGACGGGAAGCTGACCGGTTCCTCGCCGTTGCGCCGCCGCAGGTACGGGTGGACCATGTCGCCCTGGATCGGTCCGGGCCGAACGATGGCAACCTCGATCACCAGGTCGTAGAAGCAGCGCGGCTTCAGCCGCGGCAGCATGGCCATCTGGGCCCGGCTCTCGATCTGGAACACACCGAGGGAATCACCGGCGCACAGCATGTCGTAGACGGCCGGATCGTCCGTCGGAACACTGGCGAGATCGAGGTCGCGCCCGTGATGGCGGCGGACCAGGTCAAACCCCTTGCGCAGGCAGGTCAGCATTCCGAGCGCGAGCACGTCGATCTTCAGGATGTCGAGAGCCTCGAGATCATCCTTGTCCCACTCGATGACGGTCCGCTCCGGCATGGCCGCGTTCTCGATCGGCACCAGTTCGTCGAGCCGGCCCCGGGTGATGACGAAGCCGCCGACATGCTGCGAGAGGTGCCGCGGGAAACCGGCAAGCTGCCGGGCGAGGACCAGGACCTGCTGCAGAGTGCGATCGGCCGGGTCCAGCCCGAGTTCGCGGACCTGCGCGCGCAGCCCGCTGCGGTCGTCCCAGTTGCGGATCTGGCCGGCCAGACTGCTGGTGACGTCGGGTGAGAGCCCCATGGCCTTGCCGACATCTCGCAGTGCCGAGCGGAGCCGGTACCGGATGACCGTGGCGACCAGTGCCGCGTGGTCGCGGCCGTAGGTCGCGTAGATGTGCTGGATCACCTCCTCGCGCCGCTCATGCTCGAAGTCCACGTCGATATCCGGCGGTTCGTTGCGTTCCTCGCTGATGAACCGTTCGAACAGGAGGTCGGAGGTATCGGGGTCAACGGCGGTGATGCCGAGACAGTAGCAGATGGAGGAGTTCGCGGCCGAGCCGCGCCCCTGGCAGAGAATGCCTCGTTGCCGGGCAAAGGTGACGATATCGTGAACCGTCAGGAAATACGGTGCGTAGCCGAGACGGCCGACCAGGGTCAACTCGTGTTCGTTCTGGCGCCGGACCTTCTGCGGGACGCCGCCGGGATAGCGGTGCGCCGCGCCGGCGCGTGTGCGGGCCTCGAGTTCCTGCTGCGGCGTGCGGCCCGGGGCGACCGGTGACTCGGGGTAGTCGTGGCGAAGGGTGTCGAGGGAAAACCGGCAGCGATCGGCGATTTCGAGACTGCGGGCCAGTGCATCCGGATGGTGCCTGAACAGCCGCGCCATTTCCTCGGGAGGCTTCAGGTACCGTTCGGCATTGGCGTGGAGCCGGTACCCCGCCCGGCTGACCGGGCAGCGCAGCCGGATCGCGGTCAGAACGTCCTGCAGCGGCCGCCGGTCCGCGCGGTGGTAGAGCACGTCGTTGGTTGCCACCAGTGGTGTTCCGCAGTCCCTGGCAAGCAAGGCCAGGTCTGCCAGCCGGTCGGCGTCAGCCCCGTCATGCCGGATGCTGCCGGCGAGGTAGACCGCCCCCGGAACCATGCGGCTCCAGTCCGACAGTTCGTTCGCGAAGCCGAGTGTTGCATGGAGCGGCGGGGGCAGGACGATCAGGATCTGGTCGTCGGCACAGTCCCGGACATCGGTGCGCCACAACCGGCAGGCGGCCTTGGCCGCACGCCGTTTGCCGCGGGTCAGCAACCGGGTCAGCCGGCTATAGGCGGCAGGGGTGCGGGGCAGGCAGAGCAGGCTCGCGCCGTCCTCGAGATCGAGCCGGGCCCCGACGATCAGGCGAATGCCGGTTGCCCGGGCGGCCTCGTGGGCGCGGACGATGCCGGCCAGGCTGTTGCGGTCGGCAAGTGCCGCAGCCCGGTACCGGAGTGCCGCGGCGGTCTCCATCAGCTCGCCCGGGTGTGACGCTCCACGCAGGAAGCTGAAATTGCTGGTCATCTGCAGTTCGGCGTAGTCGGCCATGATCAGGCAAACAGGCCATGCAGGTGCCAGGCTGGTGTTTCACCGCGCTCGGCAAGACCTTCGCGGAACAGCCAGTAGCGCCGGCCGTCCCCGTCTTCGACCCGGAAGTAGTCGCGGGTCCGGATCCGCCGGGTTTCCCGCCACCATTCCGGTGCCAGTCGTTCCGGTCCGGTTGCGCAGACGACGCGGATATCGGTCCCGCGCCAGCGAAACCGGACCGGTGGATGGTCGGGGACAAGCGCGACCGCCGTCACCGGTTCCGGCGGATGCAGCAGGTGCAGCGGCCGGTCGCGGCGGGGCCCCGGCGCGTCGGCCGGCCAGCCGGACCGGCAGGCCCGGGTCCGGACTTCCGCCAGTTCCGGCAGGTGGCTTGATTGCGGGACTGCCCGCGTGACCGCTGCAGTGCCGAGACGGTTGGTGATCCGGTCGCGCAGGTCGGCCAGTCCGACACCATCGCCCCTGCCGGAGAAGTCCGGGGTTTCTGCCAGGAACGGTTCGACGATGACGGCATCGAGGAATGCGGCCTCGATGCCGAAGCCGGGATCGACCGTATCGAGGTGCTGCGCGAACAGCCGCCAGAGGGCGGCGACGTCGCGTGAGCACCGACTGGTGCCGACCGCAAGGCACTGTGCCGATCCGTCCACCCGGCGAAAGACCAGTTCGAGCCGGCGGATCCCGAGACTTGCGCGTGCCATGCGTGCGATCAGCCGCTGCAGCAGGTTCCGGGCCAGGTGCTCGAGAGCATCGCGGGTGCCCACCGGTTCCGGCACGGACATCCCCACCCGGTGCGGCACGGCAAAGGGGCGATGCGGCAGCGGATCCGGCGCCGTGCCCAGGGCCTGGTCGATCCGGAGCGTCACCTCCCTGCCGAAACGCGGGGCAATCGATGCACGGGGAACCTCGAACAGGGTTCCGATGCGGCGCATTCCGACCTTTCCGAGGGCCTCGGCGGTTTCTGCCGGCAGGCGCAGTGCCGCGACCGGCAACGGGCTGATCGCGGCCCGCTGGGCGCCCGGGAGCACCACCACCAGGTCGGGGCTCGAGAACCGGGCAACTGCCCAGGCTGCACCGGGGGTGTCGGCAAGAGCGATCCGGGCGGTCCAGCCGAGCCCGGTCAGCCGGGCATGGATATCGCGGCACAATGCCGTCTCGCCGCCGGACAGGTGTGCGCAACCGGTCACGTCGAGCCACATCCCGCCGTCACCGCGGATCTGCGCCGGCGGGTCGGTGGACACCGTCGGAGAATAGCGGCCGCACCAGTCGGCGAGGGTCTCGAGTGTTGCCCGCTGGCCATCCGGGTCCGCCGGAAGCATGTGCAGGCCCGGTACAAGGGCACGGGCGTCCGCGGCCGACCGACCCGGGGTGATACCGGCTGCCAGTGCCAGGGGACAGGCAGCGATGACCTCGCGGCGGCCGCTCGCGCCATGCACGATGACTGTCGGGCCGGCACCGAATGCAGTGTCGAGCCGCTCGAGCGCCAGGCCCGGCAGCCAGAGATACAGGATCCGCCGGGGCACGGCCGGCAGCGATGTCATGCATGAAACCCGGCAATCATTGTTCATTTTGTGATCATGATTTGTTCATGATCGGTCGTCAAGACGCGTGGCAAGACTGTCCGGGCATGCGGGTACGGGGTCCGGCCGCGGAGGATCCCGGCGTCGCTCCCCCTGCCGGCCCGGGCATCGTTCCGGTCACTCCGGGACCGGGGCAGGTGGCGGCTGGGCGCTCCTGCGGGACGGCCACACCCGCAGCGAACGGCCCGGAACCGTCACGCCAGGGAACGACTCCGCGTGATCCTGTCGTAGGCTGCGTTGATCGCCGCCATCCTGTCGTTTGCCTGGCGGACAAATTCCTCCGGCAGGCCCTGCGCGACCAGGCGGTCGGGGTGGTGCTCGCGGATCAGGCGCCGGTAGGTGGCCTTGATCTCGTCATCGGAGGTGCGAGTCGTGACTCCAAGCACCTGGTAGGGATCCTCGTCGGGGGCAGCGTCGTGCATGGCGAGCAGCTTCTGGAACGCGTCGGGGTCGAAGCCGAAGATCTCGGCGATGCGCTTCAGGTAGGCAAGCTCGTTCTCGTGGACGATCCCGTCGGCCTTGGCGATGTGCAGCAGGCTGACGAGCAGTTCCCCGAGTACCGGCGAGCCGGCGCTGAACAGCCGCGCGATCTGCCTGGCGTAGGTTTCGAACCCGCTGACGTCGCGACGCGCCTGATTCCAGACCTTGGCGACGTTGCCTGCCTCGCTTTCCGGTACGTGGAAGGCCTCGCGGAACGCCCTGACCTCGTCGTGGGTGACGACACCATCGGCCTTGGCCATCTTTGCCGACAGCACGATCACCCCGATGGTGAACGCGACCTTGTGGGTCGATGCCTCCTCGTCGGGGACATCCGGCTGCGACGTGGTCATCCGGTCGACGGCATGGCCGGCAACGGCGCCCAGCAGTGCGCCGATCGGCCCGCCGAGTGCGAGCCCCGCCGCCCCGCCAATGACCTTTCCCCAGATGCTCATTGCCTGTCCACCATCACCCCGCGCCAGGTGTCCCCGTTCATATTCTGTAGCGTGTAACCGCATCGGGATCGATCGTCACCCCAAAACCGGCCTCACCGACAAGCCGGATGACCCCGTCGCCGATTTCCGGTCCGGTGCTGAGCATCCCGTTCCACAGCGGGTCGCGTTCCGGGTCTGCAAAGCACTCGACGCAGTACCCGTGAGGATGTGCCGCCAGCAGGTGGAGCGCGATCTGTGGCTCCTCGTGGTGGGTCATCGTCAGACCGGCAAGTCTTGCCAGTCCGGCGACACGCAACCAGCCTGACACCCCGCCGGACTCCGAAGCGTCATTGTTGACCATGTCGACGGCGCCGGAGTTGATCAGCCGGCGCATCGCCTGGCCGGTGATTTCGCTCTGGCCGGCATTGATCGGTATCGAGGTCCGTCCGCGCAGTTCACGCATGCCGTCGATGTCGTCGAACCAGTGACAGGGTTCCTCGAACCAGGCGATGTCGAGATGCTCCACGAGACCGGCAAACCGCGCGGCGTCACGCCACGACCACCCTCGGTTGGCGTCGACCGCGAGCATGAAGTCGGGTCCTGCGCCGTCACGTGCCGCCCTTACCCGCTCTGCATCCTCCTGAGGCGACATCCCGCCGACCTTCACCTTGCAGCCAGCCATGCCGCGGTCACGCAGGAGACGCATTTCCCGGGCGAGGTCGGACGCGGTCTTGCCGTCCTGGTAGTATCCGCCGATCGAAATGATCGGCATTTCCCGGCGGTAACCGCCGAGCAGCCGTGACACGCTGGTCTCGTAGCAACGTGCGGCTGCATCCCAGATGGCGCAGTCGACGCAGGCGATGGCCTGCATCATCAGTTCGGGAGACATGGCGGCACCGGGTATCTCCGCTTCGAGGCGCGCGGCGTGGCGTTGCCAGTCGCGCACGTCACCGCCCGTCACCAGGGGTGCAAGCCGGTCGTTGATCAGGCTTGCGATCCCGACCCCGTGACTGCGATTGTCACCGTTGTAGATCTCGGCCAGCGGACCATCGCGAACCTGAAGCCGCGTGACCACCGTGCACCGGGACGTCACTGTGTAGACACTGCCGCCGAAGTCCCGCGAAAGCGGGATGCGTAGCGGCACGGCTTCGATACTGTCGATGATCATTGTCTGCGCCCCTGAAACCGGGTGCCTGCCCGGCGGCCCCCCCTCGTTCTGTCCGATCGACATCCCGGTGCTCCGCACCGCGCCGCCTGGATGGATCATGAACCAGTGTCCGGGGTGGCGTCACGCCCCTTGACGTGGCGGGGACTCGCGGCAAGCTTCGCGCGCTCGATCCTGACCGGAGAAGGAACCGCAATGAGCGCAGGCGAACGGTTGCCCGGAACCCCGGAACCCCGGCACGTGTGGACGGGTCACGGGGGAATTCGTCTTGCAGCCGACAGCTGGGGAAATCCGGACGGCCCGCCGGTGATCCTGATGCACGGCGGCGGCCAGACCCGGCACTCCTGGCGGGGCGCCGGTCAGCGGCTGGGAGCTGCGGGGTACCACGCGATCGCCTTCGACGCGCGCGGCCACGGTGATTCCGACTGGGCGGGAAGGGACGGCTACGGCGTCGACCGGATGGTTGCCGATCTTGGCTGCGTGATCGGTGAACTGGAGACCTTCCCCCCGGTACTGGTGGGAGCGTCCATGGGAGGTGCCACCGCCCTGGTTGCTGTCGGCGAGCGGCGGGTCGAGGCACGGGCCCTGGTCATGGTCGACATTGCGCCCCGGATCGAGGCGGACGGACGCGCCAGGATTCGGCACTTCATGGACCAGAAGCCGGAAGGGTTCGACAGTCTGAAGGAGGTTGCCGAGGCGATCGCGCAATACCAGCCGCACCGCAAGCGCCCGCGCACCCTCGACGGACTGGCGAAGAACGTCAGGCTGGCCGCGAACGGAAAGTACGTCTGGCACTGGGACCCGGCGCGCCGCCTGTCCCAGGTCGGTGACCCCGGGTACCGGCAGCGCCTCTCGGACGCGGCCGACAGCCTGGACCTGCCGGTGCTGCTGGTCCGTGGCGGTATGTCGGACGTGCTGAGCGAGGAGGGTGCCCGCGCCTTCCTCGAACAGGTGCCGCATGCCGAGTACGCCCGTGTGGGGAACGCGGCGCACATGGTGGCCGGCGACAGGAACGACCTGTTCGCGCAGTCGGTGATCCGTTTCCTGCTTCGTGTGGTGCCACCAACCGGCTGACGGACCGGATTGCGGGACATCCGGTGACGCGGAGTTCCGGGATTCCCGGTGAAACAGGGCCGGAGAGACCGGGTTGTCGGCACACAGTGTCGCGAAAGAGTAGTCCCTGTCCGATTTCTCCAGCGTGACGAACGGCAGATCAGTCTGCGTCGCCTGTTTTCACAGGGCCCTGCCCTGGGGACGGAACACGACCGGTGTCAGGCGGCCGACGACCCGGTGAAATGCGTTTTGTGGCGGCAGACCGATGCTGTCCTGATCCGGTCCGCACGCCGGGCTCACCACAACACGCGCGCCTTCCGACCGACCGGCGTGGAAGCGGGCGGGGTGATACGCTACTATCCGGTCGGTGTGGCCATGTCGCGAGGGAGAGGACGATGCGTCTGGGACTATTCATGCAGCCGGTGCACGATCCGGCCAGGGACCTGACTCAGGTTCTCGAAGAAGATCGCGAGACCATCATCCTGGCGGACAGGCTGGGGTTCGAGGAGTGCTGGATCGGCGAGCATGCCAGTGCAACGGTCGAGCCGATCACGGCACCGCTCGTATTCCTCGCGACCCTGCTCAACGAGACCCGCACCATCAAGCTCGGGACCGGGGTGTTCTGCCTGCCCAATCAACATCCGGCCCAGGTCGCGGGGCAGGCCGCGCTGTTCGACCATCTCTCCCGCGGACGGTTCCTGATGGGGATCGGAACCGGGAGCCTGTCCTCCGACGTCGAGCTCTTCGAGGTCGGCGGCGACACCGATCGCGGCGCCCTGGTCCGCGAGTCGATCGAGCACATCCTGGCCATATGGCAGCAGGAACCGCCGTATGACCGTGCGGGAGAACAGTGGGCGGTGCGGATACAGGACATGGACCGCTCGGAGTTCGGCGTCGGTCACTTCATCAGGCCGTACCAGAAACCACATCCCCCGATCGCGATTTCAATCATGTCTCCGGGATCCGGAAGTGCACTGATGGCCGGGGAAAACGGGTGGATTCCGATTTCGGGCGCGGCCTTCCTGCAGCCGCGCTACACGGCGAGCCACTGGGAGCGGTATGCCGAGGGGTGCGAACGGGCAGGACGGCGTCCGGACCCGTCGATCTGGCGGGTTTCGCGCAGCATCGTCGTCGCACAGTCGGACGAGGAGGCACGGGACTACGTGCTGGATCCCGACGGCCCGATGGCCTTCTGGTTCCGTTATTTCGAGAGCTCCATTCGTGCACGCGGCATCGCAAGGTTTGCCGCGCCGGATGATCACCCCGATCCCGACAACGTGACCTGGAGCGAGATTGCCGAATCCCAGGTCGCCTTCGGTTCGCCCGGCACGGTGATGGACAAGCTGGTAGCCCTGCGTGATCGCGTCGGGCCGTTCGGTGTCCTGACCGCCATGGCGCACGAGTGGGATGATCCGGTGTTCTGCCGCCGGTCGATGACCATGCTAGCCGAGGAGATCATGCCGCGACTGGCCCAGCACGCACGGGCGGCGGCCTGACCGAACGGGGGTTCCCGGACGCCACGAGGCGAGCGTTTCCGTCGGGTGTGGCGGTGGCAAGGCGCCTGATTCTGCGGAAGCCGGTGCGGTGTCGTGCGGAGGTTTGCCAGTGCCGGGTGCGGTCTGTATAGACAGGCACCCGGGACGGTACGTGGGCGTGGCAGACAGGATGGAGGTCGCGATGGGCAAGGCGCTGGACAGGGTACGGATCCTGGATTTCACACACGTCCAGTCCGGTCCGACCTGCACTCAGCTGCTGGCATGGCTCGGAGCGGATGTCATCAAGGTGGAACGGCCAGGGGTCGGGGACGCCACCCGCAAGCAGCTGGTCGATGTTCCCGGGGCGGACTCGCTCTACTTCACCATGCTGAACCACAACAAGCGCTCGATCGAGATCAACACCAAGCACGAGACCGGCAAGGAGGTGCTGGAACGCCTGATTCGCGCCTGTGACGTCATGGTGGAGAATTTCGCACCCGGTGCACTCGACCGGATGGGGTTCGGATGGGAGCGTATCCAGCAGATCAATCCGCGCATGATCCTGGCGTCGGTCAAGGGCTTCGGTCCCGGTCCGTACGAGGACTGCAAGGTCTATGAGAACGTGGCCCAGTGCACTGGCGGCGCCGCGTCGACGACCGGGTTTCTTGATGGTCCGCCAATGGTGACCGGAGCCCAGATCGGTGACAGCGGAACCGGTCTGCATCTGGCGCTCGGCATCGTGTCCGCGCTGTTCCAGCGCGAGAAGACCGGTCGGGGCCAGAAGGTCCTTGCCGCGATGCAGGACGGTGTCCTCAACCTGTGCCGCGTGAAGCTGCGGGATCAGCAGCGCCTGGAATGCGGTCCCCTCAAGGAATACAGCCAGTTTGGCCAGGGCATACCGTTCGGTGAGGCAACGCCGCGCGCCGGCAATGATTCCGGGGGCGGACAGCCAGGGTGGATTCTCAAGTGCAAGGGCTGGGAGTCCGACCCTGATGCCTATGTCTACTTCATTACCCAGGCGGCCGCCTGGGGCCGGATCTGTGATCTGATCGGCGAGCCGGGCTGGAAGGACGATCCGGAGTACGCAACGCCGGCGGCCCGTCTCGACAAGATCCCGCAGGTCTTCGACCGGATCGAGCAGTGGACACGCACCCGGACCAAGTTCGAGGTGATGGATGCGTGCAATCCGCTGGACATTCCGTGCGGTCCGATCCTGTCGATGAAGGAACTGTCGGAGGAACCGTCGCTTCGGGAAACCGGTACCATCGTCGAGGTGGATCATCCGGAACGTGGCCCCTACCTGACGGTTGGCTGTCCGATCAAGCTTTCTGACAGCGAGGCCGAGGTTGTCCGTTCACCGCTGCTCGGCGAGCACACGGCCGAAGTCCTGGGCGAGGTGCTGGGATACTCCGGGGCCGAGTTCGACCGCGTGGTCGCGTCGGGGGCCGTGGGCAACGTGACTGCGGTTGCAGCCGAATAGCCCGTTGGACCGTCCGAAGGGATTGAACCGTCGGTTCTGGTCAAGGGGAGGTTCAGGCCCGTGAATGCCGATCTCGAACACCTGCGGGTTGACCTTGCGTGTGCGTTGCGCTGGGCGGCGAGGCTGAACCTGCACGAGGGTGTGGACAATCACTTTTCCCTGGTGGTGCCGGACAGCGACGGCGTCGTACGCGGCAACCGCTTCCTGATCAATCCGTACGGTTGGCACTGGTCGGAGGTCACCGCGTCTTCGCTGGTCCTGTGCGATGAGACGGGCGCCGTGCTCGAGGGCGAGAACACGGTTGAGGATACCGCTTTCTGCATTCACAGCCGTATTCATGTCGGAGCGCCCCATGCGGCCTGCGTGCTCCACACCCACATGCCCTATGCCACATCGATCACCCTGATCGAGGACGGCAGGCTCGAGATGGCCGAGCAGAACGCGTTGCTGTTCGACGGACGCATTGCCTACGACGATGACTACACCGGGCTGGCGCTGTCCACCGACGAGGGCGACCGGCTGGCCCGGAAACTGGGAAACGGCACCATCCTGTTCATGGCCAGTCACGGTGTCGTGGTGACCGGTCCGACGGTCGCCGATGCGTTCAACGACCTCTACTACCTCGAGCGCGCCGCAATGTTCCAGGTTCTGGCGCGAGCGCAGGGCGGGCCGCTGCGGCGGGTGTCGGACCGGATCAGGGCGGTTTCACGCCAGCAGTTTGCGGCCGAGGCGCCCAAGATTGCCGATCGTCACTTCACGGCCTTGCGCAGGGTGCTTGACCGGCTCGAGCCCGACTATCGCCATTGAGCCGCCTGCCGCGGGCAGCGGATCCCGGCTTTTCCGCCTGCGTCGCTGGTCGGACATCATTGCCGCATGGAAGCGGTTCGCAGTGGCCGTCCACTACAGGACAACCTCGATCAGCCGCGGACCCGGTTCGGCGACTGCGCGTGCCATCTGGCCATTGAACTCCTCGGCGGTCGTCGCCCGGGTCGCGGGTACTCCCATGGAACCGGCGAGCTGGCACCAGTCCAGATCCGGGCGGTCGAGGTCGAGCATGTCGAGGGCGGTGCGCCCGGGGTTTCCGGCACCGACGTTGGCGAGTTCGCCCTTCAGTATCGCGTAGCTGCGATTGTTGAACAGGATTGTCACCACGTCGCACCCTTCGCGAGCCTGCGTCCACAGGGCCTGGATCGTATACATCGCCGATCCGTCGCCCTCGGTGCAGATCACCTTCCGGTCAGGACAGGCGAGGGCGGCGCCGGTGGCGCACGGAAGCCCGTAGCCGATCGACCCGCCGGTCAGCGCCAGCCAGTCGTGGGGAGCCGCGTTGCGGGTAAAGGGCATGAAACCGCGACCGGAGGTGACGGACTCGTCCACCAGGATCGCGTTTTCCGGCATGTGGTGTCCCAGCGCGCGTGCGATCGCTTCCGTCGTCAGGGCGCCGGTTGCCAGGTCAGGAGGATCGCGGTTCTCGAGCTCGGGCGCGTCGTGCGCGTCGAGTTCGTCAACGAGGGACTGCAGCACAGCCAGGTGGTCGTGGTTGATGTCGGCCAGGCGGTGCACCCGGCAGCCCTCGGGTACCAGCACGCTCGGACGGTCCGGGTAGGCGAAAAAGGCAACCGGAGCATCGGTTCCGACAAGGATGATGTGCCGGACGTCATGCAACTGGCGAAGAGCCACGTCGACCGGATACTGGATGCGTTCGACATACGCCCGCCCGGCTCCGCGTTGCCATCGCGCATTTGCCGTCATGCAGGAGAGCCTGCATCCGGTCTTGCTGCGGATCTGTCCGGCCAGCCTGAGCGCGTCCTCGCGCAGGGCCCGTCCCGTCATGTGGATGAGGGTGTTCTCGCCCGATGCGAGCGCGCCCGCGGCGGTCCTGATCGCGTCGGCCGCGGCACCGGTCCGCCGGGGGACCGGCACGGGTGCCGGGTCATCGCTCCCGGCCTCGTTCCACGCCGTATCGGCCGGCAGGATCAGCGTGGCGATCCGCCCTGCTCCCGTCCGCGCGGCCTGCACCGCCCGTGCACCGTCGCGCGCAACATCACGGGCCGACGGTGACGTCCGGATCCAGTGGGAAACAGGCCTGGCCAGGCCTTCGATATCGGCAGTCAGTGGCGCGTTGTGGCGGACGTGATAGGTGGCGTGATCACCCACAATATTGACGATGCCCGAATGCGCCTTGCGGGCATTGTGCAGGTTGGCGATGCCGTTCCCGAAGCCCGGACCGAGGTGGAGCAGGGTTGCGGCCGGGCGGTCCATCATGCGGGCGTAGCCGTCGGCCATGCCCGTCACCACCCCCTCGAACAGGCCGAGGACGCACCGCATGCCGCCAATGCGATCAAGCGCGGCGACAAAGTGCATCTCCGATGTGCCGGGATTGGTGAAGCTGGTGTCTATGCCGCTTCGCACCAGTGTGCGGACGAGTGATTCGGCACCGTTCATGTGCAGGTCCCTTCTGAGGAGGGGGGAGGGCCGCGCTGCCGGAGGGTCGCGTGCAGTCAGACGGCGCGGGCACCGGCCGCGCGCACGGTTTCGCTGACCTGGTTCTCGAACGGCCGGAAGTTCTCGATGAACCGGCTGCAGAGGTCTGCTGCCGTCACATCGTAGTGTGACTTGTCGTGCCATGCGGCTCGTGGCTGGAGAATCCCTTCCGGGACATCGGGACAGTGTTCGGGTATCTGGAGACCGAAACGCCGGTCCTCGCGGATCGGCACCGTCTCGAGAACGCCGTCAAGGGCGGCCCGGACCATGGCCCGTGTGTACCCGAGCGGCATGCGCCGGCCGCCGTCTCCGGCCTTGCCCCCGGACCATCCGGTGTTGACCAGCCAGCAGGTTGCTCCGTGCTCCGCGATCCTGTGGCGCAGCATCTCGCCGTAGACCGTTGCCTGTCTTGGCATGAACGGAGCACCGAAACAGGTTGAGAAGGTGGCTTCGGGCTGGCGACCGAGACCGCGTTCCGTTCCGGCGACACGGGCGGTGTAGCCGGACAGGAAGTGGTACATGGCCTGTTCCGGTGACAGGCGGGCGATCGGCGGCAGTACCCCGAAGGCGTCTGCGGTCAGCATGACGACGTTGCGGGGATGATCGCCGGACCCGTCGGCCGTGTTCCCGACATAATCGAGCGGATAGCAGGCCCGTGTGTTTTCGGTCAGCGAATTGTCGGCGAAATCGAGTTCGTGGGTGACCGAATCGAACACCACGTTCTCGAGCACGGTGCCGAACCGTGAGGTGGTCGCGTAGATCTCGGGCTCGGCCTCTGCGGAGAGGTTGATCACCTTTGCGTAGCAGCCGCCCTCGAAGTTGAAGACGCCGGATTCCGACCAACCGTGCTCGTCGTCGCCGATCAGCCTGCGGCTGCTGTCGGCCGACAGGGTGGTCTTGCCGGTTCCTGACAGGCCGAAGAAGATGGCGGTATCACCCCGGAGCCCGACATTGGCCGAACAGTGCATCGGCAGTACGTTCCGGTCGGGAAGCAGGTAGTTCAGAATACCGAAGATGGATTTCTTGATCTCACCGGCATATCCGGTGCCGCCGATCAGCACCAGGCGCTTCTCGAGATGGATCAGGATGAAGGTCTCGGAGTTGAGGCCGTCGGACTGTCCCCGGGCCCGCAGACCGGGGGCGTGCAGGATGGTGAAGTCCGGCTCCGCCCCGGCGGCATCTCCTGTCGGCGGCCGGATGAACATGTTGCGCGAGAACAGTGCGCACCACGCCAGTTCGGTCACGACGCGCACCCGGATGCCGTAGGACGGGTCGGCACCGGCGATGCAGTCCTGCACGAAGACTTCCCGGTCGGCGAAATGCGCAGCCACCCGCCTGTGCATGTCGTCGAAGACCCGGGGTTCGAGCGGCTGGTTCACAGCACCCCAGTCAATGGTCCCGTCCACCCCCGGGGTCCTGACGATGAAGCGGTCACGGGGCGAGCGACCGGTATGTTCGCCGGTATTGACGACAAGGGCTCCGCCCGGCGCGACAGTGGCCTCGTTGCGCCGGATCGCATGCTGGTAGAGTGCCGGAAGTGACAGATTGCGATTGACGCGCGCAAGGTCGAACAGCCCGTGCGTTGCCAAAGGCGCGCGGTCGGCGGGTTCGCGGACCATGGTATGGTATCCTCCACAACAGACTGTCGCGCTGCGAGGGTACCGGATCGTTCGCGCGAATGTGACTGTTTGGTTTATCGGCGCACGAAAATCAACCGCTGACGGAAGGTCGATGCGGAGGGAGGGCAGCCTCGGGCCCGCACGGGCTCCGGGTCCGGACAGCGTGGCCCGTGACACACGCGCGTCGGTGACCCCGAGCCAACGGGACAACCCGGTGCACGCGGCGACAATTGTGGCAGCAGGCCGGGCTCACTTGCCACTTTCATGGCAGAGTATCGAGCGCGGAACCTGGTCTCGACGGGGAGATCACCATGGCTCGGTCAGGCGACAAGGGGTGCATTCTGCTGGTTGATGACTCGGCAGATTTTCGTATTCCATTGGCTGAAGGGTTGTGCCGCATGGGCTACGAGGTCCTGGAGTGCAAGTTTTACAAGGATGCGAAAGAAACATTCAATCAAACGTACACCGGAATTGATTTGATCATTCAGGATATTTGGCTGGATGAACCTGACAGCGGATACAAACTCATTAAATACTATAGAACAAAGAGTAATGCTCCAATCATGGCACTGTCAGCCTATACGGATCTCGAATACCATCAGAGATCTATTGACAGTGGTGCAAACACGCATGTTCCGAAGGATCCCAGCTTCAATCCCATGCCGACAATTATTGAGAGTGAATTTGATAGAGAATTGAGGGCGGAAGAGTTTAGAAGTTACTCCTTGTCATTTGTTCCAAAGGAAACCTCGTTGAAATCCATAAGAGACATGGCATCATCATTGATTGTTCGACACAGGAAGGGATTAGTCGAAACAACTGTAAGAACAACCAAAGACAAGGTGTTGCAAGTTGAGGGATTGATACTGCAGGAGGATGACAGAAGTGTAACGTGGAAAGGAAAACATGTCGCTCTGACTCCGGACGCCTACCAGATCGTCCATTCACTTGCGCGGTATCCGGATCACACCCTCTCACGGAGCCAGCTTGCCGAAGCCCTGGGACCAGGACGAATGGCGAACTCCAACAATCACATCAAGGATCACATGAAGAGAATCAGGAAGGCATTTGTAAATGTTGACCCGGAGTTTGATAAAATAAAGACTGTTCATGCTCAGGGTTATAAGTGGATAAAATAAAGGTACATGTTATACTGTCTGTGAGCTGAGCACGACATGAAAGAGCACATGGCAGAACGTGCAGGAATTCTTCGAAACGCCCGATCGGTTGTGAATGCTGGCACGTCGTGGCTGAAGACCGCACGCGTTTCCCACAAGTTCGTCCTGACCGCACTGGTTCCGGTCACGCTCTTCCTCTGCGCCATGCTCGCATTCGTAGTGCTTCAGCCTGGTGAGAGGGAAGAGGCGCTGCGCAGAAACCAGGATTCCGCCAGGTTCATCGCGCAGCTTGTCGCCGACACCTTTGCATCGGATCCTGATCCGGGCGGGCAAGGAGCAAGCAGACTTCATGCCGGAACGGTAAGCGGGATTGCCGATGCCGTGGGCCGGTTCCTTGCCGAGGAGAGGTTCCGCAGCAGTGAGCACACCAGGGGTGAGGTCGGTACCGGAGGCGTTCCGACCACTGTCTGCATCTACGATGCTCATGGAGGGCTGCTGACGCGGAAGTCCCGGCCACGCCCGCCCGAACCCGGCAGCAGGGAAGCGTCAGGCCACTATCACGTGATGCAAGTCCTCAGGGGCAGGGCCCCGGCTGCGTGGGGCCGGTTCATCGAAGGGTATGGTGCTGTCCTGATGACGTTCTCGGGCCCGCGGGTCCGGACGAGCGTGCACGGAGTGCTTCCCGACCGCTTCCGGATGGAAACAGGACATGAAACCAAGGCAATAAAGTCTACGAATAATGTACCATATCAATTAAATGTAATTGAATATAGAAATGGCAGAACATTTAACAAGGTGCAGACGAGTTGGAATGTAGAAACAATCAGAGTGAGTGAAGGCGCGGAAAACTGGCTGAATCACATTCCTCGACATGCACCACCACCGGTTCCAGCTGCGTTGCTGCTCCCGTTTCCGTCTCCGGAAGAAGAACCAGGGAACAACTGCCCTGAGATCAGAAAAGGTGTACCCTATGTGACACATCAAAATGAGTCGGGTGCAATTTGGCATGAGTACAAAATAAATGATCAACCAGTTGATCTGTTCTACCATCCTGTTCTGATAAACGATTCTGAGACAGTTGGCCATGTGTTGTTGATCAAGGAACAATTGAAGATCGAACCGTATTCCCGTGTGTTCCTCAGCATCACGGTGGGGGGATTCCTGCTCATTGTCGTGTGTTTTGGAGTTCTGGCATTGTATCTGGCGCGTACGATTGCGCATCCGCTTCACGAACTGGCGGGCGCAGCGCTGGAAACTCAGAACGCGCCGGACCGGGCGAGAGTGTTCAAGACCGTGGCGGAACGTCCGGACGAAATTGGCGTGCTGGCCAGGTCACTGGCGGACATGACCAGCGAACTCGAGGGCAGGATTCAGCGCAGGAAGATGTACGCGAGCACCCTGTTTCACAGCTTCAAGTCCCCGATCGAGGGTATGGCCATTTGCACCGAGCTGGTGGAAGAGGATATCGGGCACAAGGATTACGAAAGGGCAGGCAGGAACATCAATCGGCTCAAGGCATCCTTGAACAACATGAGGCGCATAGCCGAGAGGGTCGTGAGTTTTGAGTCCCTGGAGGCAGATATAAATGCGGAGGAACGTGAAACAAGAACTGTCACACAATGGATTGAACTGTATCGTCTCAACAAGACGAAAATGAACAGGGTGTCATTTTCTGTAATTGAGGCGGATGACATGTCTGGGGTACAGTTATGTACATGCTGGCGATTCTTTGACATGATTTTTGACGAATTGGTAGCGAATGCGCAGAATTTTGTTGAAGAAAGGGGCGCACTCCGTATGGTGTTCTTCAAGGAACCGGAATTTGTTCGCATCTCGGTAGAGAATAGCGGCACGGGCATCGAGCAGGAAGACATGGAAAGGATCTTCGATCCGTTTCGGTCCATTCGGCCGGGCGAACCGGAGCACAGCCATCACGGCATCGGTCTGGCAGGCTGTCGGGAGATCATCAGGTCGCTTGGCGGAACAATACACGCGGAAAATGTGACTGGTACGGATGAAACGGTAACGGGAGTGCGGTTTGTCGTGCGCCATCCACGGGCGCCGGACCGGTCGGGCAAGGGAGCGGGATGAACTGCACGGTACATGGAACCTGCGTCGCCGTCGACGGGAGGGCCGTTCTGTTTCGCGGGCCGGCCGGGTCGGGAAAGTCGGATCTCGCCCTGCGTCTCATTGAGCGGGGCGGGAGACTGGTCGCGGACGACCGCACGATTCTCGAGCGTCACGATGAACAGCTCATCGCGCGATGCCCGGAAGCCATAGCCGGTCAGATCGAGATCCGGGGAGTGGGGATATGCCCGGCACCTTCGCTTGATCGTGCCGAGCTTGTCGCGGTATGCGACCTGGTCGAACCTGAAGAGATCCCCCGGCTTCCGGAGCCTGCGTCCTGCCGGTACCTTGGAATCACGGTCCCGCTCCTGCGCCTTGCGCCATTCGAGGCGTCTGCGGTAGCGAAGGTCCGGTTCGGGGTCTTGCCCGGCGCGCGGTCCAGCCCTTCGTGATACGGGTTGCGTGCGCGTTCTGATCTGTGTCACCGGGTCCCCGCCGAGGGGTGGCTCCCGGATCGCAGGGAGTGGACATGTCCATGGCTGAATCAGACAAATCGGTACGGGTTGGCATGGTCGTCGTGGCCCACGGATTGTTGGCGGACGGTCTCCGCGAAGTCCTGGAACATGTCGTTGGTCCCCAGGAACAGACAGCGACGGTCTGCATCGGGCCCGAGGACGACATGGAGCAGAGACGCGACGACATCGTGAAGTCCATCAACGAGGTCGATCGCGGTGCGGGGGTGATCGTGTTTACCGACATGTTCGGGGGCACACCGTCAAATCTGGCCATATCGATCATGGAGCGCGACCGGGTGGAGGTCATTGCCGGGGTCAACCTGCCGATGCTGGTCCGGTTCGCGAGCCTTGGAAAACACGAGTGCCTGGAGGATGTGGTCCGGGAAGTCACGAACGCCGGACAGAAATACATCAAGGTTGCATCCGAAGTCCTGAGGGAGCCGTCGTGATCGGACCACCGGGCCCGGTACATGAACGAAGCGTCACGATCCTCAACCGACGTGGGCTGCATGCACGCGCAGCCGCCCGGTTCGTGAAGCTCTCGAACCTGTTCGAAAGCGAGATCGAGGTTTCGAAGGATGGCGAGACCGTGTCGGGCCGTTCGATCATGGGGCTGATGATGCTTGCGGCTGCCACGGGGTCTGTCATACGGCTGACTGCGCGCGGTCCTGATGCTGCCGATGCGGTCTGCCGGATGGTACAGCTGGTCGAGAACAAGTTCGATGAAGAGTGACGCGCGTGATCCCGATGCAGGGGCGGCGTCGGGCGGGCAGGAATTCAGCGGTGTGGGTGTGTCGGCCGGAATTGCCGTCGGCTCGGTGCACGTCATCGACTCCGGTCTCGCGCACGTACCCGAATACCGTATCCCGGATCGCGCCGTCTCGCGCGAGACCGGGCGGTTTGCCGATGCTCTCGACCGGGCGAGAGCCGAGGTGGCGGAACTCAGGAGCAAGGGCGAGAGCCTGAACGCGTCCGCGCGCGAGGAACTCGGCTTCCTGCTCGACGCCCACCTTGCCCTGCTGGCATCAAACCGGATGGTGGCCGGGGTCAAGAGCCGGATCCGGGAGGAGCGAATCAACGCCGAGGCGGCGGTCAGCTTGGTCATCAGTGACATTGCACGCGGTTTCGAGGGGATTGCGGATCCGTATTTCGCGGCCAGGGTCCACGATGTCCGCGACGTGGGGTCCCGGATCATCCGCCAGTTCGTGCGGGCCCCGTCTCCCCGGGTCGCCGGGCTTCCGAAGGGCGTGGTGGTGGTGGCGGATGAACTCAGCCCGGCTGACATCGCCCTGCTGGACCCGGAACATGTGGCAGCGATCGTGACCGCCTCGGGAGGCCCGGAGGGCCACACGGCGATCCTGGCAAGGTCCATGGGACTGCCCGCCGTCCTCGGGGTTGCGGGGATCATGGACACCGTTCGCACGAATGACCGGATCGTCGTCAACGGCGAGGAGGGTCTCGTACTGGTGCGCCCGGACGCGGCGGTTCTGGCCGAGTACAGGCGCAGGTCCGCAGCGCAGCGTCGGCTTGGCCGACAGCTGGCACGCCTGCGTTCACTGCCGGCGGAAACCACAGACGGGACCATTGTCGGACTGCAGGCCAACATCGAACTTGCCCGCGATGTCGACACCGCGCTCGAGAGCGGGGCGGAAGGCGTTGGCCTCCTGCGGACCGAGTTCATGTTCATGAACCGGGACGTGCCGCCCGGCGAAGACGAGCAGTACGCGCTGCTTCGCTCGGTCGTCGACGGCATGAAGGGAAGGCCGGTCACGATCCGTACGCTCGATACCGGTGGTGAATCGCAGGTCTACGGAGTCCACCAGGGCAGGTCCGAGGGAGCGAACCCGATGCTGGGGATGCGGGCGATCAGGCTGTCGCTTCGCCACCCGGAGCTTTTTCACATCCAGGTTGCCGCAATCCTTCGCGCTGCCGCCCACGGGCCGGTGCGGCTCCTGCTGCCGATGATCTCGAGCGTGCATGAGGTGCGCGAAGTCCGGGAGATCGTCTGCGAGGTTGCCGCCCGCATCAAGGACCGGTCGCCGGTCGCGATCCCGCCGCTCGGAGTGATGATCGAGGTGCCCGGCGCCGCACTCATCGCCGAGGCACTGGCGCGGGAGATTGATTTCTTTGCGATCGGAACCAACGACCTCACCATGTACACGCTGGCGATCGATCGCGGCGACGAACAGGTCGCACCTCTCTACAATCCGCTCCACCCGGCGGTCCTGCGGCTCATCCGGATGACCGTCTCCGCGGCGAACCGTGCGGGCAAGCCGGTGAGCGTGTGCGGTGAAATTGCCGGTAACCCCCGCTTCACCTCGCTGTTGCTCGGTCTCGGGGTCCGCGAACTCTCGATGACCAGCAAGAGCGTTCCCCGGGTGAAGCAGCGCGTTCGGGTCACCTGCCTGAAGTCGGCGGGCCGCAGCGCCGAGGCGATCCTGGAACTCGGCGAGGAGAGCCAGGTTGCACGGATGCTCGACGACTTCAACCGGGACCTGTAGCGGGGATGCGAGCCGTGCCCATCATGAGGCTTGCCTTCACCCTGCGTGCCATGTAGAACTGCTGGTTCGCGCCGCGCCCAGTGAGTGCGGTCCTGTTGTTTGACATTGTGATGTAGAGGAAGGGATGCGCGGACGGCGTTGTGGCCCGAGGTGTGAGGTCATGATGATCAGTCCGTCGTATCGCAGCGGCGCATCTGGTGTTCCGGTACTGGTGAGCGGAGTGTGTGTTCTCGGGATTGGTTTGTTGGGTGTGCCGTGAAGTACACGCGTGATGGTGTCTGCCTTTGTTGGTGGTCACCATGGCGCAGGACGGGCTCTGTTGGGACCGTGTTTTCGGTGTCTGGATTGTGTCTTCGGAAT